>CAYSIY010000045.1:0-12623 GCA_964431215.1 uncultured Limnohabitans sp.
ATCCACATCGGCACCATGACCGGAAAATTGAACGGTGTGATGCCCGCCATCACGCCCAGGGGCTGGCGCAGGGTCCAGTTGTCGATGCCGGTGGACACTTGGTCGGTGAAGTCGCCCTTGAGCAGTTGGGGGATGCCGGTGGCGAACTCGACAATCTCGATGCCACGGGTCACTTCGCCCTGCGCGTCGGTGAAGACCTTGCCGTGCTCGGCGGTGATCATGTGCGCCAGCGTGTCGCGGTGTTGGTTGAGCAGCTCCAGAAACTTGAACATCACGCGGGCGCGGCGAAGCGGCGGTGTGTCGGCCCAGGCCGGGAAGGCGGCTTGCGCAGCGGCCACGGCCTTGCCCACTTCGGCGCTGTTGGCCAAGGCCACGTTGCCGGTCACTGTGCCCGTGGCGGGGTTTGTGACGGGCTGGGTGCGGCCCGACTGGCCAGAGGCGCGCTGACCGGCGATGTAATGCCCTATGCTGGAAATGCTCATGGAGGTCTTTCGTCAGGAGCGGCCTCTGGCCGCGATGAATGCCTGGCGCATGAAACCACAAGAGGCGACGCCAGGACAGTGATGCCGGGCAGTCTAGAAAGACCGTGGCCCGGAAACAAGCCTTCGGATTTGAATTGATTGTTCAATATGGTGAACAATCGAGCTATGGATGCCCAAAAAATCACGGCCCTTTGGGGCCATCTGCACTGGCTCAGCGTGCTGGCCCAGCAAGGCAGTTACACGGCCGCTGCCGCCCGCCTGGGCGTGAGCAAGGCGGCCGTGAGCCAGCGCATTGCCGATCTCGAGCGCGCCGCCCGCGTGCCCCTGGTGCAGCGCACCACCCGCAGCGTGCGCCTGACCGAGGCAGGCCAGCGGCTGGTGGACGAAACCCGCGCCTCATTCGAGCAGATTGCGCAGACCTTCGAGCAGGTGCGTGACTTGGCCGAGCAGCCCAGCGGCTTGCTGCGGGTGACGGCACCGGTGGCGCTGGCCCGCCAGCAGCTCATGCCCTTGCTGACCGAGTTTCTGCGCCTGCACCCCCAGGTGCGCCTGGAGCTGGACATGGCCGACCGTCTGCGATCACTGGCCACCGAAGGTTTTGATCTGGCGATCCGCCACACCGAGCGCGCCCCCGACACCCATGTGGCCTGGACGCTGTGCGACACCGCCTCGGTGCTGGTGGCGAGCCGGGCATATCTGCGCCGCGCCGGTACCCCGCAAACGCCTGCCGAGCTGGCGCAGCACAACTGCCTGCATTACCCCCGTTCGCAGGACACCCCGATCTGGGGCTTCCTGCCCGCGCAGGCCGACCCGTCGGAGGGCGCGATCAATGTGCCCGTGCGTGGAAGCCTGGCCGCCAACAACAGCGAGGCCTTGCGCGAAGCGGCGCTGGCGGGTGCCGGCATCGCCTTGCTGCCCGATTTTTCGGCGCAGGCATCGCTGCGCAAGGGGCAGTTGGTGCGGGTCTTGCCCGGCTGGCAGGTCGATGGGGGATTTGGCCGCCATATTTTTGCCATCCGTCCTTACACCCCCCATGTGCCGCGGGCGGTTTCGGCGCTGGTGACGCACCTGCGCGAGGGGCTGGCGGGTGGCTTTGCGGCCTGAGATGCGGCCGCGCCCTGCCGGGCCAGGGGCTTGTGGTGCTGGCCGGCTGGGGTCTGGCGAATCAGCCCAGAAAGCCGATCCGGCTGCGCCCGCCTGAAGCGGAAGGAAGGTCGTCCACCTGGAGTTGGTCGCGGCCATCGAGCCGGGCATTGCCAAAGGCGGTCATCCAGGCACGGCGCATTTCACGTGGGGGCATATCGATCAGACGCTCCAGAACTTCGTCGCACGGCTCGGGCGCAAAACGTTGGCCCCATTCGTGCTCGGCACGGATGCTTCGGTACAGGCGCAGGGCGATCTTGCGCGCCGCTTCGGCGTCGGGCGGCTGGACTTCGAACACATTCATGCGGTTGAGGATGGGCTCGGGGATGCTGCGTTCGTCGTTGGCCGTCAGCACCCAGATCACCTGACTGGCGTCAATGCCCACTTCGGCAAACTCATCCACAAAGCGCTGCGCGGTGTCGTGTTCGAGCAGGCTGTAAAGCGCTCCCAGCGGGTCGTACTGCGCGTCGTTGCTGGCCTTGTCGACCTCGTCGACCACGATCACCGGGTTGGCGTATTGCCCGTCCACAATGGCCTCGAACACCTTGCCGGGGCGCGAACCTTTCCATTGTGCTGAAGAGCCCGACAGCAACCACCCTGCGGTCATTGAGCTCATGGGGACCAGCGTCATGCCGGTGCCCAGCAACTGCGCAATCTGGTGGGCGAAATGGGTTTTGCCGATGCCTGGTGGTCCCAGCAGCAGCATGGGCGTGATGTCCAGGTGGTCGCGGCTGTCCTGACTCAAGGCCAGGTTGCGCCGCACTTCGTCGAGCGCGGGGCCGAAGTTGGGCAGGGCGTCGTAGAGACCGGCCATGTCCGGGATGCCCGAGGGCTTGACCGAAAAGCGCTCCGGGCCGGACTCGAGCATGCGTTCGTAGGTGCTGCACAGGCTGTCGTGTTCGCGGCCTGAGTTGCGCTCACGGAGCTTGTGCAGCTTGCGCTCGACCTCGGCGGTGTCAAACACGGTGTGCATGTGGGCAATTGGCAGCCGGATTACAGGCTGCGGAACCAGACTTTGGGCAGACATGGTGAAGACTCCGAAAAAGCAGCGAATGACACTCTGGTGAAAAGCATAAAAGATGCCGGCCGCAGCGTCAAAATACATTCGCCTCGGGGTCGGGGTTCAACGGCCGGCGAGCACCGGAAACAGCTTGTGCAGACCGTCGGTCATCACCTCTACCGCCAGCGCCGCCAGGATCAGGCCCATCAGGCGGGTCATGACGTTGATGCCGGTGCGCCCCAGGATGCGCGCAATGGGCGTGGCCAATGAAAAGCACAGCGCGGTGGCCAGGCCAATGACCACGCCATAGCCCACCAGGGTGCCCAGTTGCAAGGCGGTGCGGGCTTTTTCCGCATAGATCACCACGGTGGACATGGTGGCCGGGCCGGTGAGCAAGGGGATGGTCAGGGGCACCACCGCAATGCTGGCGCCCACGGCAGCGCGGGCCTCGGCGTCGTGCACTTCTTCGGCGTTGGCCCGGGCTTCGGCCGGCTGGGCATTGAGCATGGCCAGAGCGGAGGTCAGGAGCAGCATGCCGCCGCCGACCTGGAAGCTCGCCAGCGAGATGCCGAAAAATTCCAGTATCTGCAGGCCGAGCAGGGCGCTGGCCGCGATCACGGCGAAGGCGCTGAACGAGGCGATCAGCACCGTGCGCTGGCGCTGTGCGCGGCCAAAGCCCTGGGTGTAGTGGATAAAGAACGGAACGCAGGCCAAGGGGTTGACGATGGCCAGCAGGGTGATCAGGGGTTTCAGGTCCATGGCGCGATTGTGAAGGCTTCGGGTCGGTGGCTCCGCACAGGGATGACCATCAGCGACCGCCGGACACGTCGATCAGGCTCATGGTGGTGTAGCTGGCGTCTTCGCCCAGCAGCCAGACGATGGCCTGCGCCACCTCCAGGGCGCTGCCGCCGCGCTGCATGGGCACCAGGTGCTGCAGGTCCCGGACGCGGTGGGGCAGGCCACCCGAGGCGTGGATCTCGGTGTCGATCAGGCCCGGGCGCACCGCATTGACGCGGATGCCTTCGGCCGCCACCTCCTTGGCCAGGCCAAGGGTGAAGGCGTCGATGGCGCCTTTGGCAGCGGCGTAGTCCACATACTGGCCGGGTGCGCCCAGACGGGCGGCGGCGCTGGAGAGATTGACGATGCTGCCGCCCGATCCGCCGTGCTGGGTGCTCATGCGGCGCACGGCTTCGCGGGCACAGATCAGGCTGCCGATGACGTTGATGTCGAACATGCGCCTCCAGCGCGCCACGCTCATGTCTTCGACGCGGGCCGTGACATCCACCACGCCAGCGTTGTTCACCAGGCCGGTCAGGCGACCGAATTTGGCGTCCACCTGTTCGAACATGCGCAGCACCTGGGTCTCGTCGGCCACATCGGCCTGCACCGCCATGGCGCGACCACCGCCTGCGCGGATCTCGCGCACCACGTCGTCGGCGGCCAGTGAGTTGGCGCTGTAGTTCACCGCGACGGCCCAGCCCTGTCGTGCGGCCAGCAGAGCGGTCGCAGCCCCAATCCCCCGGCTGCCGCCGGTCACCAACAAGACCTTCTCCATGGCGCGTCTCCTGCAAGATGTCTGCAAAGCGGGTACAACCGCCTGCTTGTCACGATAAACCAGCCAGGAGACCGTATGGGTCGCACAGTCGACTATTACTTCGCCCCCCAGAGTCCTTGGGCCTATCTGGGCCACCAGCGTTTGGCCGACATTGCACGCCGCGCAGGGGCCACGATCCGGGTCATGCCGATCGACCTTGGCGGCAAGGTGTTCCCGATTTCCGGCGGTCTGCCGTTGGGGCAACGAGCCCCCCAGCGCCAGGCCTACCGTCTGGTGGAGCTGCAGCGCTTTAGCGAGCATCTGGGTGCGCCGCTGAACCTCAAGCCCAAGTATTTCCCGGTGGGAGGGGACGATGCAGCCAGGCTGATCATCGCGGCAGATCTGGCCTCGGGCTCCGAAGCCGCCATGCGGGTGGCCGGTGCCGTGCTCGCCGCCTGCTGGGCGCAGGAGCGCAACATCGCCGATGAGAAAGTGCTGGCCGAGTTGCTGCACGAAACCGGTGTGCCTGCCAGTGTGCTGGAGCAATCGCACAGCCAGGCCGCCCATGAGCGCTATGAAGCTTACACACAGCAAGCGATAGATGCCGGGGTCTTCGGGGCACCCAGCTATGTCATTGACGGTGAAATTTTCTGGGGCCAGGACCGGCTCGACTTTGTCGAACGCGCCCTGATGCATTGAAGCACTTCAAGGAGCAAAACATGGGAACAATGATTGAACTCCATAGCGCCGATGGCACCCCGGTGCCTGCCTACGAAGCCCGGCCTGCCGGTGCGCCGCGTGGCGCGGTGGTGGTGATCCAGGAGATTTTTGGCGTCAACCGCCACATTCGCAGCGTGGCCGACGGCTATGCGTCCGAGGGTTATCTGGCGGTGGCGCCAGCCTGCTTTCACCGTGTCAGGCCAGGTGTGGAGCTGGGCTACAGCGATGCCGACATGGGCGAAGGTTTTGGCTACAAGATGGCGGTGGAGTCTTTACCCGCGCCCGGCGTGCTGCAGGACATTCAGGCTGCCATCCACCATGCGGCCAAGGCGGCTGGTGGCAAGGTGGGCATGGTGGGTTATTGCTGGGGAGGCCTGCTGACCTGGCGCTCGGCCTGCCTGCTCTCAGGCTTGAGCGCGGCAGTGCCTTACTACGGTGGCGGCGTGACCACCCCCGAGGAAATCGCGCGCCGCCCCCAGGTGCCGGTGCTGGCCCACTTTGCCGAAGAGGACAAGTGGATTGCGCTCGACACCGTTGAGTCTTTCAGGAAGGCACATCCTGAGGTGTCGGTGTACACCTACGCGGCCCATCATGGCTTCAATTGCGACCAGCGGGGCTCCTGGCACGAACCCTCGGCCAGGCTGGCACGCGAGCGCACGCTGGCGTTTTTTGCGCGGCACCTGGGCTGAGCCGGCCTACCTGGCCGTTCGGGCCAGGTAACGCTTGCGCCAGAACACCAGACCGAGCGACGCCGCGATGGCCACCATGCTGCCCAGCGTCCACCAGAACGCGCTGGCCTGGTGCAGCCAGGGCATGAACTCGAAGTTCATGCCGAAGATCCCGGCGATCAGGTTCAGTGGCAGGAAGATGGCCGTCAGGGCGGTGAGCGTGCGCATGATGTCGTTGGTGCGGTTGCTCTGGACATTGAAGTGCATCTGCACCGCCGTCTCGGTGTTGTGCTCCAGTCGGCGTACATGCTGCACCACGCGGTCGATGTGTTCAAGCACATCGCGGCTTCGGATCTTGAGCAAATCCAGCTCGCGCGCAGCATCGCTGCCGGTTGCGACATGCCAGCCTTCGAGGGATTCGGTCCAGTTCTGCACGGCGGTGCGCTGGTCTTCGCAGAGCGATTCGAGATGGTGCAGTGCGGTGCGGGCGTGCAGCAGTGCATCCCAGCGTGAAAAGCGTGTGCGCGGGCTGAGCAATTCGCTTTGCCAGTGGTCGAGCTGGCGACTGAGCTCGCGGCGCAGCTCCAGATAGCTGTCCACCATCTGGCTGAGGATGCGCAGCATCATGTCGGCCGGACTGCGGGGCACCCCGCGTGCGCCGGTTGATCGCGTGTCGGATTCGCTGTGCGCGGGACTGGCTGTGGCCAGCAGCCGGGTCGCGTAGGCTTCGCGGACCGCGCAGTCTTCGGGGTGCACGCTCAGCAGCACCCGGTCAAACACGGCAAAACCGACCGGATGGGTGTCGATGCGTTGCAGCACCGGTGGGCCGGGGCGCTTGCCGCTGGCCTGGCGCGGTGCCGCTGCCGCAGTGCCATCGCGTTGCGCCAGCCGCCGAAACACCATCAGGTCGTAATGTGCGCTGAAGTCAAAGTGCGAGGGCAGTTGCGGGTTGAGCAAGTCCGAGACATGCAGGTCCACCAGACCCTGCCCGGTCAGGCGCTCGAGTGAGTCCTGAATCGACGAGAGCGCCGTTGCGAAGTCGGTGTGTGAGCAGGCGATCCAGATGAAGCCCTGCTCGGGCAGCTTTTCGGGCAGCGTCAGCCCGAGCTGCACCTGCGTGTCCGAGACGCTGAAGACACGCATGTGTGGCTCAGGGCAGACGTTGCACGATGCGTGCCACATCCCGTGCGAAGTAGGTGAGCACGCCGTCGGCCCCCGCGCGCTTGAAGGCCAGCAGGCTTTCGAGCATGACCGCGTCGTGGTCCAGCCAGCCGTTTTGGGCGGCGGCCTTGAGCATGGCGTATTCCCCCGACACCTGGTAGGCGAAGGTGGGCACGCGGAACTCGTCCTTGACGCGGCGCACCACGTCCAGATAAGGCATGCCGGGCTTGACCATCACCATGTCGGCACCTTCAGCGATGTCGAGGGCCACTTCCTTGAGGGCTTCATCGGTGTTGCCCGGGTCCATCTGGTAGACCTTCTTGTTGCTTTTGCCCAGGTTCGCGGCCGAGCCTACGGCGTCCCGGAAGGGGCCATAAAAGGCACTGGCGTACTTGGCGCTGTAGGCCATGATTCGGGTGTGGATGTGGCCGTGTGACTCCAGCGCTGTGCGAATCGCACCGATGCGCCCGTCCATCATGTCGCTGGGCGCGACGATGTCCACCCCGGCATCGGCCTGGGTGAGTGCCTGTTGCACCAGCACCGCGCTGGTCTCGTCGTTCAGGATGTAGCCGGTTTCGTCGAGCAGGCCATCCTGGCCATGGCTGGTGAAGGGATCCAGGGCCACGTCGGTCATGACGCCCAGCTCAGGAAAGCGCTTTTTGAGCTCGCGCACCACCCGTGGCACCAGTCCGTCGGGGTTCATGGCCTCCCGGCCGGTCGGGTCTTTGAGCGACGCATCGATCACCGGGAACAGCGCCATGACCGGGATGCCAAGCCTGACGCAATCCTCGGCCACCGGCAGCAGCAGGTCGAGACTCAGTCGTTCCACCCCCGGCATGGAGCCGACCTGCTGGCGCTGGTTCTGGCCATCGAGCACAAACACCGGGTAGATCAGGTCATGGGCCGTGACGCGGTGTTCGCGCACCAGGTTGCGGGTGAAGTCGTCGCGGCGCAGGCGGCGCGGACGGTTGGCGGGGAAGGCGGCGAAGGAGGTCATGCCAAAAATTGTGCCCGAACTCCGGGATCGCGGCTGTCCGTTGGGCTGCATCGGGCCAACACGGTGGCGCGTCTGTGGTGAAAAAACAGATATTGACCTTGTTGGTGGTTTTGTTATTTGATACATTTCGCCCGGGCGGCTTGCTGCCCCCCGCTTTTCCTCCCTGAGCGGGTGCCTTGATGTTTGATAGCAAAAAGGCTTCTCGCCCTCGGCCTCTGGGTCGGGGGTTTTTTTTGTCTGCTGCCCAGAGCAGAGCCCGACTACACTGCTTGCATGCTCTGGATCAAAGCCCTTCACATCGTGTTCATCGCCAGCTGGTTTGCCGGCCTGTTTTACTTGCCGCGCATTTTTGTCAACCTGGCCATGGTGCCGGCCGACTCCCATGCTGAGCGGCAACGCCTGTTGCTGATGGCCCGCAAGCTCTACCGCTTCATGACGATCCTGGCGGTCCCGGCGTTGGGCCTGGGCCTGTGGCTGTGGCTGTACTACGGCATCGGCAAAGGCCCCGGTAATGGCTGGATGCATGCCAAGCTGCTGATCGTGTTGTTGCTGCTCGGTTACCACCACAGTTGTGCCCGCATCCTGCGCAAGTTCGAGGCGGGCCAGATGCAGCGCGGTCATGTCTGGTTCCGCTGGTTCAACGAGGCACCTGTGCTCATGATGCTGGCGGCGGTGTGCCTGGTGGTGGTCAAGCCTTTCTGAGCGGGTGGGTGGCATGGGCTTGCGACGTTCAGCCGCCTGGCCTCTGTGCTGCCTGTATGCGGGCCTGGTGGTCTATGCCAGCCTCTACCCTTTTGAGGGCTGGCGCATCCAGGGCATCGCCCCCTGGAGCTTCCTGACCTCACCCCTGCCGCAGTATTGGACTGGTTTCGACCTTGTCTCTAATGTGCTTGGCTATGCCCCCCTGGGTTTTCTGGGGGGCGTGGCGGTCTTGCGCCAGCGCCCGCAGTCGCCGGTGCTGGGCCTGGTCACGTTGCTGGCACTGCTTTTGTCGCTGCTCATGGAGTCCTTTCAGATGTTCTTGCCGATGCGGGTTCCCTCCAATGTGGACCTGGCGCTCAACACGCTGGGGGCCTGGCTGGGCGCCCTGTTGGCACGCTTGCTGGCGGCGTGGGGAATGTTGGCGCAATGGAGCCGTTGGCGCGAGCGCTGGTTCGTGGCCGATGCCAGTGGTGCCCTGGTTTTGCTGGTGTTGTGGCCGCTGGCCCTGCTGTTTCCGGTCTCGGTGCCCTTTGGTCTGGGTCAGGTGTTCGAGCGTCTGGAGGCTGCGGTGGCGAACGCGCTGCAAGGCACGCCGTGGATTGAATGGTTGCCCATGCGGGAGCTGGAGCTGCAACCCCTGCTGCCCATCAGCGAAGTGCTCTGTATTGCCATGGGTTTGCTGCTCCCCTGCTTGCTGGCCTACAGCGTGCTGCGCGGGTTCTCACAACGGCTGTGGATGACGGTCCTGGTCCTGCTGCTGGGGGCCGCTGCCAGTGGCCTGTCGGCGGCGCTCACCTATGGGCCGACCCATGCCTGGGGCTGGGTCGGCCCTGAGGTGCTCAGAGGGGGGCTGCTGGCGGCCGTGCTTGCGCTTGTGCTCGTCGTCTTGCCGCCGCGGGCCTGCATGGTGCTCGCCCTGGTGTGTCTGGTGTGGCAGTTGTCCCTGCTCAATCAGGCTTCCGGCAACGTCTACTTTGCCCAGACGCTGCAGGACTGGGAGCAGGGCCGCTTCATTCGCTTCCACGGCCTCATCCAGTGGCTGGGCTGGCTCTGGCCGTATGCGCTTCTGTTGCATTTGGTGCGCAGGCTTTCCGGTGCTGTCGTCCGGGTATGAACACGAACCTACAATGCCGGCGATGAGCACGAACCATCCTTCTTACTTCAAGCGGCACATCTTTTTTTGCCTCAATGAGCGTGGCAACGATGAGGCCTGCTGTGCCCGGCACGATGCCCAGGCGGCCTTTGATCATTGCAAGAAACGCGTCAAAGACCTCGGTCTGTCCGGTCCCGGGCAGGTGCGCGTGAACAAGGCGGGTTGTCTGGACCGTTGCAGTGGCGGCCCGGTGGCGGTGGTTTACCCTGAGGCCATCTGGTACACCTATGTGGATGCGTCCGACATCGACGAGATCGTTGAGAGCCATCTCAAGGGCGGCCTGGTGGTCGAGCGCCTGCTGACACCGGCGAGCGCGGGCCGCTGATGAATGCGGCCACGCAATCCATCAGGCTGCAGGGCGGCGTCGGTGCGATCGAAGCCTTGCTGGACTTGCCAGTTGGCCAGTCGCGCGGCACGGCCCTGATTGCGCATCCACACCCGCTTTTTGGCGGCACCATGACCAACAAGGTGGTGCAAACCCTAGCGCGGGCCTTTGTCCAGACGGGCTGGCGCACGGTACGCTTTAATTTTCGGGGCGTGGGTGCCAGTGAGGGTGCCTATGACGAAGGCCGTGGCGAGGCTGCAGACATGCTGCAGGTCATGGGGCAGGTGGCACCCGAAGGGCCAATCGCTGTCGCCGGCTTTTCTTTCGGTGCGTTCGTGACCAGCCACGTGGTCGCCGGCATGGCCCCTCGCCAGCCCGAAAAAATCGTGCTGGTCGGCACGGCGGCGTCACGCTTTGAGGTGGCACCCATTGCGCCAGGGCTTCACGAGCGAACCTTGCTGCTGCATGGGGAGCAGGATGACACCGTGGTCCTGTCCAGCGTGATGGACTGGGCGCGTCCGCAATGCCTTCCGGTGACGGTGATTCCCGGGGTCGAGCATTTCTTTCACGGACAATTGCCACTGCTCAAATCGCTGGTGGTTCGGCATCTGCTGACCCCTGTTCAAGCCTGATTTCCGGAATGTCGATGAAATTGATTGTTCAAGCCCTGGCCGCCACCCTGGCCCTTGTGTTTTCGTGTGCTTCCCATGCCCAGATGCCTCAGCCGCCCGAAATCGCGGCCAAGGCCTACCTGCTCATCGACATCACGGCCAACCAGGTGCTCGCCGCCAAGGACCCTGACATGCCGGTTGAACCGGCCTCGCTGACCAAACTGATGACGGCCTATCTGGTCTTTGATGCCCTGCGGGCCAGGAAGATCGACCTCAGGCAGGCCCTGCCGGTGTCCGAACGTGCCTGGAAGATGCCGGGCTCGCGCATGTTCATCGACCCCAAGATGCGGGTGCCGGTCGAGGACCTGATCAAGGGCATGATCGTCCAGTCCGGCAACGACGCGACGGTGGCCCTGGCCGAGGGCGTGGGGGGCTCGGTCGAGCGTTTTGTGGAGCTGATGAACGAGCAGACGAAACTCCTGGGCATGAAAGGGACCCGTTACAGGAACCCCGAGGGTCTGACCGAGCCTGGCCACACGACCACCGCGCGCGATCTGGGCATCCTGACCCAGCGCCTGATGCGTGACTTTCCGGAATATGTGAACTTTTACGCGATCAAGAAGTACCGCTACGAGGGCACCCCGGCGGCCAACGACACCAATCGCAACCTCCTCCTGTTTCGTGACCCGAGTGTGGATGGCCTCAAGACCGGCCACACCCAGGCCGCCGGTTATTGCCTGGTCGCCACAGCCCGACGCGACGTTCCCAATGTGGGGCAGCGCCGTCTGCTGTCGATCGTGCTGGGGGCCGACAGTGAAAACGCCCGCGCCAATGAAAGCCAGAAGCTGCTGAACTGGGGATACACCGCCTTTGACGCCGTCAAGCTGTTCGAGGCCGGTCAGGCTGTCGCCACGCCCAAGGTCTGGAAGGGTCAGGCCTCCGAGGTCAAGCTGGGCTCGACTCGCCCCTTGGTGGTGGCTGTGCCGGCAGGCAGTGCGGGCCAGCTCAAGACCCGGGTCAGTCGCCCGGAACCGGTCGTGGCACCCATTGGCAAGGGTCAGGCCCTCGGCACTCTCAAGGTGTTCCGAGGCGAAGAGCCCCTGCTCGATGTGCCCCTGGTGGCCTTGGAAGGCGTGAGCGAAGCGGGTGTTTTTGGCCGTGCCTGGGACGCCTTGAGGCTCTGGATCCAGTAAGAGCCACGCTTCGCCAACCTCCGCACGCCCTCATTTTTTGCCAAAAGCCTGCCAGGACGTTATACTGCCGGGCTTTTCCGCATTTGGGGCGGAGAAGTTTTTATTGTCAATTCAAACGTTTAGGGACGTTTTCAATGCCAACCATCAATCAATTGGTGCGTCAGGGCCGTGAGGTCGAAAAGACCAAATCGAAGAGCCCCGCGATGCAAAACTCGCCGCAACGCCGCGGCGTCTGCACCCGCGTGTACACCACGACGCCAAAGAAGCCGAACTCCGCGCTGCGTAAGGTCGCCAAAGTGCGCCTGACTAACGGTTTCGAAGTCATTTCCTACATCGGCGGTGAAGGCCACAACCTGCAGGAACACTCCGTGGTTCTGGTGCGCGGTGGCCGTGTCAAGGACTTGCCCGGTGTGCGTTACCACATCGTCCGCGGTTCGCTGGACCTGCAAGGCGTGAAAGACCGCAAGCAGGCCCGCTCCAAGTACGGCGCCAAAAAGCCCAAGGCCAAGTAAGCCGCTGTTTTTTTAGGTGCTGAGTTGGTTTCATGACGAGCCGGCCCAGCGTAGTGACCCCGAACACGGGTCGAGTAAGTGCAAATCCCGGATGGATTTGCGGGGTGTCTGGATAACAAGGACGTCCAGCCATCAACTGAAGCAAAGAGGTGAAAAATGCCACGTCGTCGCGAAGTCCCTAAACGTGAAATCCTGCCGGATCCCAAGTTCGGCAATGTCGAGCTCTCCAAGTTCATGAACGTGATCATGGAAGGCGGCAAAAAGGCGGTTGCAGAGCGCATCATTTACGGTGCCCTCCAGACCATGGAGCAAAAGACCGGCAAAGACGCGCTGGAACTTTTCACCACCGCCATCAACAACGTCAAGCCGATGGTGGAAGTCAAGTCCCGCCGCGTCGGTGGTGCCAACTACCAGGTGCCCGT
>CAYSIY010000046.1:0-12621 GCA_964431215.1 uncultured Limnohabitans sp.
ATCACCTTGGTGGTGTTGCCTTCCATGATGGCCACGCACGAGTTGGTGGTGCCCAGGTCAATGCCGATGATTTTTCCCATGATGAACTCCGAGGATAGATTTGAATTGTTGATGAATTGGGGGCGGGGCAGTCGATTTCAAGTTGCCGGCGCAAGGGGATCGTTGGCTTGTGTCATGCCGGACTGGATCCGGCATCCATGACCCCGGATCCAATCCGGGGTGACCCAACATCATTGGGGCGCGGCCACCGTGACCAGCGCCGGGCGCAAGACGCGATCAGCAATCAGGAAGCCCTTTTGCAGCACGGTGACCACCGTGTTGGCCTCCTGAGGGGAATCGGGCGGTGGGGGCACCATGCTGATGGCCTGGTGCTGCGCCGGGTCAAATTTGGTGCCGACGGCCGGATTGACCTCCACCACCTTGTTGCGCTCCAGCGCACTCCTGAGCTGACGCAGCGTGGCCTCGCTGCCTTCACGAATCTGCTCGACGGTGGCATTGGGAATGGCCAGACCGGCTTCGAGGCTGTCGATGACCGGCAGCAGGCTTTCGGCGAAGCCTTCAACCGCGAACTTGCGGGACTTGGCGATTTCCTCGTCGGCACGGCGGCGGGCGTTTTGCACGTCGGCCTGGGCGCGCAGGTAGAGGTCGGCCAGTTCGGCGTTCTTGGCCTTCAGATCAGCCAACTGAGCGGCCAACTGGGCGGCCAGGTCCTGCTCGGAGGCTGCGGTCTGCGGGGCCTCGGGGGTCGCTGCAGCATTGTCTTGGGAAGGGGTGTGATCGGACATGGGGCTTGAGAAAAACAGCAAATAAAAATCCAGGGCTTTAGCTAGGGCCCGTGCCGGAAATTTCAAGGGGTTTCTCGTCATTCCCCGGCCAGAGCAGGAAAACCAGCCCGTCAGCTCGTCATTCCCCGGCAGACCGGGCAATCCAAGGCATCCATCCGTCATTCCCCGGCTAGACCGGGCAATTCACGGCATCCATCCGTCATTCCCCGGCTTGACCGGGGAATCCATGGCTTTGGAGGGATCCCCGGATCAAATCCAAGGATGACGAGTTTCTGAGAGACCGAACCTTATTCGACCGCCAGCAGCTCAACGTCGAACTTGAGGGTGGCGTTCGGCGGAATGACGCCGCCCGCGCCACGGGCACCATAGCCCAGCTCGGGCGGGATGATCAGGGTGCGGGCGCCGCCCACTCTCATGCCCGCCACACCTTCGTCCCAGCCTTGGATGACCATGCCTGCCCCCAGCGCAAAGACGAAGGGGTCGCGACGGTCCTTGCTCGAATCGAACTTGGCCCCCTGCTGGCCGTCCTTGTAAAGCCAGCCGGTGTAGTGCACGACCACGTCCTGCCCCGCCCGTGCGGCTTCGCCCTCGCCGACAACGGTGTCTTCGTACTGCAGGCCGGAGGGGGTGGTGTTCATGCGCTTTCCTTTGAAGTCAAAAAAATCGGCCGCAACAGGCGACCGTGAGCGAGTGGAAATTATGCCAGTGTGCTCTGCAGGGCAGTGGCTTGCATCCATGAAAACAGTTTTGTGCCGGGTTTGTTGCTTGGGCGCAGCGACAGGACGCGTCCCGGTGTGCGAGGCCTTGGTCCCGGTTCTTTTTGGCGTGTAGTTTTCTGCTTGCCATCTGTTTTCTGCTTGCCATCCATCATGCGCATAGAATGCGCATGAAAGGGGTGCATGCCATGTCAGTCTCTGAATCCGTCGGCAAAAAACCGGTCAACCTCACGCTGAGCGCAGCGCTGGTACAGGAGTCGCGCCAGTACTGCGGCAACCTCTCGGCCAAGGTCGAAGAGATGCTGCAAAACTACGTGCTCGCTGAGCGGCAGTCACGCCAGCAGCACCGTCAGCAGGTGCAGCAGGCGGTGGCCAGTTGGAACGCATGGCACGAGACCGCTGGCTCTTATGCCGATGGGCATTCCACGCTTTGAAGCCCAGTCATGCCGCAATATGACGTTCACCTGAACCCCGGCCCCATGCAGGCCACGGTGCCCATGGTGGTGTTGGTGCAGTCTTCGCTGTTCGACGGTTACCGCCGCCGGGTCGTGGTGCCACTTGTACTGCGTTCCGCCTTGCCTGCAGGGGCCAAAGTGGCAGGCACGCGCATGAACCCAGTGTTCAAAATCAAAGGCCAGACGCTGGTGTTGCATCCGCTGGACATGGTGTCGGTGGCCAGCGACCAGTTGGGTGCGTGCGTGGGCAGTTTGGCCGATCAGGGGCAGGTGATCGCCGATGCGTTGGACGAGCTGCTCACGCGCAGCTGGGGCTGAAGTTTGGCCACTTTGAGTGCGCTGTTTTGCGCATGGATTCCCGGTCAGGCCGGGAATGACGAGGAAGGGCCGGGAATGACGAGGGAGGCCGCCTCACATGAAGCGGTCGAGCAGCTTGCGCGAATGCTTGTCCAGCGCCAGCGGATCACGGATGAGGTACTGCACCCCGTCGACATCGCTGACGATCAGCGTTTTGCCCGTCAGGCGGCGGATGTCTTCCTCCCCCTTGAGCAGGAAGCGCGCTGGCCCACGGTCGGTCTGAACCGTCCAGAAACTGGGGGCGACCACGCTGCTGACGGCCTGGAGCCGTTGAATTTCAGGGAGGAATTCACGCTCCGAAATGGCCTGACGCAACACATCCTGCAGCGGCTGTGCCACCTGATCGAGCCGATCGAACCAGGCCAGTTCATGGCCTTCTGCGTCCATGACGCCCACCCCCTGCTCGGGGGCCGTCACAGGGTAGGCCCGCACCACCACCACCTTGTCGTGGCGCACACCTGTGGCATCCACCCAGACCCATCGGCCCAGCGGGCTGCGTTCGAGATGTCCTGTCCTCATGCCTGCACCTCTTCGGTCTCTCGCCCCAGAACGGCCCCTTCGGCCTCGGCCTGGCGCTGCTGCGCCTGGTAGAGGCGCCAGTAGGCACCTTCTTGCGCCATGAGCTGGTCGTGGTTGCCCTCCTCGACCACCACCCCCTTGTCCATGACCACCAGGCGGTCGGCCTTGCGCAAGGTGGACAGCCGGTGCGCAATGGCAATCGTCGTGCGACCGCGCACCAGGTTGTCGAGCGCCTTCTGGATTTCCTTTTCGGTCTCGGTGTCCACCGCCGAAGTCGCTTCGTCAAGGATGAGGATGCGCGGGTTGATCAGCAAGGCGCGGGCGATGCTGATGCGCTGGCGCTCGCCGCCCGAGAGGCCCTGGCCGCGCTCGCCCACGAGCGAGTCATAGCCTTGCGGCATGCGCAAAATGAATTCGTGGGCATGGGCCGCACGCGCTGCGGCGATGATGTCCTCGCGCGTCGCATCGGGCTTGCCGTAGGCGATGTTGTCGGCGATCGTGCCAAAAAACAGGAAGGGCTCCTGCAGCACCAGGCCAATCTGGCGACGGAAGTCGGCAATGCGCAGCTGCCGGATGTCGACACCATCGAGTTCGATGACGCCCTCGGAAACGTCGTAGAAACGGCAGATCAGGTTGACCAGGGTGCTCTTGCCCGAACCGCTGTGACCGACCAGGCCAATCATTTCGCCGGGCGCGATTTCAAGATCGAGGTTGCGGATGACCGCACGGTTGCCGTAGCGAAAGCCCGCCTCGCGCACCGTGATGCGCCCGGTCACGTGCTCGGGCAAGGCCACCGGGCGCACCGGCTCGGGCACGCTGGAGACGTGGTCAAGGATGTCGAAAATGCGCTTGGCGCCCGAGGCCGCCTTTTGGGTGTGCGAGACGATGCGGCTCATCGAATCGAGCCGGGTGTAGAAACGGCCAATGTAGGCCAGGAATGCGGTGAGCACCCCGACGGTGATGCTGTCGTGGGCCACCAGCCAGATGCCAAAGCCCCAGACCACCAGCAGGCCGACTTCGGTCATCAGCGCCACCGTGGGGGCAAACAGGGACCAGACTCGGTTGAGGCGGTCATTGACATGGAGGTTATGGCGGTTGGCGTCCTTGAAGCGCTGGGCCTCGCGCTCTTCCTGGGCAAAGGCCTTGACCACGCGGATGCCCGGGATCGTGTCGGCCAGCACATTGGTCACCTCGGCCCAGACCCGGTCGATCTTTTCGAAGCCGGTGCGCAGGCGGTCACGCACCACATGGATGAGCCAGCCAATGAAGGGCAGCGGCAGCAGCGTGATCGCGGCCAACGTCGGGTTGATGGTGAACAGGATGACCGCCGTCATCAGGATCATCAGCACGTCGGTGGCAAAGTCCAGCAGGTGCAAGGACAAGAAAACATTGATGCGGTCGGTCTCGTTGCCAATACGCGCAATCAGGTCGCCGGTGCGTCGGCCGCCAAAATACTCCAGCGACAGGTTCAGCAAGTGCCGGTAAGTGGTGGTGCGCAGATCGGCGCCGATGCGTTCGGACACCAGCGCGAGAATGTAGGTCTTGGCCCAGCCCAGCGCCCAGGCCAGCAAGGCCGCCGCCAACAGGCCCCCCAAGTAAAGCGCCACCAGCGAAGTGTCGATCGGCTTGCCATTCTGGTAAGGGATCAACACCTCGTCCATCAGTGGCATGGTCATGTAGGGCGGCACCAGGGTGGCCGCGGTGGATGCCAGCGTGAGTGCGAAGCCCAGCAGCAACTGATTGCGGTAGGGGCGGCCAAAACGCCAAAGCTTGAGCAAGGTCCAGGTCGAGGGCGGCGTCAGGTCTTCGCGACCACATCGCTTGCATTCGTCGGCACCCTCTTCGAGAGCTGCCTGGCAAACCGGACAGACGCTTGCGGCCAAACGCATCTGCAAGGGCTGGCCTTGGGGCTCATGGGCTTGCCTCTGTTCAAAGACGGACAGCCAACGGATGGCGGCAGGCTGCAGGCCCAGGGTGGTTCGCCAGACCGCCAGCCGACGCCCCTGACTGAACAATTCGAGGCAGCAAACGCCAGCGTGGTCGCTCAGGCTCAGGCGGTCATCGGGCCGCAAGTCCCAAGCTTGACAACAATTTGTGGCGGCATCGCAGGCCAAGACCCGCTGATCGGTCAAAATAAGGGCCGATTTGGCAAAGCGGAGCGATTCATCCAGGTCAACCTCGAGGAAGGCCAGCGCGTTTTCATGGGTTTGGAGGGCGGATTGAACCTGCGGCCGCCACGCCTGCGGAATGACAGCGCGCTGCGCTTGGGTCGTCGTGGGGGTCATGAAACTCAAAGCCTGAAACAGTCGGTCATTGTATCGCCCACCCTACTGACATGAGCCACAAGCACATCGAGATCCTGCGCACCCTTTACCTGCGCGGCCCCAGCATCTGGACCTACCGTCCCATCATCGAGGCCCTCATCGACATCGGCGAACTCGAAGACTTTCCTTCGAACACCCTGCCCGGCTTCAATGAACGTCTTTCCACCTGGTTGCCCGGCCTGATCGAGCACCGCTGCAGCCCCGGGGTGCGCGGCGGTTTTCTGCAGCGCATGGCCGAGGGCACCTGGCCTGGCCACATCCTGGAGCACGTCACACTGGAGCTGCAGACGCGCGCCGGCATGCCCACCGGCTTTGGCAAGGCGCGCGAGGCCGGACCTCGCGGCGTCTACAAGGTGGTGTTCCGCACCGATGACGAGACCTGTGGTCTTTATGCCCTGCACATGGCCCGCGACCTGATCATGGCCGCCATCGAAGATCGCCCTTTCGATGTGCAGGGCGAACTCGCCAAGCTCTCGAAAATGGTCGATGACCGATGCGTGGGTCCCAGTACGGCCAGCATCGTCGAGCGCGCCATCGAACGCAAGATTCCCTTCATTCGCCTGAATGTTGGCAGCCTGGTCCAGCTCGGCCATGGCGCACGGCAACGCCGCATCTGGACCGCTGAAACCGACCGCACCAGCGCCATTGCCGAAGGCATTTCACGCGACAAGGACCTGACCAAACGCCTGCTCGGCCGCTGCGGCATTCCGGTGCCGGAGGGCCAGGTGGTCGAGAGCCCCGAAGCCGCCTGGGAGGCCGCTCAGGAACTGGGCCTGCCGGTGGTGGTCAAGCCCGACAACGGCAACCGTTCGCGCGGCGTGTCCCTGGACCTGCGTGAACGCAGCAACATCGAAACGGCCTACGCGCTGGCGCTGGCCCAGGGACGTGATGTGATGGTCGAGCGCTACATCACCGGCCTTGAGCATCGGCTGCTGGTGGTTGGGGATCAGCTCGCTGCCGCCACCCGGGGCGAAATGACCTACGTCACTGGCGACGGACAGCACACGGTGCGCGAACTGATTGAACTGCAAATCAATTCGGACCCGCGTCGGGGCCAGTTCGGCGATGCCCCCCTGGAAATCGTGAGCCTGGAGTTACAGCCCACTTCGGTACTCGAACTCGAGCGCCAGGGCCTCACGCCCGAGAGCGTGCCGGAGTCGGGGCGCAGCGTGCTCGTGCAGCGCACCGGCAACATGTCAACCGATGTGACCGATGAAGTCCATCCCGATGTGGCTGCGGTGGCCGTGCTGGCCGCCAAAGTGGTGGGGCTGGACATCGCCGGGGTGGATGTCGTCACGCCCGACATCGGACAGCCCCTTGAAAAAGTCGGTGGTGCTGTCGTTGAAGTCAACGCCGGCCCCAGCCTGCTGATGCATCTGAACCCGGCCAAGGGCCAGCCGCGTCCGGTGGGCCGACGGATTCTGGACCACCTTTTCAGCCCCAAAGAGGACGGGCGGATCCCGCTGGTGGGCCTGATGGGCGATGGCGACACCACCCGTGCAGCCCGCTTGACGGCCTGGCTGCTGCAATTGCAGGGCTGGCACACCGGGCTGTCCTGCCGCGACGGTCTTTTCGTCAACCAGCGTCGCCTGCAGGCCGACGATCCAATGGGCTTCGAGGACGCCGAGCGCCTGCTGATCAACCGGCAAGTGCAGGCGGCCGTGTTCGAATCCGATGTGCGTCACCTGATGACAGAAGGCTTGCCCTACGACCGTTGTCTGGTGGGTGTGGTCACACGCATGCCCACCACCCAGGGGCTGGAAGACCTGTACCCGGGTGATGACAGCCGGGTGCCCGGTTATGTGCGCACCCAGGTCGATGTGGTGCTGCCCGGCGGGGCCTGTGTGCTCAATGCCGAAGACGAGGCGGTGGCCGGGCTGAGCCCGTATTGCGATGGCGAAACGGTTTACTACGCCAGCTCTGGCGACCATCCACGCATCCAGGCGCACCGCGGCCAGGGGGGACGAGCGGCCTTCTGGCGTGAAGGTGCTCTGGTCCTGGCCCACGGTCAACAGGAAACCGAGGTGCTCTCGGTGCAGCGTCCGGCGGTCAGTCGCCTGCTGCGCGAGCAGCAGCTCGACACCTCCGACATGCTGGTGGCGGCTTGCTCGGCCTGGGTGCTGGGCCTGAACGCCGAACTGATCCGGGCAGGCGTCAAGAGCTACGCCCAGAGCGCAGCCCCCCATTAAACATTCGCACACAGGACAGGTGCATGGAAGTCTCTCGAATCCGGGCCTTGCGAGGCCCCAACCTCTGGACCCGCCACACGGCCATCGAAGCCATCGTGCGCTGCCAGGACACCTCGGACCATTTGACGCCCGAAGTGGAGCAACGTCTTCGCCACCTGTTTCCGGCGCTGGACACGATTGAAAACCCCAAGGCCGGGCAGCCCCCTACCCAGGCCCATGCCCTGGAAAAGCTCACGCTTGGCCTGCAGGCCGAGGCGGGTTGCCCGGTCAGCTTCAGTCGGACGACAGCCACCGAAGAGCCCGGCGTCTACCAGGTGGCGGTGCAGTACACCGAGGAAGCCGTGGGTCGCCTGGCGCTGACGCATGCCGAGCAACTGCTGCAGGCCGCCTTGCAGGGCACCAGCTTTGACCTGGAGGCCGCCTTGCATGCCCTGCGTGAGCTGGACGAGGACCAGCGTCTGGGGCCCTCCACCGGTTCCATCGTTGACGCCGCCATGGCGCGCGGCATTCCGTTTTTTCGCCTCACCGACGGCTCCATGGTGCAGCTGGGCTGGGGTGCACGCCAAAGACGCATTCAGGCCGCAGAAACCGACAGCACCGGCGTGATCGCTGAAGACATCGCCCAGGACAAGAACCTGACCAAGAAACTGCTGCATGCGGCGGGCGTGCCCGTGCCAATGGGACAGCCGGTCACCAGTCTCGAACAGGGCTGGACCGTCGCCCAGAAAATCGGCCTGCCGGTGGTCGTCAAACCCAAGGACGGCAACCAGGGCAAGGGGGTCACGGTGAATATTGCCGAACGCAGCGCCTACGAAACCGCCTATGCCGCTGCTGCCCGTTATGGCGTCGTGATGGTGGAGAAATACCTCCCCGGACACGACTACCGCCTCCTGGTGGTCGGCCAGCGTCTGGTCGCAGCGGCCCGGCGCGAACCCCCGCTGGTGGTGGGCGACGGCGTTCACACGGTGCGCGAACTGGTCGATCTAGTCAATGCCGACCCGCGTCGGGGTGAAGGGCATGCCACCTCGCTCACGCGCATTCGCTTCGACGACATCGCGGTGGCCCGCCTGCGCGCACAAGGCCTGGAGCCCACCAGCGTGCCCGAAAAAGGCCGCCGCGTGGTGCTGCGCGACAACGCCAACCTCTCCACCGGAGGCACCGCCACCGATGTGACCGATGATGTGCATCCCGAGGTGGCCGCACGTGCGGTGCTGGCCGCCGAACAGATCGGTCTGGACATCTGCGGCGTGGACGTGGTGTGCGAGTCGGTGCTGCGTCCGCTCGAAGAGCAAAGCGGTGGCGTGGTGGAGGTCAATGCCGCACCCGGTCTGCGCATGCACCTGACCCCGTCCTTTGGCAAGGGCCGCGACATCGGCCGCGCCGTCATCGAGCACATGTTCCCCCCAGGCGAAACCGGTCGCATTCCGGTCATCGCCGTGACCGGCACCAATGGCAAGACCACCACGGTCAGGTTGACCGCACACCTGCTCAAGGCGCAAGGCCTGCGCGTGGGCATGACCAACACCGATGGCGTCTATGTCAACGGCCGTCAGACCGACTCGGGTGACTGCAGCGGCCCGCGCAGCGCACGCAACGTCCTGCTGCACCCTGAAGTCGATGCCGCCGTGCTTGAAACGGCACGCGGCGGCATGTTGCGCGAGGGCCTGGCTTTTGACCGTTGCAAGGTGGCGGTGGTCACCAACCTCGGCGGCGGGGACCACCTGGGGCTCAACTACATCACCACGCTGGAAGACCTGACGGTGCTCAAACGCGTGATCGTGCTCAACGTCGAACACGATGGCATGGCCGTGCTCAATGCGGCCGATCCTGCGGTGGCCGCCATGGCCCCCCACTGCCCGGGCGATGTGACCTTTTTTGCGCTGGATGTGACCCAACCGGTGCTTGCTGCGCACCGCGCACAGGGCCGTCGCGTGGTGTATGTCGAGAACGGGGCCATCGTCGCGCAAAAAGGCAAACAGGTCTTGCGGGTTCCGCTCTCGCAGGTGCCCCTCACACTGAGCGGCCAGATCGGCTTCCAGACCGAAAACGTCCTGGCCGCCGTCGGTGCGGCCTGGGCCGTCGGCGTGTCCTGGGACGCCATCGCGCAAGGCCTGTCCAGTTTCATCAGCGATGTCCAGGGCGTGCCCGGACGCTTCAATGTGTTCAACCATCGGGGCGCCACCCTGATCGCCGACTATGGCCACAACCCCGACGCCATTGCGGCGCTGGTCCAGGCCATTGACAACCTGCCGTCCAACAAACGGGTGGTGGTGATCAGCGGCGCTGGCGATCGGCGCGATGAAGACATCCGCGAACAGACCCGTATCCTGGGTGCAGCCTTTGACGATGTGCTGCTCTACCAGGACGCCTGTCAGCGCGGCCGGGCCGATGGCGAAGTGATTGCCCTGCTGCAGCAGGGTCTGCAGGGAGCCAGCCGGACACGGCACACACAAGCCATTCAGGGTGAATTCAACGCCATTGACACCGCCCTGGCACGACTCTCGCCTGGCGATCTGTGCCTGATCCTGATCGATCAGGTGGAAGAGGCGCTGGCCTATATCCGGCAGCAGGTCGCCAGCGCTTCAGTCTGAGCCCCCGCGCCAGTGCATGGCCAGCCCCGTGCTGGCCATGAACACCCCCGTCCAGAACAGCCACTGCCAGCCGTGCGGGGGGTGGCGCTCGGTCCAGCGGTGCAGCAGCGCACCGGCCAGCACAGACAGGGCCAGCGAGAAAGCCATGCCGGCAGCGTTCCAGGCCAGCGAGTCCGGCCACCGGCCTGTGACGCCTGCGCTGACGCCCAGGCTGACGCCGAAATGAACAACAAACACGCTGTAGGAGATGCCTGCCAGCCAGCCCACCGCACGTGGCATCCGGTGGGTGTAGGTTCTGCGCTGCATCCACGAGGCGGGTGCAGCCGCCAGCAGCAGGGCCACGGCCCATGCGGTCATCACCCGAAGCCGTGCATCCACCGCCCAGGCGAGCACGCCCAATGCCACCAGGGCCAGTTGGCCCTTGAGCGGGGTCCGGCTTTGCCGGGTGCGCCACGCGAGCCAGCCCAGACCATACGATCCGAAAAAGTACAGCCCGTAGCTGTCCAGGCCGCGATCAAGATTCCACAACAGCAAGGACAGCGCGGTCAGGCACAGCAGCACCTGCAAGCGCAAGACCTCGGCCTGTGGCCGGGCCTGAAAGTGCGTCCACCGACTCACCCCCCAAAGGACGAGCATGGCTATGAGATAAAGCTGGAAATCAATGGCCACATACCAGACACCGGCCGACAAGGACTCCAGCCCCAACCATTGCTGGAGCAGCAGAACGTGGGCCACGGCTTGCCAGAAATGCGGTGTCGCCGACAGCGAAGGGTGATCAAAACCAGGACGCACCCACTCGGTGACCAGCACCGTGAAACTCAGGGCGGCCAGCAAGGGCACCGCAAGCCGCAAATACCGGCGCCAGGCCAGTTGCACCAGGCGGTGTGCATTCATGCCCGGATCCCGCGCAAAAGCGGCAGCCGTCAGGTAGCCTGAACACACCAGAAAAAGCTGCACCGCCAGTCGCCCGTGGTCCGCCAGGGCCTCGATCAGCCGTGGCCACTGCATTCCCACCACCTCGGACATGGGTCCGTAAAAGGCGAGGTGATGCAACACGATCATCAGGCAGCCCCCCGCCTTGAGCAGGTCAATCAGCAAAGAACGCCCCGAAGGGCGTTCCTTGTCTGCGCGGCGAACCGCAAGCTGCAGTGTCATCGCAAGGCGAGGCGCTCTCGCGCTGCCTGGTATTCCTTCTTGAGCTGGGCGATGCGTTCGGCCGCCGTGACGACCGCCGTCACGGCACCGATGCCCTGTCCGCAGCCCCAGATGTCCTTCCAGGCTTTCTTGGCATCGCCCCCGAAATTCATCTTGCTCGGATCGGATTGCGGCAAATGGTCCGGATCCAGCCCGGCCGCACGGATGGACGGCGCCAGGTAGTTGCCATGCACGCCAGTGAACAGATTGCTGTAGACGATGTCGTCGGAATTGCAATCGACAATGGCCTGCTTGTAGGCCTCGGCCGCACGCGCCTCATGGGTGGCGATGAAGGCCGACCCGATGTAGGCGAAATCGGCCCCCATGGCCTGTGCCGCCAGAATGGCATCACCGGTGGCGATCGAACCGGACAAGGCCACAGGACCGTCAAACCACTGGCGGATTTCCTGGATCAGGGCAAACGGGCTCTTGGTCCCGGCATGCCCCCCCGCCCCCGCCGCGACGGCGATCAGCCCGTCCGCACCCTTCTCGATCGCCTTGCGCGCGAATTTGTTGTTGATGATGTCGTGCAGCACCACGCCACCGTAGCTGTGGGCGGCCTGGTTGATGTCCTCGCGTGCGCCAAGGCTGGTAATGATGATCGGCACCTTGTACTTCACGCACAGCTGCATGTCGTGCTCAAGCCGGTCGTTGCTCTTGTGCACGATCTGGTTGATGGCAAACGGGGCAGCCGGTTGCTCCGGGTGGGCCTTGTCGTGCGCAGCCAGCGCTTCGGTGATTTCGGCCAGCCACTCGTCAAGCTGCGAGGCGGGACGCGCGTTGAGCGCAGGCATGGAACCGATCACGCCGGCCTTGCACTGTTCAATGACCAGCTTGGGATTGCTGATGATGAACAGCGGCGAGGCAATGACGGGGAACTTCTGTGCGGCCAGCACCGGTGGCAATTTGGACATTGGCTTGTCTCCTCTTGGTCTGTGGGAATCAATACGCCTCAAGCGCCAGGGCGGTCACGCTGTCCGCCCCCTGGACGATGCTGTCCCGGATGCCGGGCACGCGAGACAGGATGTGGTCTGCGTAGAAGCGGGCGGTGATGACCTTGGCGGCCATGAAGGCCGCGTCCTGCGTCTGGGCTTCGGCGCTGAGCGCCACCAGGAGCGCACGGCCCATCTGCCAGCCGGCCACCAGATTGCCTGCGAGCATCAGGTAGGGCACGCTGCCGGCAAAGGCGGCATTCGGATTGGCGCGGGTGTTGGCGGCAATGAAGTCCACCACCTCCAGGAAGGCCTCGCGGGCAACGCGGATGCGTCGGCCTACAGCCTGGGCATCGGCGCTGGCACTGGCCAGCAATTGCTCCTCTGTCCTGGCGATCTGGGCCGCGATGGCCTTGGCCGTGGCACCGCCGTCGCGGGCGGTCTTGCGCCCGACCAGGTCATTGGCCTGGATCGCGGTGGTGCCTTCGTAAATGGTCAGGATCTTGGCGTCGCGGTAGTACTGCGCCGCGCCGGTTTCCTCAATGAAGCCCATGCCGCC
>CAYSIY010000047.1:0-12260 GCA_964431215.1 uncultured Limnohabitans sp.
AAATCGAAGTGTCCTGCCTGCCCGCAGACCTGCCCGAGTTCATCGCTGTGGACCTCTCCAAGCTGGAAACCGGCAAGTCCCTGCACCTGGACGACATCCAGCTGCCCAAGGGCGTCAAGGCCGTGACCCACGGCAAGCCCAACCCGGTTCTGGTGTCCGTGACCTTGCCGGTCGAGGAAGTGATCGCTGCGCCCGTTGCGGCTGCAGAAGCTCCTGCCAAGGGCAAGGGCAAGAAATAATTCCTGCTTGTCTGCCTGCAAGGCCCGCCATGTGCGGGCCTTTTTGCTTTCTGACGCATCGGTTGTACACCGGATAATCCCGACCCATGATCAAACTGTTTGTCGGCCTGGGGAACCCGGGCGCGGAATACGAGGACACCCGACACAACGCCGGTTTCTGGTTCATCGATGCGCTCGCACGCGAGCTCAAGGTCTCGTTGGTGCCCGAGCGCAGCTACCACGGTCTGCTGGCGCGCACCAGCGTCAACGGCCAGACCGTCTGGCTGCTGGAGCCACAGACCTTCATGAATCTTTCAGGCAAGTCGGTGGCCGCACTGGCGCGTTTTTTCAAGATCGCTCCCGACGAAATTCTGGTGGCGCACGACGAAATGGACATTGCCCCGGGCGAGGCCAAGCTCAAGAAAGGCGGCTCGCATGCGGGGCACAATGGTCTGCGAGACATCCACGCCCAGCTGGGTACGGCCGATTACTGGCGCTTGCGCATCGGCGTGGGCCATCCGGGCAACAAGGCCGAGGTGGTGAGTTGGGTGCTGAAAAAACCAATGGCCGAGCACCGGGAGGCGATTCATGCCAGCATTGACCGCTCGGTTCTGGCCCTGCCACTGTTGCTGGCCGGTGACATGGAAAAAGCGATGGTCAAGATCCACACCAGCAAGCCGCCGCGTCCAAAACCACCCCGTCCTGCTGCGCCTGCTGCTGACGTGGCCTGAGGCTATGTGGTGAATTTCCAGCACGGGCCGGGCATGGCCCGCCCGCCTCATGCTGCGGGGGTACGCAGAAATCGGCGGCCGGGCCATGCCCAACCCATGCCTGCCTTTTGCCGAACGCTACCCTTGTGGCTTGCCACTCACGGCGGTGATGAGGGGAGGGCCGGGCGACGATTTATGCGTACCCGCATCATGAGGAGCCTGGCCCTCCCCTCATCACCGCCTGCAACGACGATTGAGGAGCCAAGTCAGCCGGACGTCAACCGCCTGTACTTCACCCAGAGCGACTCTTTCGATTCGACGTGTTGCGGGTTGACCGGAATGCAGGCTACCGGACAGACCTGCACACACTGCGGCTCGTCAAAATGCCCCACACACTCGGTGCACTTGTCCGGATTGATCTCGTAGATTTCCGGCCCGAGGTAAATCGCCTGGTTGGGGCACTCGGGCTCGCACACATCACAGTTGATGCATTCGTCGGTGATCATCAAAGCCATGGCACCGCCTCGGAATCAAGACAGAGAAAACTCATGAGAGGATTATCCTAGAGGCCCGTGAACCCTCAGATCCTGGAGGGTGTTGCAACCGGGTACACCGCCGAGGGCGGCAGGCCCTCGAGGTGATGGGTCTGCGCCCACTGCACAATCTCGAAACGCACCCCGTCGGTACGCACATGGTTCAGCCCGGCATTGGGAATCGGACATTGACGCGGCGCAGCCAGGGTCTGCCCGGTGGCACTGCGATAGATCATGTCAAGCACCCCGCCATGCGAAACCACCACAGGTGCCTGCCAGCCTTCCTGTTTGCACCGCTCAACGAGGGCCTGGACAGCCCGCATCACCCTGGCGTGGAACTGCCGGCGGGATTCGCCACCTGTGGGCGCAAAGTCGGGGTCGTGCCCTTGCCAGCCCTGCACGATGTCAGGGTGATGCTCCCGGATCTCATCGATCGTCAGCCCCTCGATCACCCCAAAGGCCTGCTCGCGCCACAGCGGCTCAGGCAAGGCCTGGGTCTGCCACTGGCCTGCCAGAGGCTGAGCGGTCTGGCGTGTGCGCAGCAGATCGCTGGCCAGCAAGGGGCGAGGCCCCTGCGAAGCCAGGCACCTGCCCAAACGCTGCGCCTGCTGCAGGCCCAGAGCATTGAGCGGCGCATCCAAATGCCCCTGGAATCGCAATTCACGGTTCCAGTCGGTTTCGCCATGCCGCACCAGCCACAGGTCCATCATGCAGGACATTATGCTTTTTCACATGAAGCGGCCGTCTCACGTTTTAGAATGCCTTGGTGAATGACATGCTCAATGCGGATCTGCACTGCCACTCCACCGTCTCCGATGGCACCCTGACTCCGGAGGCCTTGGCCTTGCGCGCGAAAACCAATGGGGTCGAACTCTGGGCTCTGACCGACCATGACGAAATCGGTGGCCAGCAGCGCGCCCTAGAGGCGGCACGCGCCCAAGGCATGAAATACCTTACCGGCACGGAAATTTCAGTGACCTTTGCCGGACAGACGGTGCACATCGTCGGACTGGGCTTTGACCCCCAAAATACCACTCTCGTCGAGGGCCTGCGCCGCACGCGCGGTGGCCGCAGCGAGCGCGCCCAGGAAATGTCGGACGGCCTGGCGAAGGTCGGCATTCGCGGCGCCTACGAAGGCGCTCTCAAGTACGTCGGCAACCCCGAGCTGATTTCACGAACTCACTTTGCGCGATACCTGGTCGAGGCCGGCGTCTGCAAGGACACCCCGGAGGTTTTCCGTAAATACCTCACCGAAGGCAAGCCCGGTTTCGTCCCGCACCGCTGGGCACGTCTGCAGGAGGCAGTGCAATGGATCAACGGTGCAGGTGGCCTGGCCATCATTGCGCACCCGGCGCGCTACAGCTTCACCCCCACCGAAGAATATGCCTTGTTCAGCGAGTTCAAGGCGCATGGCGGCCGCGGCGTCGAAGTGGTGACTGGCAGTCACTCCGCGCAGGAGGCCGTACGCTACGCCGAGACCGCGATCGAGTTTGACCTGGCCGCCTCGCGCGGCAGCGACTTCCACAGTCCGCAGGAAAGCCACACCGACCTGGGTGCCCTGCCCTTTTTGCCCGGACAGCTCACGCCCGTATGGACGCTGCTGGCCGACCGCATCCAGTGAGCCGACTCTCCAGGGGCGTGCTCTCCGGCATCGGTTTTGCGGTTCTGGCCTCGGCCTGCTTTGCCACACTGGACACCACCACCAAACATGTCAGTGCGAGTGTTTCCTTGCTCGTGGCTTTGTGGTTCCGCTATGCCTTCCAGGCGGTCGTCACCACATTGATCGTCTGGAAAGGCCGCGGCCGCAGACTGTTTTTCACCCGCCACCCCCGCTTCCAGCTCGCACGCGGACTGCTGCTGTTCATCAGCAGCCTGCTCGCCTTCTTCAGCCTCAAATACATGCCGGTCGGCGAATTCACCGCCATCGTGCTGATGGCACCGCTCGTGATCACGCTGCTGGCCGCATGGACACTCCAGGAAAAAGTCAGCCGCATGCGTTGGGCGCTGGTGGTGGGCGGCTTTCTGGGCACATTGCTGATCATCCGGCCAGACAGTCAGCACTTTGACTGGGCGGTGGTGCTGCCCCTGATTCTGGTGGTGACCAATTCGGGCTTTCAGGTACTGACCGGCCGTCTGGCCCAGGAAAAGGAAGACCCGATCACGACGCATGTGCTCACCGGCTGGACGGGCACGCTGCTTTCGTCTGCCCTCTTGCCCTTTGTCTGGGTCTCGCCACCGGACTGGATGGCCTGGGCACAGATGGGCCTGATGGGCCTGATGGCCACGCTCGGACACTTCCTGCTGATTCTGGCTTATGCGCGTGCGCCCGCAGCAACGCTCACCCCTTATATGTACGTCCAGATCGGCTTTGCCGTGCTGGGCGGCTGGATCGTGTTCAGTCACATCCCGGACCGCTGGACGCTGGCAGGCATGGGCCTGGTGGCATTGTGTGGCGCCTTGGGGGTCTGGCTCACATTGCGCGAGAGCCGTGTGCGTGTGGAACTGCCAGAATCCTGAATCTGCTCAACCTGTTCACACTGTGGCCCAGTTTTTTTCAGTTCACCCCGACACTCCGCAGACCCGCCTGCTCAAACAAGCGGTACAGCTTTTGCAACAGGGCCATGTGCTGGCCGTGCCGACCGATTCGAGTTACGCGCTGGTCTGTCATGTGGACGACAAGGCGGCTGTCGACAAGCTGCGCCGGATTCGTGGCATTGACGAAAAACACCACCTGACCCTGCTCTGCCGGGACCTGAGCGAGCTGGCCAACTATGCACGCGTCGACAACCGGCAATTCCGGCTGATCAAACAGGCCACGCCCGGTCCCTTCACCTTCATTCTCGAGGCGACCAAGGAAGTTCCCAGGCGACTGAGCCATCCGCAGCGCAAGACACTGGGCCTGCGGGTCCCGGACCACAAGGTGCTGCAAGCCCTGCTGGAGCTGCACGGCGCGCCCCTGATTGCCACCACCCTGATCCTGCCCGGCGAGAGCGAACCGCTCAACGACCCGCATGAAATCCGGCAGCGACTGGAATACTCGGTGGGCGCCGTCATCGATGCGCAGGCCTGCGCTTTGGGACCCACCACGGTGGTGGACCTGACCAGTGACGAACCCATGCTGCTGCGTCAAGGCCAAGGGGATGCGTCCCTGCTGGGCCTGTGAACTGTCGATCCACAAGCCCCCTGCAGTCTGAGACAATCAAGCGGTGGAAACCAGCCAGCTCATTCAGACCGTTCTGATCTATGCCCTGCCGGTGATCTTTGCGATCACACTGCATGAGGCGGCACACGGCTATGCCGCCCAGCGCCTGGGCGACCCAACGGCCGCAATGATGGGCCGCGTGACCCTCAACCCCCTGCCGCACATCGATCCGATTGGCACCATCCTGATGCCCTTGCTGCTTTACTTCAGTACAAGCGGGGCATTTCTCTTCGGATACGCCAAACCAGTGCCGGTCCGCTTTGACCGCCTTCGGCATCCCAAGCGGGACATGGTCTGGGTCGCACTGGCCGGGCCCGGGGCCAACCTCTTTCAGGCGCTGCTCTGGGGCGTTCTTTTATACCTGCTGGCTGGCACAGGCATGACCGAGCGGTTCTTCATCGAGATGTGCAAGGCCGGGATGCTGACCAATGTGGTCATGTTCGTCTTCAACCTGTTTCCGCTGCCGCCGCTGGACGGCGGGCGCATCCTGGTCGGCCTGCTGCCCTGGCGCCAGGCCGTCATGGTCTCACGCGTCGAACCCTGGGGCTTCTTCATCGTGATGGCACTGGTGATCACCGGTGTCGTCAGCTCGGTGTGGATGCGCCCCCTGATGGATCTGACCTTCGACCTGCTCAAGCTCGCGCTGAGCCCGCTTGCCTTTCTGATCCGCTGAACACCTCATGACGACCCCCCAACGTACCCGCGTTCTCACCGGCATCACCACCACCGGCACGCCCCATCTGGGCAACTATGTGGGCGCCATCCGACCCACCGTACAAGCCAGCCTCGATCCGAACACCGATGGCTACTACTTCCTGGCCGACTACCACGCACTCATCAAATGCGACGACCCGGTGCGGATCCAGCGTTCAACCATGGAAATCGCCGCCAGCTGGATTGCCGCCGGCCTTGATCCGGACAGGGTGACCTTCTACCGCCAGTCCGATATTCCCGAGATCCCCGAGCTGACCTGGCTGCTCACCTGCGTGACGGGCAAAGGCCTGCTCAACCGCGCCCACGCCTACAAGGCGGCCATGGACAAGAACCACGACGCCGGCAAGGACCCCGATGCCGACGTCACGGCAGGTCTGTTCATGTACCCGGTGCTGATGGGGGCCGACATCCTCATGTTCAAAGCCCACAAAGTGCCTGTCGGTCGTGACCAGATCCAGCACATTGAGATGGCGCGGGACATGGCTTCGAGCTTCAATCACCTTTACGGAGAGCATTTTGTGCTGCCCGAAGCCGTCATCGAAGAGTCCGTGGCCCTGCTGCCTGGTCTGGATGGCCGCAAGATGAGCAAAAGCTACGACAACACCATCCCGCTGTTTGCCCCCAGCACTCAACTGCGCAAGCTGATCATGGGCATCGTGACCGATTCGAAGGCACCGGGCGAACCCAAGACCCCCGAAGGTTCCGCGCTCTTCCAGATTTACCAGGCCTTTGCATCGGCCAAGGAAACCACTGCTCTGGCCCAGGCCTACGCAGAAGGGATTGCCTGGGGAGAGGCCAAACAGATCCTGTTTGAACGCATCGACCGCGAAGTCGCGCCGATGCGCGAAAAATACGAAGCCCTGATCGCCAGACCCGCCGAAATCGACCGCCTGTTGCTGGCGGGTGCCGAAAAAGCCCGTCAACTGGCCACCCCCTTCATTCGCGAATTGCGCCATGCGGTGGGTCTGCGTCCTCTGGCCCTGCCAAGCGTCGATACGTCGGGGAACAGAGACACCAGGCCCTTGCTGTCGAGCTTCAAGCAATACCGGGAAAAAGATGGCCTCTTCTATTTCAAGCTGGTCAGCCCTCAGGGTCAGGTCCTTCTGCAAAGCATCGGCCTGAGCGCACCGCGTGAGGCCGGACAAATGATTGCCCGACTCCAGCAGGAAGGCGCCGGGGTCTTGCCCGAAATCCGAGCACAGCTTGTGCCACTGTCGAGCGAGGATGAAAAAAAGGTGGCCGAGGAGCTTTCGAAATTCATTGAATTCAACAAATGATCGCCCTGATTTCGGTCTTCGCAATTGATTTTTGGTGGATCACGAAAAAGCTGGTATTGTTATCCTTTGAAATCCACAAAACTGCTTGAATCATGACGGTCTATGTGATTGAAGATCACCCTCTGATGCGGGACGCACTCACCATGCTGATCCACCGGCTGCGCCCTGGTCTGAAAGTGGTGCCTGTACCCAAGATGAACGTCCTGGACAGCGCTGTCGCCAAGAACGGGCCCGCCGAACTCTTCTGTCTGGACCTCCAGCTACCTGACACACTGGGCCTGTCGGGGATCCACACCCTCAAGGCCAAGTATCCGGACGTGGCTGTCGCTGTCGTGACCAGCTCTGACGCGACTGAACTGGAAGAACGCTGCCTGGCAGCGGGTGCAGGCGGCTTTATCGAGAAAAGCAACAGCCCCGCCCAGATCATCGAGGCGCTCAAGCCGTTTCTGGTGCCGGAGGATGAGCGCGCCGCCGCCCCCGCTCACGTGCCCACCAAACTGTCCAAGCGCCAGAAACAGCTGATCCTGATGCTGGATCAGGGCCTTTCCAACCGGGACATTGCAGAAAAACTCAACATCAGCGAGCACACCGTCAAGGTGCACTTCTGGCGTCTGTTTCGCCGCCTCGGGGTCAACAGCCGCACACAGGCGCTGCACTTTGCCCGCACCAACGGTTGGCTGGGCATCTGAGCGCCAACCCAAGCTGAACAAAGGGCCTTGCAAGGCCCTTTGTTCAGTCCTTTTTCTTGTTCACGATATCGGGCGTCACGGCATCCAGCACATTGACGGTGGTCTTGACACCATAGACCACGGCCGATGCCGCTGCATCGGCGACTGCCAGAACGGTACAGCCGCTCAGGCCAGACAAAATCAACAGACAACACAGGTATTTCACTTTGGGGGCTTTCAAGGCCGAGATGGCCACCGCTCTGATTATCCCTCGCCCGCCTCAGGCCCGACTGTCGTAGACGAGCTCGGCCGCGATCAGATCCAGTGAAGCAAATCCGACGGATTTGAAAACCGTAATGCTCTGTGCATTGCGACGCCAGGCGCGCTGAGCTTGTCCTGCCAGATCAGCGAGCTCGGCTTCAATGGACGATTCGGTGATCAACCCTTGTTGCAAGGCCTGCCAGACCTCACCTCCTTTTTCGATCACGGCAGCACGCTGGTCGGCAAACACCTGTGCACGCGCCATGAGCGCTGGTTCGGCCTCGGCCATCTCGGGCGTGAAGGCCCCCACCAGTCCCAGGTGAGTGCCCGGCCTGATCGATTCGCTTGCAAGGAAAGGCCGAGTCGCCGTCGTGGCCACGGCCACCACATCCGCCAGAGCCAAAGCCTGCTGCAAATTGACTGAGGAGGCGGCATTCAAACCCAGCGCATTCAATTGCTGCGCGACGGCAGCGGCGCGAACCGGATCACGCCCCCAGACCAGGATCCTGTCAAAGGACATGACGGCGGCATGGGCTTGCGCCAGCGGAATGCTCAGAGCCCCGGTGCCCAGAACCGCCAGCGTACGGCTGTCCCGGCGAGCCAGCGTGCGGGCGGCGAGCGCAGCCGCAGCCGCCGTACGCCGCAAGGTCAGCTCGGTTCCATCCATGACCGCCAGCGGCCGTCCGGTTTCGCAGGACATGAGCACATAGACGCCCGACACGGCCGGCAAGCCAACGGCGTTGTTGCCTGGCCAGACCGACACCAGTTTCACGCCCATCCTCTGCCCGCTCTTCCAGGCAGGCATGAGCAGCACACAGCTGGCGTCATGGTTGGGCGTGAGCACGCTGCGCGCAGGTACTTCGATCGGTGATTGCAGGCCGCTGGCGAGCGCCTCAACCAGCCGGGGGTAAGGCAGTGCCGCAGCAAGGGCTTGAGCGTCAAAGTGATGCAGGGTCAAGATCCGAGATGTCCTTCTTCAGCGATACCGAGGCCGCACGCACACGCTACAAACCCTCGACCGCCGTGCCCAGGGCATAAGGACCATAGGCCAGCCTGGGCACGAGCCGCGCAAGCCGCAGCGGCATGGCTTCATAATTTGTTTTTTTGAAACAGTGTTTCATCGTAGCAAATCCATCCAGCACACTGCGACAACTCGCCCCCAGACGATGCAAGCCTTGCCCCCCTCCAGCGCCCCGCTGCACGGTCTGCGTGTGCTGGACCTCACCAACGTGCTGGCCGGCCCTTTTGCGTGTCACCAGCTTGCCCACCTGGGGGCCGAAGTCATCAAGGTGGAGGCACTTGCTGGCGGCGATCTCGCACGCCAGCTCGGGGCCGATGCTGCGCTCAACCAGCGTCACATGGGCGTGTCCTTCCTGGCACAGAACCCCGGCAAGCGATCCATTGCGCTGGACCTCAAAAAGCCGGGCGGCAAGGCGGTGCTGCAGCGCCTGGTCGCAGGTGCAGACGCCCTGGTGGAGAACTTTCGTCCCGGCGTGATGGCGCGTCTGGGCCTGGGCTTTGAAGACCTGCTGCAGCAGAACCCGAAGCTGGTGTATTGCGCCATTTCCGGTTTTGGACAGGACGGCCCCTTGCGCGATCTACCAGCCTACGACCAGATCATCCAGGGCATGTCGGGCGTAATGAGCATCACCGGAGATGCCGACAGCGCGCCGCTGCGCGTGGGCTTTCCGGTCGCCGACACCATCGGCGGGCTGACTGCAGCCATGGCTGTGTGCGCCGCCCTGGCCGAGCGCGGACGCGAGCGGGGCCGATTCATCGACGTTTCCATGCTCGAAGCGGTCATGGCCACCCTGGGCTGGGCGGTTTCCAACCTGCTCATTGCCGGACGCGAAGCCTCTCCCATGGGCAATGAAAACATGACGGCCAGCCCCTCGGGCGCTTTCCGGACGGCCGACGGATTGCTCAACATCGCGGCCAACAAACAGGAACAGTTCGAAGCCCTGGCCCGGGTCATCGGTCGCGAGGACTTGCGGGTCGATCCCCGCTTTGCGCTGCGTCAGGGGCGACTGGAGCATCGCTTTGCTCTCAAGCATGAAATCGAGCGGGCACTCTCAGCGCACCCTGCCCACCACTGGTGGCCCTTGCTCACTCAGGCCGGCGTCCCATCGGGGCCGGTTTACTCGGTGGCCGAAGCACTCGCGCACCCGCAAGTGGCCGACCGCGGCATGGTGGCGACATTCACCGAAGCACCGGGCGTGAACCGTGACATCCGGGTGCTGCGCACCGGCTTCAAGCTCGATGGTCAGGCCCCCGCCGTGAGCCAACCGCCCCCCACACTGGGGCAGCACACCCGGGACATCCTGAGCGAACTGGGCTACGACGAAGCCGCCATCGCCGCCCTCAAGGCAGAAGGATCGATATGAACAAGTTCCAGACGAACGACACCGCCGCCGAACAACTCGGGCGCGACTGGTGGCAAACCGCGATCATTGACATGCAACCCGGCGTCATCCGCTATCGCGGCTATGCGATTGAAGACCTGATTCGCCAGCACACCAGCCTGGCGCAGATGGTGTGGCTGCTCACGCGCGGCGAATTGCCCACGCCTGAACAGGCCCACCTGCTCGAAGCCGCCCTCATGGCCGGGGTCGACCACGGGCCTCAGGCCCCCAGCATTGCCATCACGCGCATGGCGGCCACCTGTGGGGTTGGCATCAACAACGCCATGGCCTCGGGCCTGAATGTGCTGGGCGATGTGCATGGCGGCGCCGGAGAACAGGCGCTGGCCCTGTACCAGCAGGTGGCCGAGCACCTGGACGCAGGCCGCCCCCTGCACGATGCGGTGCGCTCGGCACTGGACGCGCATGTGCGGCAGCACGGCAAGGCCATTCCGGGCTTTGGACACCGCTTCCACCCGGTCGATCCGCGCACCGCGCCGCTGCTCGAACGGATCGCGCAGGCGGTGGCCGACGGTGTGGTGACGGGCCGCTTTGCCACCATCGGCCAGGCCATCGAAGAGGCACTGGCAAACGGACGGACGCACCGCATTCCGATGAACATCGATGGCGTCACCGCGGTCATCTACGGCGAGCTGGGCTTCCCGGCACCTCTGGCTCGGGGGCTGTTCTGCCTCTCGCGCTCGGTCGGATTGCTGGCACATGCCTGGGAGCAGATGCAGCAAGGTGAACGGATCAAGGGGCCACTGCCCAAGGCCTGGACACCGAGCTATACCGGGCCGACCGCGCGAGACCTTTAGCGCCGGGCCTGCGTTTCTGTACGCCATGCCCGAAACTTATACTGCCTGCCTTCCTCTTGCCCGGCCCCCAGACGTGAACGAACCCAGCCCCAATGCCCTGCAACAAGCGCGCGCCCTTTTCGAGCAAGGCGTGCGCCAAGTCGAGTCGGGCCAGCTCTCCCGCGCCGAATCGTCTTTCGCACAGGCCCTGGAGCTCGTACCCGAACGACCCTCGGTGATGATGAACCTCGGCGTGGTGCGGGCCGCGCTCGGTCTAACGGAGCAGGCCATCGACTTGTTGCGCCGCGCCGCCGAGCTGGAGCCCGAAGCCTTTGAGACCTGGGTCCATTTGGGAACCGCCCATGCAGAGGCCGGTCAGTTTGAACGGGCATTGGCCGCGCTGGATCGGGCATTGGCCTTGCAACCCCAGGCCCCGGTGGCCTTGCAGCACAAGGCCTCGGTCTTGCGGGAACTGGGCCAATGGGATGCATCGGCTCAATGTCTGGAGTCGCTCCACCAACAAGGCGCAGGCAATGACTTCACCCGCTACATGCTGGCCGCCGTGCGACAGGCCCAAGGCGGATGGACTCATGAGCCGCCTGCCCCGCCAGCGGGCTATGTAGCGCAATTGTTTGACCGCTACGCCGACGATTTTTCCAGCCACTTGTCTCAACTGGACTACCGTGCGCCCGATATCCTGGCCAAGGCGGCCATGGACTGCCTGCCTCGCCCCTGGACAGCGGTGCTCGATCTGGGCTGCGGCACCGGCTTGGTAGGGCAGTGCCTGCAAGGCCATGCCCTGCGAATCGACGGCGTTGACCTGTCGGCCGGCATGGTCAAGCGAGCGCAAGAAAGCGGACATTACCACCGGGTCTGGCAAGCCGATATTCACGATGCCCTGGAAGAGGCCCACCCTCAAGGAGAAAGCTACGACCTGATCGTCAGTGCCGACGTGTTCATTTATGTGGGCGCACTGGAACGTGTGTTCCAGCTTGCCACACGGGTGCTGCGGGCCGGCGGGGGTCTGGCGTTCAGCCTGGAAGCGTGGACAGCAGGCCCTGAGGCCTATGTCTTGCGGCCCAGCCTGCGCTACGCGCACTCAATGGCATACATCCAGCGCCTGGCCGCCGACCACGGCTTGCGAATCCTTCGGGCCGACAGCGGCCTGCTGCGTCACGATCATGGACAGGCCATCGCCGGACTGTTCTGTGTTTTGCAAAAAAGCACCTGAACAGCGCAAGCCCGGCCGGCAAGACAGACCGAAGTTGTTCGGCCTGACCAGAGACTGAGCAAGACCCCGGATCCAGCCTGAACCGAAGATACATGCAACTCGAAGTCCTGGACAGCAAAAAGCCCCGCGTGGTGCGGGGCTCTGAGCGCCTGACAACCCGACTGAGCGGGTTGGCTGGTCTTGTTCTGGCGGAGTAGGAGGGATTCGAACCCTCGGTACAGGAGAACCTGTACGCCGGATTTCGAATCCG
>CAYSIY010000048.1:0-12246 GCA_964431215.1 uncultured Limnohabitans sp.
TGGACTCGAGGTCCATGTTTTCGAATTCGGTGCCCTTTTGCAGGTTGTTCAGGTTAACCACATAGGCGTTGTGGTGCTTGCCGTGGTGGAACTCAAGGGTTTCCTTGGAGTAATGGGGCGCCAGTGCGTCGATGGCATAGGGCAGTGCGGGCAAGGTGTGTTCCATGGTGTCCTCTTGTTGAAGCGGGTGTTGCAAAGGGAAAACGGCATTTTAGGTGCGTCTGGGGATCGGCGTGTGTTTGTGGGGGCACTGCTGTGCCAGATCCTGGGCCGCCCGAGGCGGGCAGAGGGCGAATCACCTCATGCTGGGGTACCAGAAATCGGCGATCCGCCCTCTGCCCGCCTCGGGCTCGGTGATCTTTTCAGCGCCATCCCGATCACCACGCCGGGGTTGGGGGTGTTGCGGGTGAGGATTTCTGCGTACCCGCAGCATGACGAACCCGCAACACCTCCAAGCCCGGCCTCCGCACGATCAGGACGATCAGCGCACCACCAACGGAACTGTCCCGTCCGCCAGCGTCGCCTGAACCGACTGCCCCGCAGACAACTGGGATGCACGCGTGAACGCATGTCCGCCCTCGTCGCTCAGCCACGCATAGCCCCGCTCCAGCACCCGCTGCGGATCCAGCGCTGCCAGACGCAGGTCCAGCCGCTCGCAGCGCTGGGCATGCTGCTGCAGCGCCCGTGCCAGGCCATGCTGCAGGCGGTCTGACTGCCGTTCCAGCCCATGTCGGCCGCCGGTCAAGATCGCAGCAGGCGCCGCGCGCAGACGCAGCGTCAGACGGTCCAAGGCCTGCGACTGGCGTGCCAGTACCGCCTGAGGGCGGCCCAGGCGTGCAGCCACGGTGTCCAGCCGCTGGGCCTGCCGGTCGAGCTGGCGCTCCAGGCCGTGCGCCAGCCGGTGCGCAAAATGTTCCAGCGCCTGCAACAGCTCGCCCTGTGCGGTGGCGGCCATCTCGGCCGCCGCAGTGGGGGTGGGCGCGCGCACATCGGCCACAAAATCGGCGATGGTGAAGTCGGTTTCGTGGCCCACGCCGCTGATCACCGGCACCGGGCTCATGGCGATGACCCGGGCCAACTGCTCGTCGTTGAAGGCCCAGAGGTCTTCGATCGAGCCGCCCCCGCGCACCAGCAGGATCACGTCAATCGGCGGCTCGCTCGGATGGTCTTCTGCTGTCCATGCATACAGCGCCTGCAAGACTTGCCCAAGGGTGGCTGCGGCACCCGCGCCCTGCACCAGCGCCGGTGCCATGCGCACCGGGATGTGCGGTACGCGCCGCTGCAATGCGGTCATCACATCGTGCCAGGCGGCCGCGCCAGGCGATGTGACCACACCGATGGCGCGAGGCTGGGCAGGCAGCTCGCGCTTGCGTGCGGCATCGAAGAGGCCTTCCGCCTCCAGCTTCGCCTTGAGCTGCAAAAACTGCTCAAACAGCGCCCCTTGCCCGGCGCGACTCATGGATTCGACGATCAGTTGCAGATCGCCACGGGCTTCGTACACCCCCAGACGCCCACGAACCTCGACCCTCTCGCCGTCGCGCGGTGAAAAATCCAGCAGACCGGCTGCCCGCCGGAACATGGCGCAGCGAATCTGCCCCCCCTCGTCTTTCAAGGAAAAGTAGCAGTGGCCGCTCGCGGCCCTTGAAAAGCCCGAAATTTCGCCACTGACCGCCACCGGGTTGAATCGGGCATCGAGCGCATCGGCCACCGCAGCACACAGCTGCGAGACCTGCCAGACCGGTGCGAGGGCTTCATGTCGGGGTATGAGGGTGGGCACGGTCTCTCCAAAAGTCACAAATCATCGAATCCGACACAAAAAGAAACGAAAGTATTCCACAGAAACCGCTTACCGGATCGGGTATACAAGAACAACGTGGCTTCAGCAATCGCCAAAACGCCCAAGTATTTGATTTTTATGGATTTTTCCTGAATTCAAGCTCACTGGACTGGCTTCTTGGGTGCCCGCTTGGGAATCTCCGTGTGCGGAACGCAAGGGCTTGTTCACAAAGTTATCCACAAGATCGATGGCGGCAGCGAAAAGCTGGCCTCATCCATAATACCGCCGGTCCGAGACCGATCCGAGAAGGAACTCCCTGTGCCGCCCCTGCCCAGCCTGCACGCCCTGCTGCCCCGTATCTGGATGCGCCGTGGTCTGCTGGCCTGGTTGCTGTTGCCGCTGTCCTGGGTCTATGCCGGGCTGTGGCAGGCACGTCGGGCAGCCTACCGCCTGGGCTGCCTGAGCACGGGGCATCCAGGGGGTTTCGTGATCGTGGTGGGCAATGTCATTGCAGGCGGTGCAGGCAAGACGCCCACCACCATAGCCATCGTCCAGCATCTGCGCCGACTCGGCCTGTCGGTGGGGGTGGTCTCCCGGGGACACGGTCGCCGCAGCCGCCTGATTCATGGCGTGCACGCCACCAGCACCCCTGCCGAGGTCGGTGACGAGCCCTTGCTGATCCAGCGACGCTCCGGCGTCCCCGTGTGGGTTGGTGCATCGCGACTGGAAACTGCACAGCAACTGCTGAGGGTGCACCCCGAGGTCCAGGTCATCGTCTGCGACGACGGTTTGCAGCATCTGAAACTCCAGCGCGATCTGGAAATTTGCCTGATGGACAACCGGGGGGTGGGCAATGGCTGGCTGCTGCCCGCCGGTCCACTGCGTGAACCCTGGCCAAGGCGGGTGGACCTGCTGCTGCACACGGATGGTCAGCTCGGCGAGCCGCCCAACCACAGGGGCTTCGTCGCCCGGCGCGAGCTGGCCACGGTGGCGGTCAATGCGTGGGGACAAAGTCGCCCCCTGCACTCGCTGGCGCAGCAACCGGTCGATGCGGTGGCGGGTCTGGCCCGACCCCAGGCGTTTTTTGACATGCTGCAGGCCAGTGGACTGACGCTCGCTGACACGTACGCCCTGCCCGATCACGACCCGTTTACCGAATGGCAGCCCACCCGCACGAATCGCCCCTTGCTTTGCACCGAAAAGGACGCCGTCAAACTCTGGGCACATCAGCCCGAAGCCTGGGCCGTGCCACTGCAGATGGTGCCCGAGCCCGGATTCTGGCTGGCCCTGGAAGCCCGACTGCGTCAGCTGGGCCTTCCTGTGGCAGAGACCACCACCCCGCTATCATCGGCAGATGGACAACAAACTGCTTGAACTGCTGGTCTGCCCAGTCACCAAAGGCCCTCTGGATTTCGACCGCGAGCGCCAGGAATTGCTCTCGCGCAGCGCCCGCCTGGCTTACCCGATCCGCAAGGGCATTCCCATCCTGCTCGAAAACGAGGCCCGCCCCCTGAGCGACGAAGAACTGGAAAAACTGGCCGCCAGTCGTCCCCCGTTGGTTTGATCCTATGGACTACACCGTCATCATTCCGGCGCGGATGGCGTCGAGCCGACTGCCCGACAAACCGCTGGCCGACATCGCCGGCCTGCCCATGGTCGTGCGGGTGGCGCAGCGCGCCCTGCAATCGCGCGCCAGCCGTGTGGTGGTCGCTGCAGACGATGCCCGTATCGTGCAGGTCTGCCAGAGCCACGGCATCGAAGCGCTGCTTACCCGGCAGGACCATGTGAGCGGCAGTGACCGACTGGCCCAAGCCTGCGAAATACTGGGCCTGCAAGGCGATGCACGGGTCGTCAACGTGCAAGGCGACGAGCCACTGATCCCGGTTTCACTCATTGACGACGTGGCCCGTGTACTGGCCGAGCGTCCGCAGGCCAGCATGGGCACGGCCGCCCACGTCATCGACGAATTGACCGAGTTCACCAATCCGAATGTGGTCAAGGTGGTCCTCGATGCGCAGCAGATGGCCCTGTATTTCAGCCGCGCCCCCATCCCCTGGTGGCGCGATGGTCAGCAAGATGGAGGCTTCCAGGCTCTGCCCTCGCCACGGCCCTTGCGCCACATCGGCATCTACAGCTACCGGGCCGGCTTTTTGCGCGAGTTTCCGGCACTGACTGTCTCCCCCCTCGAAACCATCGAGTCGCTCGAGCAGCTGCGTGCACTCTGGCACGGCCACCGCATCGCCGTCCACGTGACCGAATCCGCCCCCGGCCCCGGCGTGGACACGCCTGCCGATCTGGAGCGGGTACGCGGGATTTTTTCGAACCCATCGGCGGCGTAAGCCAGTCGTGGCACTCGCATGCTATTCTCGAAAAAGGGTCAGGCATGCCCTGACCGACTGCATCCCCAAGTTATCAGGACAACACCATGAGACTCATTCTGTTGGGCGCACCCGGCGCCGGCAAAGGCACCCAGGCCAACTTCATCTGCCAGAAGTACGGCATCCCGCAAATCTCCACAGGCGACATGCTGCGCGCCGCCGTCAAAGCCGGCACTCCACTGGGCCTTGAGGCCAAGAAAGTCATGGACGCTGGTGGCCTGGTCAGCGACGAGCTGATCATCAACCTGGTCAAGGACCGCATTGCCCAAGGCGATTGCGCCAAGGGTTTCCTGTTCGACGGTTTCCCCCGCACCATCCCCCAGGCCGAGGCCATGAAGGCCGCCGGCGTGAAGCTCGACTACGTGCTCGAGATCGATGTACCGTTTGACGCCATCATTGAGCGCATGAGCGGCCGCCGCTCGCACCCCGCCTCGGGCCGGACCTACCACGTCAAGTTCAACCCGCCCAAGGTCGAAGGCCATGACGATGTGACCGGCGAGCCGCTGGTGCAGCGCGAGGACGACAAGGAAGAGACCGTCAAGAAGCGTCTGGACGTCTACAGCAGCCAGACCCGCCCCCTGGTGGACTACTACTCGGGCTGGGCCCAACAGGACCCGGATGCAGCCCCAAAATACCGCGCCATCAGCGGCACCGGCAGGGTGGAAGAAATCACGGCACGCGCTTTTGCGGCACTGGCCGACTGACCGCTCTCCCGCCCAGCCCCGCATGCGGGGCTTTCTCGCGGGGGCCTCAGGCCATCAGGTCCAGCATCAGACTGATGCGTGCCTTGAAGGCATTGAGTCCTTGGGGAGCCATCTGCAAGGCCGCTGGCTGCCCCACCACGCGGCCCTCGGCACAGCGGCTGACGACGCGCACAGCGACCCCCTGGGCTTGCGCTTGCGCCAAGGCAGTCAACAGACTTTGGTGCACTGTACCGTTACCGGTGCCGGCGACCACCAGACCACGGACACCCGCAGCCAGGAGCGACTGGACCTGTCGGATGTCTGCACCCGCATGGCTGTGGACAATCGCCACCCAGGGCCAATCCGCAACAGATCGTGAGAGCGCACGATCAGCATGCGCATGCACGACCGGCCAGGCGCCCGCATGGGCCCAACGCACGCAGCCCTCTTCGACCCAACCCAGCGGACCGGCATCGCCTGAACTGAAGGCATCCAGGCGATAAGGGTGGACTTTCTGAACGTCAGCAGCACCGTGGATGCGACCGGCGCAGACGACCAGTACGCCTCGTGCCATCGGGTCGGTCACCACGCTGAAAGCATCCAGCAAATTCTGTGGCCCGTCGGCCATGGACGCGGTCGCCGGGCGCATGGCGCAGGTCAGCACCACCGGCTTTTGCGCATTCAGCACAAGCTGCAAGAACCAGGCCGTTTCCTCAAGTGTGTCGGTACCGTGGGTGATCACCAAGCCGGCCACCTCGGCTTGGCTCAGAAAGTGCTGGCAGCGCAAGGCCAAAGCCTGCCAGGTGGCATGGCCCATGTCCTTGCTGTCGAGCTGGCTCACCTGCTCTGACAGCAGTGGGTCGCCTTTCAGGGACCTTGCCAGATCGGGCACGGCTTGAAGCAAGTCCTGTACGCCCAGCTGTCCTGCGCTGTAGCCGGTATGGTCATGGGCATTGCTGGCGGTGCCGGCAATCGTGCCGCCTGTGCCCAAAACCACCCACTGCCGGATTTTTTTTTCGTTCACCACTTGCGCGCCCCCAAAAACTGGTTAAAAATACAGTTACTGGATGAAAAACCAGATTCATCCATGCCACTTGAAGGAGTCCGCCATGTCCGACAGCCCCAAACTCACCGCCCGCCAGCAAGAGATTCTGGACCTGATCCGCAGCGCCATCGCCAACACCGGCGCCCCGCCTACCCGTGCCGAGATTTCTGCCACGCTGGGCTTCAAGTCCGCCAACGCAGCCGAAGAGCACCTCAAGGCCCTGGCCCGCAAAGGCGTGATCGAGCTGGTCAGCGGCACCTCCCGAGGCATCCGCCTCAGGAGCGCTGGTCGCGCTCCTCGCGCCGAATCAGATCCCTTCAGCCTGTCACTTCCAGGCCTGGGCCAGCTGAGCCTGCCTTTGGTCGGCCGTGTGGCAGCCGGCTCTCCGATTCTCGCCCAGGAACACGTCGACCGGACCTACCATGTTGAAAGCACACTTTTCAGCGAAGTGCCGGACTACCTGCTGCGGGTGCGGGGCATGTCCATGCGTGACGCCGGCATCATGGATGGCGACCTGCTGGCCGTCAAAGCCACCAAAAATGTGCGCAACGGCCAGATCGTCGTGGCCCGCCTGGGTGACGAAGTCACCGTCAAGCGCTTGCGCAAGCTGCCCGATCACATCGAATTGCTTCCTGAAAACCCCGACTACCAGACCATCGTGGTCCAGCCGGAAGACGCTTTTGACATCGAAGGCCTGGCCGTCGGCCTGATCCGCAACAACCTGCTCATGTAAACACCCATCGTCGCGCACCAGGTGGCGGGCGTTTGCTGCTGACGGCAAACCCTGTGGCGAGACGGTTTTCCTGCAATCCTGCCTGTGTCCAACCTCCAGCATCTTCGAAAGGTTTCACATGGGAATCGCACTTCTTGCCCTCTCCAGCCTGTTTCAGGGTTTTTCTGCTTTGAACCGCAAGCCTTGCGCGGGCGACCCGGTTTCGCCCCCCCAGCCGGTCCGGGCCTTGCGCATGGTCCGTCCCTCGCTGGACCGCACTGCCGTCACGATTCGCCCGGTCAGCTCGATCTGCAGCCCCCGCTCTGCCGCGCTGCGTGTGGTCCGCGTCCGCGACGCCCAGGCCCCATCGGACGAGATGGGGCGAATGGTCATCTCCGGCCGCATGGCCGACGTGTGCGCCGAGCTGGACCGCCTGGCCGCCCATGAAGCCAGGCTGCAGGCCCAAACCACCCGACGCTGACACGGACGCCCCAGACGCTTGCCTGCCAGACAGGCGGCACGGGGCTGAAAGCAATGTCCTGTGTGGCGCAAGGCACAATGGAGGAATGAACATTGTGATCCTTGACGACTACCAGGACGCTGTCCGCAAGCTCGACTGCGCCTCCAAGCTTGAGGGCTACCAGACCAAGGTCTACACCAACACCATCAAGGGCTTGGGCCAACTGTCCCTGCGTCTCAAGGATGCCGACATTGTGGTTCTCATCCGTGAGCGCACCGCCCTCAACCGCGCCCTGCTCGAGAAACTGCCCCGCCTCAAACTGATTGCCCAGACCGGACGGGTCGGCTCGCACATTGATCTGGAGGCCTGCACCGAACGCGGCATTGCCGTGGCAGAAGGGGTCGGCTCCCCCGTGGCGCCTGCCGAGCTGACCTGGGCGCTGATCATGTCGGCTGCTCGCCGGCTGCCGCAATACATCAGCAACCTCAAGCATGGCGCCTGGCAGCAGTCCGGACTCAAGGCCGCCTCGATGCCGTCCAATTTCGGACTCGGAACTGTCCTTCGGGGCAAGACACTGGGCGTCTGGGGCTATGGCCGCATTGGCCAGCTGGTGGCTGGCTACGGCAGGGCTTTCGGCATGCAGGTCACGGTTTGGGGAAGCGCCGAATCCCGGGCACGGGCCGTGGCCGACGGGCATGCTGCGGCACCATCGCGCGACGCCTTTTTCAGTGAATCCGATGTGCTCACCTTGCACCTGAGGCTGACCGAACAGACCCGTCACCTGGTCCAGGCCGAGGATCTGGCCCGCATGAAGCCCACCGCCCTCTTCGTCAACACCTCACGGGCCGAACTGATCGACACCCATGTACTGATTCAAGGCCTCAACCGTGGCCGTCCGGGTCTGGCTGCGATCGACGTGTTCGAGTCCGAACCCATCCTGCAAGGCACTGCCTTGCTTCGGCTGGAAAACTGCATCTGCACCCCCCACATCGGCTATGTCGAAAAGGAAAGCTACGAGCTTTACTTTGGCGCGGCTTTCGACAATGTGGCCAATTTCATCCGAGGCACACCGACCCACATCGTCAATCCCGGGGCGCTGCAGGTCCGGCGTTGAGCGATCGTCACAGGGGTCTGCGCAGCCGGACAGCACCTTGACAGCATCCGGCCGCCTTCCTGCCCCGAAACAGGCTCCATAATTGCCAGGCTCCAGACCCGCTGGCCCCAGCACTGCACTCCCGCTCAAGAACATCAGGGACCGTTCAACATGACGCTTGCATTTTCGAAAGTTGCCATCATCGGCACCGGGGCCATGGGCCGCGGCATCGCCCAGATCGCCGCCCAGGCGGGCAGCGAGGTCTGGCTGTTTGACACCCAGCCGGGGGCCTCCGCCAAGGCCCGCGAAGCCCTCGCCCAGCAATGGGACAAATTGCTCGAAAAGGGCAAGCTCACTGCAGAGGCCGTCGCAGCCCATAAAGCCCGCCTGCGTGAAGCGGCCAGCCTGCAGAATCTGGCCGAGTGCGAGCTGGTGGTCGAGGCCATCGTCGAGAAGATCGACATCAAGAAGGCCGTGTTCGCCGATCTGGAGAAGGTCGTGGCGGCCGATGCCGTGCTGGTCACCAACACCTCCTCGCTGTCGGTCACGGCGATTGCCGCCGGCATGCAGCAGCCGGGTCGCTTTGCAGGCTACCACTTCTTCAACCCCGTGCCCCTGATGAAGGTGGTCGAGGTAATCGCCGGCCTCAAGACCGATGCCGCCGTCTGCCAGCGCCTGTCCGACTATGCACGCCAGATGGGCCACACCCCGGTGCAGGCTGGCGACACCCCCGGGTTCATCGTCAACCATGCGGGCCGCGGTTACAGCACCGAAGCGCTGCGCATCGTCAGCGAAGGCATCGCCGATTTCGCCACCATCGACCGCATCCTGCGCGACCAGGTGGGTTTTCGCCTCGGGCCCTTCGAACTGTTCGACCTGACGGCGCTGGACGTGTCACACCCCGTCATCGAATCCATCTACCGCCAGTACTACGACGAGCCGCGCTACCGGCCCAACGTCATCACCGCGCAGCGCCTGGCGGGCGGCGTGGTCGGCAAAAAGGTTGGCGAAGGCTTCTACAAATACGTGGATGGCGTGCAGCAGACCCCTGCCGAACCGCCCGTGCCGACGGTGGAGAACATCCCCCCCGTGTGGGTGTCACCCCGCGCCGCGCGCCGCTCCGAGCTGCTGCAACTGCTCAAGGATCTGGGCGCCAAAATCGAAACCGGCCAGTCCCCCTCGCCCGAAGCCCTGACCCTCGTCGCCCCGCTGGGCTTTGATGTGACCACCGTGGCCGTGGTGGACCGACATGACCCGGCCCGCACCATCGGCATTGACATGCTGGTCCCGGACAGTGCCACCAAGCGCCGCGTCCTCGCCACCAACCCGGCCACCCGCGCTGACATGCGCGACGCCGCGCATGCACTCTTTGCGCGCGACGGCAAGCCGGTGTCGGTGATCCGCGACAGCGGTGGCTTTGTCACCCAGCGCGTGGTCGCCACCATCGTCAACATCGCCTCGGACATGTGTCAGCAACGCGTCTGCACCCCACAGGATCTGGAGACGGCCGTGACACTGGGTCTGGCTTACCCCATGGGTCCGCTGGCCATGGGCAACCGATTCGGACCGGACAGCATTCTGGAAGTGCTCTTCAACATGCAAACCGTCTATGGTGATCCGCGCTATCGCCCCAGCCCCTGGCTGCGCCGTCGCGGTGCCATCGGCCTGTCCCTGATGCACGAGGAAAGCTGAGGAAAACGATGCCGGCCCAATTGATCAGCACCAGCGAAGGTCAGACCCTGGTTCTGACCCTGTCCAACCCGGAGCATCGCAATGCGCTGGGGCCCGAAATGTATGCGGCGGGCATTGAAGCACTCAATGCGGCAGACAGCAACCCCGATGTGCGGTCGGTGGTCATCACCGGCGAGGGCAGCGTCTTCAGTGCCGGAGGCAGCCTGCAGCGGCTGCAGAACAACCGGCAACAGCCTGCGGAGGTCCAGGCGCAAAGCATCGAAGGCCTGCACAGCTGGATCGAGGCCATCCGCACCTTCCCCAAGCCCGTGATCGCCGCCGTCGAGGGACCGGCTGCCGGTGCCGGTTTTTCCCTGGCGCTGGCCTGTGACCTCATCGTCTCGGCGGTCAACAGCGTGTTCGTCATGGCCTACAGCTCGATTGCCCTCTCGCCCGACGGTGGCGGCAGCTGGAGCCTGTCGCGCCTGGTGCCACGCCAGCTTGCCAGCGAATTGCTGATGTGCGGCGAGCGCATCGGGGCCGAACGGCTGCATCAGCTGGGCATCGTCAACCGCCTTTGCGAGCCCAGTCATGCACTGAGCACCGCTCTGGCCTGGTCGCAGCAACTCAATGCCCGCGCCCCCAATGCCCTGGCCAGCGTCAAGGAACTGCTGCACGAAGCCGACGGGAGTTCTCTCAATGCCCAACTGGCCCGCGAGCGCATCCACTTCGTCAAGAATCTGCACCATGCCAACGCCGGCATCGGCATTGAGGCCTTCCTCAACAAGGAAATTCCGAAATACCTTTAAAACATCGGGCACATGCCCAAGCCGGCCTGACCAAGCCCGGCTTCGGTCCCGCCCGCGACAAGAACCACCCAACCAGTCACTGACAAGACAGACCATGGATGAACCCATTCTGACAATGGAGGAACGAGAGGCGATCAACAACGGTCGCTGGTTTTCTTCACTGTCACCTTCGCTTCGGCACGACATTCTTCGATGCGCCTACGTCAAACGCTACCGGGACGGCGACATGATCGCTGCACGGGGGGACCCTCCAGAGGTGTGGATCGCCTGCGCCAAGGGCGCAGTGCGCGTGAGCTCGACCTCGGTGTCGGGCAAGCAGATCACGCTGACCTATGTGGAGCCAGGCATCTGGTTTGGCGATGTGGCGATCTTCGACGGCGATCGTCGCACCCACGACTGCTACGCACATGGCGACACCACCATCCTGAACGTGGCCAAGGCCGACTTCCGGAAAATCCTGTCGCAACATGCCGAGTTCTACGAGGCCCTGCTGCGTCTGCAGTCGCGTCGGATCCGTCAGCTCTACGGACTGGTGGAAGACCTCAACACCCTGCCCCTGCGCGCCCGGCTGGCCAAGCAGCTCAACCACCTGGTGCGCAGCTACGGCACGCCCAGCCTGTCGGACGCCAAGGCCATCCGCATCAGCCTGCAGCTGGCCCAGGAAGAGCTCGCCCAACTGCTGGGCGCTTCGCGCCAGCGCGTCAATCAGGAGCTCAAACAGATGGAGCGCGAGCAGATCATCCGCATCGAGCCGGGCGGTCTGGTGATCCTGGACCGCGAAGGCCTGCTGACCATCGTCAACGCCGACCACTGAACTGCACAGCCACGGGTCCATGGCCCGTACCGCGAGGCCCCCATGAGTGGATTTGAGGATTTTGTGGGGACCCGACCCGTCTCGGGCGCCCATGCCTTCGATGTGCCTGCGCTGCAAGCCTGGCTCAAGCAAGAGATGACGGGTTTTTCCGGCCCGCTGAGTGTCGAGATGTTCAAGGGCGGGCAGTCCAACCCCACCTACAAGCTCATCACCCCCTCTCGGCAGTACGTCATGCGCGCCAAGCCCGGGCCAGTGGCCAGGCTGCTGCCCTCAGCCCACGCCATCGAACGCGAATTTGCCGTGATGCAAGGGCTGTACGGCACCGATGTGCCCGTGGCCCGGATGCATGTGCTGTGCGAAGACGAATCGGTCATCGGCCGCGCCTTCTATGTCATGGAGTTCGTGCAGGGCCGTGTGCTCTGGGACCAGTCTCTGCCCGGCATGACGAGCATGCAGCGCGGCGAGATCTACGACGAAATGAACCGCGTCATGGCCGCGCTGCACAAGGTCAATTTTGCGCAGCAGGGCTTGGCCCATTACGGCAAACCCGGCAATTACATCGAGCGCCAGGTCAGCCGCTGGAGCAAGCAGTACGAGGCCTCCATCACCCAGCCCATTGCCGAGATGGACCAATTGATGGCCTGGCTGCCGAAAAACATCCCCGACAGCGCCAGGGACGACTCGCTGGTGAGCATCGTGCACGGTGACTACCGTCTGGACAACCTGATGTTCCATGCGATCGAGCCGCGCGTGCTGGCCGTGCTCGACTGGGAACTGTCCACGCTGGGCCACCCGCTGGCCGAC
>CAYSIY010000049.1:0-12212 GCA_964431215.1 uncultured Limnohabitans sp.
GGCCGTGGCAGTCCCAGCCGGGGATGTATTGCGCGTCAAAGCCCGCCAGTTGCCTCGACTTGACGATCATGTCCTTGAGCACCTTGTTGAGCGCGTGGCCAATGTGCAGCTTGCCGTTGGCGTACGGCGGGCCGTCGTGCAGCACGAACAGTGGGGCTCCCTTGCGGGCTTCGCGCAGTTTCTTGTAGAGGCCTTGCTCGTTCCATTCCTGCACCCAGGCCGGCTCGCGTTTGGGCAGGTCGCCGCGCATCGGAAAGGGCGTGTCCGGCAGGTTCAGGGTGGCGCGGTAGTCGGTGGCTTTTTCAGACATGGCTTGAAACTCGCAGCGGCGCACACGGCCGCAAAGAAAGAGGAGAGCACCCGGAGGGCATTGGGCTGAGGCAGGCCCGGCCTGCTCAGGAAGACGGCAAGAGCATCAAATTCGGTCGCGGGTGGTCTGGCGATGCGTTTCGCCATGCCGCGAGGCAAACCAGGCGCGTGCCTCATCACAGTCCCTGGCGATGCCTTTCGTCAGGGCATCCAGACCGTCGTATTGGAGCTCGTCATGGAGTTTGTGCAGCAGATCCACGCGGATGATTTTACCGTAGCCCCCCTCACGGCCCAGGGCGTCGGGCCAGTCGAGCACATGGGTCTCCAGCAGCACGCGGCCACCGTTGACGTCGCTCGGGTCCAGCGAAGGGCGGATGCCCAGATTGGCCACGCCAGCCAGGGGCTGCGGGGTCAGGCCGTGGACTTCAACCGCGAAGATGCCGCTGGCCGCCGGTTTCCAGTGAGAAAAGCGCAGGTTCAGGGTCCGGAACCCGTCTGCCGCCCCTTCTTGCGACGCCCCCAGTTCGCGCCCGAGCTTGCGCCCATGCACCACATGACCACTGATGCTGTAGGGGCGGCCCAGCAGGGCGGCCACGTCCTGCATGCGGGCTTCACCCAGCGCCTGTCGCACCGCCGAGCTGGACACGCGCAGGCCGTGGACTTCGTAGCTGTTCATGCGGGCCACATCAAAGCCCAGTTGCTGACCGGCTGCGTCGAGCATGGCGTAGTCGCCGGCGCGCTGGGCCCCAAAGCGGAAATCGTCACCCACCAGCACATAGCGCACGCCCAGGCCCCCAAGCAGCACCGTCTCGATGAAATCCTGTGGCGACTGGCGGGCCAGGCGCGCGTCAAAGGGCAGCACAACCACCTGATCGACGCCGCAGCGCTCGAGTTCAAAGAGCTTGTCGCGCAGGGTGGCGATGCGGGCCGGGGCCAGTTCGGGCTTGCTGAGGGCCCTGGCAAAGTGGTCGCGCGGGTGCGGCTCGAAGGTCATGACGCAGATGGGGATTCCCCGGTGCGCGGCTTCGCTGCGCAGCAGGGCGAGCATGGCCTGGTGCCCACGGTGCACACCATCGAAGTTGCCGATGGTCAGGGCGCAGGCGGGGGCCAGATCAGGGTGGTGGAAGCCGCGAAAAACCTTCATGGGGGTGCTGGGCGCTGCGTACAGGCAAGCGGCAGGGCATCAGGGTTGGGGAGTGTTTACAGGTTATATTGTGACCGAGCCCGGACGGGTCTCGACAGCGCGCAGCGCAGAGGCCCGGCCAGTGACTCACGAATTCGTGTCAGTGGTTGTGTGACTGTTGAATGGAGGCGTGTGTGAAGGTTCTCAAGCTGTCGGCCCAAGGTTTGCCCCAGTCCTGGATTTCATTGGAGCAAGCGGTGCTGCACTATGCGGCCGACGAGGTGCGTTGGGAGGTGGGCGGCGAAGTCGCGGTGTTCCGGGGGGGGCACAACGCCGTCACGGGTGAGCAGTCCATCATCACCGTCAACAGCATCATTGGCACCAGAGGCGTGCCCAAGATCAACCCCTTTGAGCTGCGGCCGAGCCTGACCAACACCAAGCTGTTTGCCCGCGATCGCAATGTGTGCGCCTACTGCGGCGGGCATTTTCACGAAGCCGAGCTCACCCGCGAACACATCATCCCGGTCTCGCAAAACGGACGTGACCAGTGGATGAACGTGGTCACCGCCTGCAAGGCCTGCAACCACCGCAAGAGCAACCGCACCCCCGAGCAGGCCCGCATGCCGCTGCTGTATGCGCCCTATGTGCCCAGCCTCTGGGAAGACTTCATCCTGCGCAACCGCCGCATCCTGGCTGACCAGATGGAGTTCCTGATGGCGCATGTGCCGCGCACTTCGCGGCTGCTGATGTAAGCCGCTCTTGTCGCGTCCCTCGCGCAGGTGCATCATGTTCCTCACAACACAGGCTGCGCCCATGCAGGCGACGGCGATCAGGGGGACACATGAACCAGTTTGCTCCATGGGCCTTGCGCCCCTACCGTGGCGTGTTCACACGTCGCCGCAGCCTGCAGTGGCTGGCGGTGGCTCCATTTTTTTCGGGTGCGTCTGCGGCACCCACCGGGGTGCAACTGGCTTCAGACTGGCCGCCTGGTCGCTCGCCAAGGGGCTTTCTGGTGAGCGAAAAGTTCGATGGCGTTCGCGCTGTCTGGGACGGCCAGCGATTGCGCTTTCGCAGCGGGCGTGAGATCTCGGCACCTGCGTGGTTTGTCCGGGCCTTGCCCGTGCAGCCGATGGACGGCGAGCTGTGGCTCGGGCGTGGCCGGTTTGACCGTCTGTCGGGTGTGGTGCGGCAGCAGCAGCCCCAGGATGAAGCCTGGCAGGAGGTGCGCTACCTGGTGTTTGATTCGCCGGGGCTTGGGGGACCTTTTGAACAGCGTTGGCTGGCGTTGCAGCCGGTCATCGAGGCGGCGAACCTGCCCTGGCTGCAGCGGGTGGAGCAAACCCCTGTGCCAACGGCGTCGGCATTGCAGCAGCAACTGCAGGCTGTGGTCACTGCGGGCGGTGAGGGCCTGATGCTGCACCGGGCCGATGCTTTATGGCAACCGGGTCGCAGCGATGCCTTGTTCAAGTTCAAGCCCGAACGCGATGCCGAAGCGCAGGTGCTGGCGCACTGGCCCGGCAAGGGCCGTTATGCGGGCATGACCGGCGCTTTGCAGGTGCGCACGCCCGAAGGACGGGAGTTTGCACTGGGCTCCGGCCTCACCGATGCGTGGCGCCGTGAGCCGCCGCCCGTGGGCAGTTGGGTGACCTACCGCTACCGCGACCTCACACCCCAGGGTGTGCCGCGTTTCGCGGTTTTCCTGCGCGTCAGACCCCCGGAATAAGGCAGATCACCCCCGACTTGATCGGGGGGCATGGATCCCGCCTTCGCGAGGATGGCGGCCAGACTCAGGCAAACACCCCGGCCGTTTCCTGCATGCGGCAGGAGACTTCGCCCAGATGGTGCAGCGTGTCGCCAAACGTCATTTCCAGTTGCGTGAGCTTCTTGAAGTAGTGGCTCACGATGTACTCGTCGGTCACGCCGATGCCGCCGTGCAACTGCACCGCCGACTGGCCGACAAAGCGCGTGGCCGTGCCCAGCTGATAGCGGGCGCGGGCAATGGCCTGGCGGCGCTCGGCTTCGGGGCTGTGCAGCTTGAGGCTGGCGTAATAGCTCATCGAGCGGGCCAGCTCCAGGTGCATCTTCATGTCGGCGATGCGGTGGCGCAGCGCCTGGAAGCTGGCGATTGGCACGCCGAACTGCTTGCGCGTGTTCATGTAGTCGGCGGTGATCGCCAGCGTCTTGTCCATCACGCCCACGCCCTCGGCGCAGACGCAGGCCGAGCCGATGTCGGCGGCCTGCTCCAGCGCAGTCTGGCCGTCGTTTGTGATCCGCTTTGCCGGGCTGTGACTCAGGCGGACTTCGGCGGCGCGGGCCCCGTCCTGGGTCAAATAGCCCTCGGTTTGCACGCCAGCAGCGCCGCGTTCCACCAGGAACAGCGCCATTTGGCCACCGGCCACCGCAGGCACGATGAAGGCATCGGCCTGGTCACCGATGGGCACGATGCTCTTGCTGCCGCTCAAGGTCCACTGGCCACCGGACTCTTTGGCCTCTGTCTTGCATCGGTCGAGCTGGTGGCGTGCGCCGCGCTCCTGGTGCGCCAGCACCACCAGGGCCTCACCAACGGCGATGCGGGGCAGCCAGGCGGACTGCAGATCGGCGGGGGCGTGCGTTTGCAGCACGGCGCTGGCGATCAGCGTCTGGGCCAGCGGTTCGAGCACGATGCCCCGGCCGAGTTCTTCCATCACCACCATGCCTTCGACCGGGCCCATGCCCAGACCGCCGTGTGCTTCGCTCACATACAGGCCGGTCAGGCCCAGCTCGGCCAGTTCGGCATAGGCGGCACGGTCAAAGCCGCCCGCATTCACGATGGCGCGGCGGCGTTCGAAGTCGTAACCCTTATCGACCCATTTGCGCACCGCATCGCGCAGCTGTTCCTGGTCTTCGGAAAAATCGAAATCCATCTCAGTCTCTCTTTCAGCCCAGAACCGTCTGGCTCACGATGTTGCGTTGCACTTCGTTGCTGCCGCCGTAAATGGTGGTCTTGCGCATATTGAAGTAGTTGGAGGCCAGCGGTGCATTGGTCACCGCACCGCCCGGGAAGTTGCCCTGCCAGCCTGCTTCCATGGCCTCGAAAATGAAGGGCAGGGCGAAGGGCCCTGCGGCCTGCATCATCAGCTCGGAATAACGTTGCTGGATCTCGCTGCCGCGAATTTTCAGCAAGCCGGCAATGTCCAGCGAGTTCTTGCCCGACTTCTCGGCCGACAGCACCCGCAGCACCAGCATTTCCAGCGCCACGATGTCGACTTCGAGCTTGGCAATTTCGTCGCGGAAACGGCCGGCCGAAGGGCCGTCCACGGTGCTGTCCCACACGCCCTCGGCCTTGGCAATCCGCTTGAGGCGTTCGAGCTCGCGCTTGGCACGGTTGACATCGGCAATGTTGGTGCGTTCGTGGCTGAGCAAATGCTTGGCGTAGGTCCAGCCTTTGTTTTCTTCGCCGATCAGGTTTTCGGCGGGCACTTCGACGTTATCGAACCAGACTTCGTTGACCTCGCATTCGCCATCGAGCAGCTGGATCGGGCGCACGGTGATGCCGGGCGACTTCATGTCGATGAGCAGGAAGGAGATGCCGGTCTGCGGCTTGCCGGAGGTCGCGGTGCGCACCAGGCAGAAAATCCAATCGCCGTACTGCCCCAGCGTGGTCCAGGTTTTCTGGCCGTTGACGATGTACTTGTCGCCCTGGCGCTCGGCGCGGGTCTTGAGCGAGGCCAGGTCCGAGCCTGAGCCGGGTTCGCTGTAGCCCTGACTCCACCAGACCTCACCGCTGGCGATGCCGGGCAGAAAACGCTGTTGCTGTTCGGCATTGCCAAAGGCCATGATGACCGGGGCCACCATCACGGGGCCAAAAGGCACGATGCGCGGTGCACCGGCGAGGGCGCACTCTTCTTCAAACAGGTGCTTTTGCACCGCGTTCCAGCCCGGGCCACCAAACTGCTGGGGCCAGCCGTAGCCCAGCCAGCCTTTTTGCCCGAGGATTCTGGCCCAGCGCTGCATGTCCTCGCGCGAGAGGCGCTGCGCGGCATGGACCTTGTCCGAGATGTCCTTGGGCAGGTTTGCATGAACCCAAGAGCGGATCTCGTCGCGGAACGCAAGCTCTTGCGGGGTGAAAGCCAAATCCATGTGCAGGTTCTCCTTGAGATGGCCTGTTTTTAGCACGACCGTTCGCCCCAATCCTGTCCGGGGTGGGACAAGGCAGGGTTGATCTGGAGGGCAGGGATAATCCGGGCCACATGAAAAACATCGTCATCCTGATTTCCGGCTCCGGCTCGAACATGGCGGCCATCGTGCGGTGCGCGCAGAAGGAGGCCTGGCCGGATCGATTCGGTGCCCAAGTGGCCGCCGTGATCAGCAACAGGGCCGATGCCGGCGGCCTGGTCTTTGCCCGGGAACAGGGCCTTGCCACGGCCGTGCTTGACCACAAGGCCTACGCCAATCGTGAGGCCTTCGATGCCGCCCTGATGCAGGAGATGGATCGGCATGCCCCGACCCTGGTGGTGCTGGCCGGCTTCATGCGCATCCTCACGCCCGGTTTTGTTCAGCATTACGCGGGGCGCTTGATCAACATCCATCCCTCGCTGTTGCCTGCATTTCCCGGCCTTCACACCCACGAACGGGCCATTGCAGCGGGTTGCAAATTTGCGGGGGCCACCGTGCACCAGGTCACGGCCGAGCTGGACCACGGACCCATCCTGGCACAGGCCGTGGTTCCAGTGCTGGCCGATGACACGCCTGACACGCTGGCGGCACGCGTGCTCACACAGGAGCACCGCATCTACCCGCAGGCGGTCCGGGACATCCTTCAGCGTCAGGCTTGACTCAGTCGCCGATTCGCTCGAAGCGCGGCTGCATCACCCCATTGACCTGCACCGTTTGCCCAAACATGGCCGCAGGCCGTACCCACAGACCCTGCTGGCCATAAAGCGCCTGGTAGAGCGTCATCGGCTCCAGGGTTTCGCTGTGCCGAACGGTACCCAGCACCCGGTACTGCCCGCCTTTGTAATGCCGGTAGAGGCCGGGTGGGGTTTCGATCAGGGCTGGAAGGTCGTGGTCGGTCATGGAGTGAACGGTGCGGCAGGAGCAGGAGGGGTAGGAGGGGATGGGACAATACGGCCATGCATCCTAAAGCCCTTCTGGACAGCTGCGCGGAACTCGTGAAGCTGTGCCTGACTTTTCAGCACCCGGCCGACGCTGTGGTGTCCCGTTTTTTCCGTGAGCACCGATCGCTTGGGCCACGGGAGCGCGCCACCTTGGCCGAAACGGCGTTTGCCGTGTTGCGCAAAAAACTTCTGTTCGAGCAGCTGGCGCGTTCTGGCAGCGGCGCACGGGAGCGGCGCCTGGCCATTCTGGGTTTTTATGGGCCGCGTGACTTTCTCAAGAGTGCGCTCAGCGAGCAGGAAAAAGCCTGGCTTGACGCCTGCGACAAGGTTCGGTCCGACGAGCTGATGGCACCGCACCGACACAATCTGCCCGACTGGTTGGCGAGGTCCTTGCAGACGCAACTGGGTGACGATTTCCAGTCTCTCGCGGACACGCTGCAAAAACCCGCGCCCCTGGACCTGCGCGTGAACACCCGCCTGGCCAAGCGCGCCGAGGTGCAAAAGGAGCTGGCCAAAGCCGGCATTGCCGCCGAACCCACACCCTATTCCCCCTGGGGATTGCGATTGGCCGACAAGCCTGCGCTGCAGCGCACCGAAGCTTTTACCCGTGGCGCCATCGAGGTGCAGGATGAAGGCTCGCAGCTGCTGGCCCTGCTGGTGGATGCTCACCGTGGCGAGATGGTGGTGGACTTCTGCGCCGGTGCCGGCGGCAAGACGCTGGCGCTGGGTGCAGCGATGCGCAGTACGGGCCGCCTCTACGCTTTTGATGTGTCGGCGCACCGTCTGGAGGCGCTCAAACCCCGACTCGCCCGCAGCGGTTTGTCCAATGTTCACCCCGCCGCGATTGCCCATGAACGCGACGACCGCATCAAACGACTGGCGGGCAAGATCGACCGCGTGCTGGTCGATGCCCCTTGCTCCGGTTTGGGCACCTTGCGCCGCAATCCCGATCTCAAGTGGCGCCAGTCCGAACAGACGGTGGCCGAGCTGGTGGCCAAGCAAACCGCCATCCTCGACAGCGCCGCCCGGCTGGTGAAGTCGGGCGGACGTCTGGTCTATGCCACCTGCAGCGTCCTGCCCCAGGAAAACGAGGACATCGCGCAGGCCTTTGCCTTGTCTCATCCGGATTTCGTGCCACTCGATCTGGCTCAGGAGCTCGTGCGCCTGAAAGTGCAGGACGGCACGCAGCTGTGCACCCCTTCTGGCCGATACCTGCGCATGTGGCCGCATCGGCACGACACGGACGGTTTTTTTGCAGCGGTCTGGGTCCGAAAATGAAATGTTTACAACTCTATTGACCGGCTGCAGCCCGGAAATGCTGTTTTTTTCCCTGCTGCAAACTTAAAATCCCGAATTGCCGACTTGCGCATATACCGAGAGTTCTGATTCATGTTTTTGACCGACTGGGTGGTCCTTGACGCCCTGATTGACTGGATGGCCCATGGCCTTCTGAACCTGTCCTGGTGGCAGCTGCTGCTGGTGACTCTGGGCATGACCCACATCACCATTGCCAGCGTCACCATCTACCTGCACCGCCATTCGGCGCACCGCGCCCTCGACCTGCACCCGATCCCGGCGCACTTCTTTCGTTTCTGGCTGTGGATGACCACCGGCATGGTGACCAAAGAGTGGACAGCGATTCACCGCAAACACCACGCCAAGTGCGAGCGCGAAGGCGATCCTCACAGTCCGCAGATTTACGGCATCGAAAAAGTGTTCTGGCAAGGCAGCGAGCTTTATCGCACCGAAGCCAAGAACCAGGAAACGCTTGAACGCTACGGGCACAACACGCCCAACGACTGGATCGAGCGCAAGCTCTACACCCGCCACTCTGCCTTGGGTGTGAGCCTGATGCTCATCATTGACGTGCTGCTTTTCGGCTTTGCGGGTCTGACGGTCTGGGCCGTCCAGATGGCCTGGATTCCGGTCACTGCGGCCGGCATCATCAACGGCATTGGGCACTGGTGGGGCTACCGCAACTTCGAGGCACAGGACGCCAGCACCAACATCTCGCCCTGGGGCATCATCATTGGCGGTGAAGAGCTGCACAACAACCATCACACCTATCCGACCTCGGCCAAGCTTTCCGTCAAGCCTTACGAGTTCGACATCGGCTGGATGTACATCCGGATTCTGAGCGCCTTGGGTCTGGCCCATGTCAAGAAAACACCGCCGCGAGCCGCTTACGGCGATGTGCGGCCAGTGGCCGATGAGAAAACGCTCGAAGCGCTGATCGCCAACCGCTATGAGGTGATGGCCCAGTACGCCCGTGGCCTGCGCACCGTGGTCGCTCAGGAAGCCGCCAAACTTGCTGATGCCCAGGTGCTGCGCGATGCCAGCCGCTGGCTGCACCGTGACGCCGAAAAGGTGCCGGCCGAGGCTCAGCCCCGGCTGCAGCAGGCCTGCAAAGTCAGCCCGGCGCTGGACAAAATGGTGCAGATGCGCGAAGAGTTGCGTCAGATCTGGCTCAACACCTCCCAGTCCCGCGAGCAGCTGGCCGCTGACCTGCAGGCCTGGTGCAAGCGTGCCGAAGACAGCGGCATTGCCGCGCTGCGCGACTTCTCGATGAAGCTGCGTTCGGTTCGACAGACTGCCTGAGCCTGAGGCGGTCGCGGCAGGTCCTGGTCCCCGGGACTTGCCCAAGGCGCGAACCTTTGGGCCAACAAAAAAGCCGCTGGATTCAGCGGCTTTTTTGTTGGGGTGGTGAGCCGAATTACTTCAGCTTCACTTCCTTGTACTCAACATGCTTGCGAGCCTTGGGATCAAACTTCATGATCGCCATTTTCTCGGGCATGGTTTTCTTGTTCTTGCTGGTGGTGTAGAAGTGACCGGTACCGGCTGTGGACTCCAGCTTGATCTTTTCGCGTCCGCCTTTGCTTGCCATGGTGTGTGCTCCTTAGAAGGTTCAGGCCTGGCCGCGTGCGCGCAGGTCGGCGAGCACGGAGTCGATGCCGTTCTTGTCGATCAGGCGAAGGGCGGCGCTGGAGACGCGCAGACGCACCCAACGGTTTTCGCTCTCGACCCAGAAACGACGGTATTGCAGGTTCGGCAGGAACCGGCGCTTGGTTTTGTTGTTGGCGTGGGAAACATTGTTTCCGACCATCGGGCCTTTGCCCGTGACGTCACACTTGCGTGCCATGAGGACACTCCGTACTTTACAAACAGCTGGCACCGGGAATTGCTGCGGATGTGCAGAAATTGGCGCTCCAGCCTCACCTCGCCAGGATGGGTGGCGGTATCCCAGATCACTGAAACCCTTGCCCCGCGCATCGGCGGGAAGATTCAGCAAAGCCAGCGATTATAACGAAAAGCGTGCCACCCCCGGCTGATCCGGAGCTTGGCCGCGTCGTCAGCTGTTTTCCTGTTCCAGAAAACGCTGAGCGTCCAGGGCCGCCATGCAGCCTGTGCCTGCGCTGGTGATGGCCTGGCGGTACACATGGTCCTGTACATCGCCCGCAGCGAACACGCCTGGCACGCTGGTCTGCGTGGCAAAGCCCTTGCGGCCAGCGTGGGTGACGATGTAGCCGTTTTCCATCTCCAGCTGGCCCTGAAAAATGTCGGTGTTGGGCGAATGGCCAATGGCGATGAAGCAGCCCTTGAGGGCCAGGTCTTCGGTGCTGTCATCGCGGGTGCTTTTCAGGCGAACGCCGGTCACGCCGGTGTCATCACCCAGCACCTCATGGAGCGTCTTGAAAGTCTTGAGTTCGATCTTGCCCTCGGCGACCTTGTCCATCAGCTTGTCCACCAGGATGGGCTCAGCCTTGAACTTGTCGCGCCGGTGGATCAGATAAACCTTGTTGGCGATGTTGGACAGGTACAGGGCCTCTTCGACGGCGGTGTTGCCGCCGCCGACCACGCAGCAGACCTCGCCGCGGTAGAAGAAACCGTCACAGGTGGCACAGGCGCTCACGCCACGGCCCTGGAAGGCCTCTTCAGAGGGCAGACCCAGGTATTTGGCCGAGGCACCGGTAGCGATGATCAGGCTGTCACAGGTGTAGGTGCCGGCATCGCCCCGCAGGGTGAAGGGGCGCTTGGACAAGTCCACGGCACCGATGTGGTCGAACACGATCTGGGTTTTGAAGCGCTCTGCATGTTCCTGGAAACGCTGCATCAGCTCAGGTCCCTGGACGCCGTGCACGTCGGCAGGCCAGTTGTCCACTTCGGTGGTGGTCATGAGTTGACCGCCCTGGGCCATCCCGGTGATCAGCAGCGGGTTCAGATTGGCGCGGGCGGCATAGACCGCGGCGGTGTAACCGGCAGGCCCGGAGCCCAGAATCAGGACTTTGGCGTGTTGTGTGGCTGTGCTCATGACAAGGCTTTCGGTAGATTCGACGCGGAAAGGGCAGCGCGGCTACCCGGCTCTGCATTGTAAGAAGCCCGCAGGATCCTGGTGGACTGTGGGCGATTGCTGCCTTCCGATCAGGTAAGCTCCGCATTGAAATCATGAGTTATTCACTGCACACATTGAACGGATCGTTCGATTCTGATCCGGCCCTGCAGGGGCCACGCAGCCTGTGGGGCCGCTTTGCGCTCGAAATCAGCCTGCTGATAGGCGGTGCCTGTCTCATGTTCGCATTCCTGGCCATGCTCAGTTACAGCCCGAGTGACCCCGCCTGGTCCACGTCGGGCAGCCGGACGGTGGTGCAGAACCTGGCAGGGCGTTCTGGTGCCTGGTTGGCCGATCTGGCTTTTTTTGCCTTGGGGTATTCAGCCTGGTGGTGTTGGGCTGCCGGCCTGCGCTCCTGGCTGGGTGGTTTTTCTCGCTGGCTGGGCAGTACGGGCTGGGGCAGTGCGGAGCGCCGCACCCTGACGCCACGTGCCCTCGGGGTGTTCTGGGCAGGCATGTTCATGCTGCTGGCCAGCAGCTGTGTGCTGGAGTGGACTCGTCTGTATCGCTGGGAAGCCCGTCTGCCAGGTCACAGTGGCGGCGTGCTGGGATACCTGCTGGGTGAACCGGCGATGCAATGGCTGGGCTTTACCGGTTCGGCCCTTGTCGGCATTGTGTTCATGGTGCTGGGCATGGCCATGGTGTTCCGCTTTTCCTGGGCCGAGTGGGCCGAAGGCATTGGCGCCCGCATTGACGACCTCATCAAACGTCGGCATGTGCAACGGGAGATCGAAACGGATCTGGCACTGGGTCAGCAAGCCTTGCGCGAGCGTGAGCAGACTGCGCATGCTCAGCCGATGGACCCTCCCTGGCAGGATCGGGCAGAGCCTTCCCTGCAGGAGGATCTGTCGCCTGCCCCCTCGGCAGAAATCGCCTCGCTGCCACGGCCTCCTGCCAGGCCTGTGCCCCCCCCCATGCCCGCGCCCGTACCCATGCCCATGGTGATCGAGCCGGCTGTGACCGAAGTTCCGCGCAGCGAGCGCGTGACCAAGGAGCGGCAAAAGCCGCTCTTCAATGAATTGCCCGACAGCAAGCTGCCCCAGGTGGATTTGCTGGACGCGCTCACGGCCAAGCAGGAGACGGTTTCGCCCGAAACGCTGGAGATGACCAGCCGTCTGATCGAAAAGAAGCTCGGAGATTTTGGCGTGCAGGTGCGGGTGGTGGCGGCTGCGCCCGGGCCGGTCATCACCCGCTACGAAATCGAGCCGGCCACGGGGGTCAAGGGCTCTCAAGTGGTGAATCTGGCCAAGGACCTGGCGCGCTCGCTGTCCCTGGTCTCGATCCGGGTGATCGAGAC
>CAYSIY010000050.1:0-12187 GCA_964431215.1 uncultured Limnohabitans sp.
ACGGCTACAAGACCGCTTTCCGCGTGGTGGCTGACGACGTGCATCTGGGCGGCACCCTGGGCCGTTATGCCGTCAACAACCTCAAGGGCAAGTCGATTGCCGTGATCGATGACCGTACCGCTTACGGTCAGGGCGTGGCCGAAGAGTTCAAGAAGGCCGTGACCGCTGCCAAGGGCAACCTGGTTGGCCACGAGTTCACCACCGACAAGGCTTCGGACTTCATGGCCATCCTGACCAAGCTCAAGGCCAAGAACCCCGACGTGGTCTTCTTCGGCGGCATGGACGCTGTGGCTGGCCCGATGCTGCGCCAGATGAAGTCGCTGGGCATCAATGCCAAGTTCATGGGTGGCGACGGCATTTGCACATCCGAGCTGGCCAAGCTGGCCGGTGATGCCATGGCCGATGGCCAGGTGGTCTGCGCCGAAGCCGGTGGTGTGGAAGGCCAGCAGAAGAAAGGCATGGAAGACTTCAATGCCAAGTTCAAGAAGCGCTTCAACGCCGATGTGCAGGTCTACGCTCCCTATGTGTATGACGCTGTCAACGTGATGGTTGACGCCATGGTGCGTGCCAACTCGGCCGACCCGGCCAAGTACCTGCCGGCCCTGGCCAAGGCCAACTACAACGGCGTGACCGGCACCATCTCTTTCGACGAGAAGGGTGACATCAAGAACGGCGCTCTGACGCTCTTTACCTACAAAGGTGGCAAGCGCGACCAGATCGCCGTCGTGCGCTGATCTCACTGTCGTGAAACCTTGGACGGCCTAAGTGCCGTCCCTTACACGGGGCCTACAGGCCCCGTGTTTTTTTGATCACAAAAAATTGGACATTGCCTTCGAGAATGGTTAAATTCCTCACAGAAGTAGGGAAATTAAAACCTGTCTTCTTTTGATTTGCTTCCGTTTTGTGGTAGCAGTTTGCCATCTTCAATGGCGCCATTCTTTAACGAAGGAAAAAAATGAAATTCAAGGTCCAACACCTTGCCCTCGCGGCACTGAGCACTCTGGCCGCTGGCGGCGCCCTTGCGCAATCGGATGTCTCGTTTTATGGCCGTGCCAACGTGTCCGTGGAAAGCCAGAAGGTCGGCAACGTTTCCGAAACGGCCTTTGTGGACAACTCTTCGCGTTTTGGCATTCGCGCCAGGCGCGACATCGCTGGCGGCCTGAAGGTCGGCACGACGCTGGAAGCGGCCACCAATCTGACCACGGGCAGCACGAACAGCAATCTCTTTGCTCGTGAGGCCTCGGTGTTTGTCGGCGGTGACTTCGGCCAGGTCAAGCTGGGCAAGCTGCCCGGTTCGGCGGCTTACTTCGCGACGGCCGACTATGTCAGCAACCACAACCATGACACAGGCTCATCTGCTGACGGTCTGTGGGATGCGGCTGCCGCATTCCAGCTCGAGCGCGCCATTGGCTACACCTCGCCCAAGATGAACGGTGTGGTGCTTGAGGCCCAGTACGGTTTGAAGAGCGGCGCTGCATCGGGCCAAACTTCGACCTTGACTACACCGAGCCCCGTGTCGCTGGCGGCCAACTACGCTGTGGGCGCTCTGCAACTGGGCCTGGGCCATGAGCGCGGCAACAATGCTTTCACCGCGACGACCAGCGACACCATGTCGGCCACGACAGCCCGTGCGTTCTACTCGATGGGTCCCCTGGGCTTTGGTGGTTACGTCCAAAAGACCAGCGGCACCAACGCTGACCGCACGGCCATCCGCCTGTCGGCCATGTACACCCTGGGCCAGAACGAGTACCACGTGAACTTCGGTTCCGCGGGCGATCGCGCCAGCGTGGCCAACACGGGTGCCAAGCAGTTCACCCTGGCCTACAACTACAACCTCGACAAGCAGACCAAGCTGTTCGCCTTCTACACCAAGGTCACCAACGAATCAGGCGCAAGCTACAACCCCGGCCGTTTCGTGACGGGCAACTCCAACGGGCAGGACCTCTCCTCCTTTGGCGCTGGCGTCCGCTACAACTTCTGATAGGTTTGCTGCAACAGGGGCGGCTTGCAGTCACCCCTTGCCGCAAGAAAAAACCGCCTTCGGGCGGTTTTTTCTTGGGCTGCGCCAGGGCTTCTTCAGACCGTCCGGGTGGGCTCAGGTCTTGGCCTTGTCGGCTTCGGAGGTGAAGGCATCGGCATAGAACTCCTCGCCGGGCAAGCCGGCCTGGGCGACGTAGTCGCGCTGGGCGGACTCGATCACGATGGGGGCACCGCAGGCATACACCTGGAAGCCCGAGAGGTCGGGGTGGTCCTGCAGCACCGCCTGGTGCACGAAGCCGGTGCGTCCGCTCCAGCCGTCTTCGGCCAGGGCGTTAGAGACCACCGGGACGTACTTGAGGTGGGGCATCACCCGGAGCTGCGCCTCGATCCAGTCGGTCATGTACAGATCGGCCGGACGGCGACCTCCCCAGTACAGCGTGGCCTCTCGGGTGATGCCCTGGTGTTGCATGTGCTCGATCAGCGCCTTGATGGGCGCAAAGCCGGTGCCCGAAGCCAGCAGGATCATGGGTTTGCTGGAGTCCTCGCGCAGGTAGAAGCTGCCATAGGGTCCCTCGGCGCGCAGGATGTCCTTTTCTTTCATCGTGCTGAACAACGGATCGGTGAACTTGCCGCCCGGCATGTGGCGGATGTGCAGCTCGACCATGGGCGGGGAGACCTCGAGGGTGTGTGGCGCGTTGGCCATGCTGTAGCTGCGGCGCGAGTTGTCGCGCAGGATGAACTCGATGTACTGGCCGGCGCGGAACTTCATCGGGTCGTTGGCCGGCAGTTGCAGCTTGACCACCATCACGTCGTGCGACTTCTTCTCCAGGCTCGCCACGCGCACCGGCATCTTCTTGACCGGCAGGCCACCCTCCTGGGTGACTTGCCTGGATTCGAGCACCACATCGCTTTGGGCCGTGGCGCAACAGGTCAGGATCAGACCTTGGGCTTCTTCAGCGGCCGACAGCGCCTTGTCCTGATGCGGACCATGGACCACGGTGCCCGAGAGTTTTTTGCATTTGCAGGAACCGCAAGCGCCGTCCTTGCAGCCATAGGGCAGGCCGATGCCCTGGCGGATGCCAGCGGCCAGCAGGGTTTCGGAAGCCTCGGCGGCAAAGCTGCGGCCGCTGGGCTGGACGGTGATCTGGAAGCTCATGTTTTCGGTATCCTTGCAGGGTTTTCTGACCCGGAATCCCTGATTTTGCCTTCAAACCAGACCCCTCTTGGTGCCTTGCCCGCGCGCTTTCGTCGCCCCCGGGTGCTGATCGTCGGCTGTGGCGACGTGGGCCTGCGCACCGCAACCCAGCTCGGGGCCCCTCGGGGTCGACGTGTGCGTCTGCTTGCGCTGACCTCCTCGCCCGAACGGGTCCCTCTGCTGCGTGCCTGCGGCATCACCCCTTTGATGGGTGATCTGGACCGGCCAGAAACCCTGCGGCGTCTCTCGGGGCTGGGGCAGCGGGTGTTGCACCTGGCGCCGCCGCCGGGCGATGTGCGTGGCGTGGTCACACACGACCCGCGCACCCGCGATCTGTTGCGTGCCCTGCGCCTGCGCAGCGCGCCTTTGGCGCTGGTGTATGCCTCCACCACCGGGGTGTATGGCGATTGCCAGGGGCAAAGGGTGAGCGAGACGCGACCCGTTCGGCCCCACACCTCGCGTGCCCATCGGCGCGTGGATGCGGAGCAGTGGGTGCGCCTGCTGGGCCGCTCGGGGGTGCGCGCCACCATCCTGCGCGTGCCGGGCATTTATGCGCAAGACCGAGTCGGCGGCACGCCGCGCGAGCGCCTGCTCAAGGGCACACCGGTGCTGCAGCCACAGGACGATGTCTACACCAACCACATCCATGCCCATGACCTCGCCCGTGCCTGCATGCTGGCGCTCTGGCGCGGGCGGCCGCAACGTGTGCTCAATGTCTGCGATGACACCGACATGAAAATGGGCGACTACTTTGATCTGGCGGCCGACCTGATGGGTTTGCCGCGTCCGCCGCGCCTGCCGCGCGATTCGGCGAGCCAGGTCTTGCCCTTGATGCTGCTGAGCTTCATGAACGAGTCTCGTCGCCTGGACAACACCCGCATCAAGAAAGAGCTGAGACTGGCGCTGCGGGTGCCCCATGTGAAACTCGGCCTGAGCCCTCAGGGCGATCTGTTGGGGGCCTGAACGTGGAGGCACTGCGCATTGACAAGTGGCTGTGGGCCGCACGCTTTTACAAAACCCGCAGCCTGGCTGCAGAAGAGATCCGCAAGAACCGTGTGCAGGTCAATGGTCAGGATGCCAAGGCCTCGCGGGACGTCAAGGCAGGAGACCGCATCCGCCTGCGTCAGGGACAGATCGAGCGCGAAGTGGTGGTGCGTGGCATCAGCGCCGTGCGTGGACCCGCGCCACAGGCCCAACAGCTCTACGAAGAAACCCCCGAGAGCCTGCAGGCCCGTGAAGCAGCAGCGCAGCAGCGGCGTCTGGCCATGGAGCCTGCCTTGAGCATCGAGCAGGGTCGGCCCACCAAACGTGAGCGCCGCCAGATGGACAAGACCTGGAACGAGCGCTGGAGTGCCGGGCTGGACTGAGCCGGCCCATGGCTTCGATCAAGTTCAGAACTCCACAAAGGCATGCGGGATATCGCTGGCCTGGCCAATGCGGTAGCCCGCTGATTTTTCGCACGCCTTCTTGGCAAACAACAGGTCCGAGGGGTATTGGGCATACACCTTGTAGAGCAGGTCTCCGGCTTGCACGGCCTCGCCCAGCTTGCGCGCGAGGTCAACTCCGGCTTGCTTGACCGTGGGTGCGCCTGCAAAGCGGGCAATGCGTGCCATCTGCAGGTTGTCGATGTCGCAAACCACGCCCGAACGTTCGGCCCGGACCTCAAAGCTCAGCGGGCCCAAGGTCAGTTGCTGTGGGTCGAACGCATGCGCGCCCTGCGCCTGCACGATGTCGTTCATCTTGGACAGGGCACGCCCTGAATCCAGGATGTCACGGGCGATGGCAAAGCCCTCACCGCCTCGCACATCGGGGCTGAACTCGATCATCCTGCCCGCCAGGCGCAAGGCTTTCTGGCGCAAGTCCATGGGCGCAAGGGGGTCGTTTTCGAGCACGCGCATCACATCGCGGGCTTCGAGCACCGGACCGATGCCTGCGCCGATGGGCTGGCGTCCATCGCTGATGACCACGTCGAGTGTCAGATTCAGGCGGCGGGCCACGTACTCGAACAGCCGCTTGAGGCGTTGGGCTTGCGGCATCGAGCGCATCTTGGCGCTGGGCCCGATCGGGATGTCGAGCAGCAGGTGAGTGGAGCCGGACGACACCTTCTTGGACAGGATGGAGGCGACCATTTGGGCCGGGGAGTCCAGGGAGAGTGGACGCTCCACCGAGATCAGCACATCGTCCGCAGGTGAGAGCCGGGCCCGGCCGCCCCAGGCCAGGCAAGCATGGTGCTCGCGCACGATCTCGGCCATTCTTTCAAAGGGCAGATCGACATCTGCCAGCACCTCCATGGTGTCTGCGGTGCCCGCAGGCGATGTGATGGCCCGCGAGGAGGTCTTGGGGCAGACCATGCCGTGGGCGGCCACGATGGGCACGATCAGCATGGAGGTTCGGTTGCCCGGAATGCCGCCGATGCAGTGTTTGTCAACCACCACCCGCTCGTTCCAGTCCAGCCGACTGCCCGCCGCGATCATGGCCTGGGTCATATAGTACACCTCCTCGCGGTCGAGCTCGTCGCGCTGCGTGGCCACCACGAAGGCGGTCAGCTCGATCTTGGAATAGTGGTGTTCGGCCACGTCATGGATGATGGAATTGAAATCGTCCTGATCCAGCCGCTCGCCGGAGAGTTTGCGGTGCAAAGCCTGAATGGATGCGGGCGGATCGGCCTGCGAAACGCTGACTGGGTGCCCGGGCTCCAGGCCCAGTTGCTCAAAGGCGCTGTCGGCCAGGCCCAGCTCATGGCATGCCAGCCATTGGCCGTCGACCACGTTCAGAGTCGCCACAACACTTCGGCCATTGGCGCGGACCTCGATCTTCGAAAGGGCCTTGAAGCCCTCTGCCCGGTAGACCGGGCAATCGCGGTGCATATAGGCCACGTTTTCGTGGTGGGTGTCGATCTGCATGCGCCGCAGACTGAGGCGGGGGGCATCTTGCGGCAGCTCCGTGGTGACAGGGTCCAGGGTCATGGGACCATTATCGACCCGTGAACCGGTCGCTTGCGTCAGCTGGGGGACGCCCAGAGCTTCTGATAGACGCCTTCGGGGTCGTAGTCGCGGGCCTGCTTGTCGGGGTTAAAGCGCCTGCTGCCCCTTGGATCGGTGCCCCGACCGCTGAGGTAAAGCCAGTTGCCCTGGTTGCTGTAGACGTCGTAGTCGATCAGGCGCGACTCGAACCAGGCGGCACCCGCACGCCAGTCGCAGCCCAGATCGTGGATCAGGTAGCTCGCCACGTTCTGGCGCAGGCGATTGGACAGAAAACCCGTGCGCGCGAGTTCGCGCATGCCGGCATCAATGAAAGGGTGCCCCGTCTGCCCCTGGCACCAGCGCTCGAACGCGGCCGCATCGTGGGTCGGCGTACCCAGGCAGGAGAGGCCTTGTGCGCGGTAAAGCCGCAGACCGTGCTTGCGGTGCAGCCAGCGGAAATGGTCGCGCCAAAGCAGCTCCAGGCGGATCCAGTCGCTGCTCTCGCTGGCCCCGTGCCGGGCCTCGAAGGCGGCCACTTCGGCCCAGGCCTGTCTGGGCGAGAGTGCGCCGCTGGCCAGCCAGGCAGACCATTTGGTGGAAAAGTCTGTGCCGTGGGTCGCGTTGCGGGTTTGCTTGTAAAGGTGGGGCAAGCCCCGTGCGCAGTACCGGGCCACATGGGCCAGGGCGGCGGCTTCATCCCCGTGCCATGCGGGCCGTTCAAAAGGGAAGGACGAGCGTTCATCCGCTTCGGGCAGGGGTGGGGTCGCAGGTGGGCCGGGCAGGGGAGTGATCACGGCATCCCAAAGCGCGTCAGGCGGCAGCGCAGGCCATGCACCGGGCACCGGCAGCGGACTGGCGGGGCGCACACCCGCGCGCTCAAGGGCTTGCCGGAAGGCCGTGAAATGGTCAGGCACTTGTTCGGGTGCAAACGGCAATTGCTCGGGTGCCATCAGGGTCGACTGCCAGACCGTTTTCACCTCCAGACCGCGGGATCGCAGGCTGCGGATGACCGCTTGTTCCTCGGGTGCGGCAATGTCTTCACACACCAGCAGGGCATTTCCGAGGCGCTGCAACAGCCCGCTGAGCACTTGTGCGGGTGAACCGCTGATCTGCAGCAGGCGGCTGCCCATGCTGCGCAGCCTGGCGTCCAGTGCTTGCAGGGCCATGGCCTGCCAGACCTGCCGGTGGGGGCCGGTGCGGACAAAGCCCCAGGCGGTCTGTGCCTGCATGGCGCTGTCGTGCACAAACACCGGCAGCAGCCAGCATGACCGCTGTGTGCAAATGTCGATGGCCTGCTGCAATGCCACCGGGTCATGCAGGCGCAGGTCCTGCCTGAACCAGAAGACCACGCCGCTTTGCGCATCCGGGCGCTGTAAATGCGCACTCATGGGCGAATCGCCGGTTGGACGGCCGGGGTCGGACGGGAGGCACGCAGCCACTGGGTCAGGCCATTGACCCATGCCCGTGAGACAGCCGATTGCCGCAGGCCGGGCGTGATCAGCCGCAAGCTGTAGCCAAAGCCCCGCACCGCATCGATTTGCACGCCGTGAGGTCGTATCTTGCGGTTGAGGCGGTGCACATACAGCGACACCAGTGCCCTGTTGCGGCTATCGTCATCGGCTGCGCCCAGTGCCTTGAGCACTTCGAGGGCGTGGATGCGTTGCACACCGTTTCGAAACAGCAGTGCAGCCACCTGGGTTTCACGACAGGTCAGCCAGACGCGCCGCTCACCATGGAACAAAGTCTGGGACACATGGTCAAAGCGCAGAGGCCCCAACACCGAAACGCTGACCGCCAGACCCTGACAACGTCGCAGCAAGGCCTGGACCATGGCCTGCGTCAGCTCGGCAGGACTGTCTGCGGGCATGCAACGGTCCGCTCCGGCATCGAGCCACAGGGCGCAGTCCTGCACGCCGGATTCGGGCAGCAGCACCAGGGTGTGGGGCCGGCTGGGGCCAAGCTGCAGCGTGCGGCTGAGCGACTGGGGCGTGGGGCCCTCCTGCGGGTCGGGCTCCAGCACCCACAGCACCTCGCCACCTGTTCGGGCTTTGAGCAGCGGGGCCACTTTCGTCCAGTGCAACGTCTGCCAGCGGGCCGTCCGGCCCGATGGTTCCTGCTGCAGCCGTTCGGCCATAGGCCGGGAGGAGGACCAGATCAGTGCCGGTCGTCCCTCGGGGTCAGCAAGGCCTGCCCCGGGAGCGACGTGTTCACCTTGAGGCTGGCAAGACAGGGCCATGTTGATGCCCCCGGCGGCTCAGGCCGCAAGGCCCTGCACGAAAGCTGGCAACTGAAACACCGAATTGGGGGCGACCGGTCGAATCGAGGGCGGCATGGGACCCAGACGAAAGCCCGAGAGTCTGGGCAGGGTCCGGGCCAGCAATTGGGGCTCCGGTCGCGCGAAATCGCTGATTCGGTGGGATGAGAGGTATTGCTCCAGGGCCAGGCGCAGATCCGCTTCCAGCCAGCGGGTCAGGGCATGGTTCGCTTCCTGGCCGTCAGCGTCTGCGGCATCGACGTGTTCGAGCCGTATCACAGCGTCCCAGACGGTGGTCTGCTGCGCCGGGCTGGCCAGTCCGTAGCCACCGCCGGGCCCGCGGTAGGAGCGGACCAGCTTCGCTTCGCGCAGCAGGCGCATCAGGCTCTCGAGGTAGGAAGTCGACAGCCCCAGCCGTTGGGCCAGGCTCTGTGTGGTCACGGTGGCCGTGGCCGGGACCGAAGCCATGGCGATCAGGATGTCCAGGCAATGCCAGGTCTTTTTGCTCAGCATGATCTTTCCTTGCATCGATTGAGTCGGTCAAATCTACAACGAAACCCGATAATTTCGTGATTTTCAGGGGTTTTTCTTTGATAATGCTGTTCATAAACTTCTCAAGTATCGGTCAATGATTTCTGAATCTGTTCAACACAGGATCGGGGCCATGGCGGCGCTCAGCGGCGTCCCGGTCTCGACACTGCGCGTCTGGGAGGCCCGTTACGGGGCCTTTGCCCCCAGCAAATCGCAAGGGCGTCACCGCCTCTACAACGACAACGATGTGCTGCGTGCGGGTCTGATGCGCCAGCTCACCGACACCGGACACGCCATCAGCACCATTGCCCAGCTCGACGCGGCGGCACTGAGCGCCTTGCTGCACCAGCAGCGCAGCGCCCACATGCAACGCTCGGCTCAGGCGCGGCCACTTCAGGCGGTCACGCTGGCGGTGGTCGATCTGACGCTGGCCGCACGCCTGCAATCGCAGGCTTTTGCGCAGCGCTTTGCAGGCGTTGCGCTGCGCATCAGCGACACCATCGATGATCTTTCCAGGGCGCGGGAGCATGTGTTTTCCGAGCGCCCCGACATCCTGCTGGTGCGGGTCAATTCCCTGCACATGGCCACCCAGACCGCGATACGCCGACTGGCCGAACAGTTGCGTGTGCTTCAGGTGATCGTGCTCTACAGCTTCGGACAGGAGGCGGTGGTGCAGGCCCTCAAGCTCTCGGGCATGCTGGTGCGGCGCGAGCCGATGGCCGATGCCGAGCTGGCCGATTTGCTGGGGGCGCTGCTGCTGGTTGACCCATCGCATGCCTCGGCCCGCCTGCAGCCTGGCGCGATGATTCCGCCCCGGCAATACAGCGACCAGACTCTGGCCAGAGTGGCAGGCATTTCCACCAATGTGCTGTGCGAATGCCCTCGGCATGTGGCCGAACTCATCACCCAATTGGCCAACTTCGAGCAGTACAGCCAGGAGTGCCTCAACAACAGTGCCGACGACGCCCAGCTCCATGCCTATCTGAGCGCGATCTCGGGATCGGCGCGGGCGCTTTTCGAGCGTGCATTGGAGAGGGTGGCAGAACACGAGGGCATCGTGCTGGACGTTCCGGCGCGTGAACCCTGAGCCGGTCAGCGGCTCAAAAAATGAATCGCAAAAGAAAGGATGCAGCGTGGACCATGATCAACCCGCCTTGAATGTGCTGGGCCAGCCCCTGGTGCCTTGTTCGCACGATCCGCTGACGGGGTTTTTCCGGGACGGTTGCTGCCGCACACGCCCGGACGATACCGGATTGCATGTGGTGTGCGCCCGCATGACGCAGGAATTCCTCACCTTCACCCGCTCACGCGGTAATGACCTGAGTACACCCCGACCGGAGTGGGATTTTCCGGGGCTGCGGGCGGGAGACCGCTGGTGCCTGTGCGCGCTGCGCTGGAAGGAAGCCTTCGACGCCGGGCTGGCGCCGCCTGTCCTGCTGGAATCGACCCACATCCGGGCGCTGGATGTGCTGAGCCTGGAGCAACTGCAGGCCTGCGCCGGGCAGCCGTGAAGCGCCGGTCCGCGCTGCTGGCGCTGGCCATCGTGCTGGTGCTGATGTCCTTGAGCCACCTGGAGATCGAGCAGACCGACGACAGCTGGCTGTTGCGGGTGGATGGTCGGCCGGTGGATCTGGCCGGGCGGGTTGCCGAGGGCCTGAACTGGCTGGGCCGCGATTGCCGCCAGGTGCAATCGCTCACCCCCGATGACGCCCGCAGCAGGCTTGCGCTGCAGACCTTGCAGGCCCACAGTCCGCCCGACTCCCTTTCTGCCTCGATCACCGGCTTGTGGGCGCAAGGCGACTGGATGCTGGCACAGGTGCGGTTTGAACGCCTGCATCCAGCGCTGGTCCTGCTGCGTCGAGAGGCGCATGCCTGGGAGGTCGTAAACGCCGGGGTCTGGAGTGGAACCGCGCACCCATTTCGCCCCGGTCCTTTCATACGACGCTACTTTGAGCGTCGAGTGCCCGACGTGCCCACCGATTTGCTGGACTGTCATGCGGGCTGACCACCTGGACCCCAAACGCACCGGGGACCAAGCGAAACGGCCGCGAAGGATCTTCCTTTGGGACTCCCTTATCGTGGCGGACATGGGCATAAATCCCCTGCGCTACATTCAATTTCGACTTATGAACAGCTACACCGCCAAGCCGCGCGACAAACGTTATTTCCTCAGGGCGTTCCTGAGTGGCGTTGCCTTGCCTGCTGAGGTCGATTCAAGACGCACCTTCATGCACTTTTCCGGCTCAGACATGGACCGTTTGCGTGGTGATGTGACTCGTGTGGGTGCAGCTTTCAGGACGGTCATTGACCGCGAACATGGCAAGCAAAAAACAAGGCCAAGCACCCGCGCCAGCTAAGGCTGCCGCGCCTCAAAACGGCGCAGTTGTTTCTGCCAACTGGTCGGGGCCGCTTCCACCGCCTGGCGCACTTCAGCAATTCAACACCATCATCCCTGATGGTGCGGAACCGCATCATGTCTATGGTCGAGCGTGAACAGGCGCATCGTATGGCCATCGAAGCACAATCTTTGCGGGCTGAAGTGCGAGATGCCGCCATGGGGAGGCTGCTGGGAGCGTTCATGACAATCTGAGCTGGCTGAATCACCCCCTATCTGTCTCTTCCTCACGCATGCGGATGGTCTGTGCCGGACTGCACTGGACGCTGGACAAAACATGTTTTCAGAGGGACGAAAAAAAGCCGCACCGTATTGAACGTATGCGGCTCTGGATGTGGTGCCCGGGGCCGGAATCGAACCGGCACGCCTTGCGGCGGGGGATTTTGAGTCCCCTGCGTCTACCAATTTCACCACCCGGGCACTGGAAAAGCCCCGCCATTATCGCACAGGGGCAGCCCCCATGGCCCGCTTCAACCCTGGCCACAAACCTCGTGGAGCGTTTGTGGCAAAGTACCGCCCATGACCTATCCCACCATTGAAGACGCGATCGGCAAGACGCCGCTGGTGGCGTTGCAGCGCACGGTGCCGGCCATCGGCCAGGAGCGCGGCAACGTCATCCTGGGCAAGCTCGAAGGCAACAACCCGGCCGGTTCGGTCAAGGACCGGCCTGCCTTGTCCATGATTCGCCGCGCCGAAGAACGCGGTGAAATCAAGCCGGGCGATACCCTCATTGAAGCCACCTCCGGCAACACCGGCATTGCGCTGGCCATGGCCGCAGCCATCAAGGGCTACCGCATGATCCTGGTCATGCCCGAGGACTTGTCGATCGAGCGGGCCCAGACCATGAAGGCGTTTGGGGCCGAACTGAT
>CAYSIY010000051.1:0-12079 GCA_964431215.1 uncultured Limnohabitans sp.
AGGAGGGATTCGAACCCTCGGTACAGGAGAACCTGTACGCCGGATTTCGAATCCGGTGCATTCGACCACTCTGCCACCACTCCGCAGCGTCGAAGCAGCGATTCTATCAGAGGCCGGTCAGGGCTTTCGGGGGGCCATCACGGCGGCATTGCGCGGGGCCATGGTCATGTGGACCACCGGAATGCCCACCACCGGATCACTGATTTCGATGGTCAGGGCGCGCTCCGCGCGCGTCATGACGAGCAAACTCTGACGGCCACGCACAGCAGTCACCACAGACCAGCCCTGGGCAGGCAGGCTTTCAAGAAAAAAGCGGTAGGCTGCGTCTGCGTCCCTGCCTACGTCCAGCACGGCCCTGCCCACCCACTGCTCACCGGCCCCGATGATCAGCGACTGATCCGCTCGGATCGACGCCCCCACAGGCAATGCCAGTCCGCCGAGCCATTGCCCGGGCGTGACGCTGGAAGTCCTCTGCGCAGCGGGTTCTGCGCCTGAAGGCTCAGTGCCCGAACTGGACAAAGGGGTGCTGGCACAGGCTGGCAACAGGGCCGCCACCAAGGGGATCCACATCAGCATTCGCATGAGCTTCTCCAGCAAAAATCAAACCGACAAAAGGTCTGCGCCACCCATGTACGGGCGCAGCACTTCGGGCACGGTCACCGAGCCGTCGGCGTTCTGGTAGTTCTCCAGCACGGCCACCAGCGCTCGGCCCACGGCCAGGCCCGAGCCGTTGAGGGTGTGCACCAGCTCATTCTTGCCCTGGGCATTCTTGAAGCGGGCCTGCAGGCGACGGGCCTGGAAGGCCTCGCAGTTGGAGACCGAGCTGATCTCGCGGTAGACGCCCTGCGCGGGCACCCAGACCTCCAGGTCATAGGTCTTGCTGGCGCCAAAGCCCATGTCGCCGGTGCACAGGCTCATCACCCGGTAGGGCAAACCCAGCTTTTGCAAAATGGCTTCGGCGTGGCCGGTCATTTCTTCAAGGGCTTCGTAGCTCTTGTCGGGGTGGACAATCTGCACCATCTCGACCTTGTCGAACTGGTGCTGGCGGATCATGCCGCGGGTGTCGCGCCCGGCGGCGCCCGCTTCCGAGCGAAAGCACGGGGTGTGCGCGGTGAGCTTGATGGGCAGGTCGGCCTCGGCCAGGATCTCATCGCGCACCACATTGGTCAGGGTGACTTCAGAGGTCGGAATCAGGTAGAGCGCCTGGTTCTCCTCGCCGCCTTCCTGACCGCCCTTGTTGACGGCAAAGAGGTCGGCCTCGAACTTGGGCAACTGCCCCGTGCCGCGCAGGGTGTCGGCATTGACGATGTAGGGCGTGTAGCACTCGGTGTAGCCATGCTCACGGGTCTGCGTGTCGAGCATGAACTGGGCCAGTGCCCGATGCAGCTGGGCAATGGGCCCGCGCATGAAGGTAAAACGTGCGCCCGAGAGCTTGATGCCGGTGTCAAAGTCCAGGCCCAGCTTCTCGCCGATTTCCACATGGTCCTTGACGGCAAAGTCAAAGGCCTTGGGCGTGCCCCAGCTGCGCACCACCACATTGCCCTCTTCGCCCGCGCCCACCGGCACACTCTCGTGCGGCAGGTTGGGCACGGCCTGCAGCAGGCTTTGCAGCTCGGCCTGAATCACTTCCAGGCGTGCTGCGGAGTGGTCGAGCTCGGTCTTGAGGGCTCCGACCTGGGCCATGACGGCCTCGGCTTCGGCGTGCTGGCCCTTGCCCTTGAGCATGCCGATCTGCTTGGACAGGCTGTTGCGCTGGGCCTGCAGTTCTTCGGTGCGGGTCTGCAGGGTCTTGCGCTCGGATTCCAAGGCGCGAAAGGCTTCCACATCGAGGAAGGCTTGCGGATTTTTGCGGGTTTGCAGACGCGCAATCACGGCGTCCAGGTCTTTGCGAAGGAGGAGGATGTCAAGCATGGCAGGGATTGTAGGTCTCGGGCACTGTCAGGCCGCATCGCCTGCGGCTTCGGGCTTGAGCCCTTTGGGCAGCGGGAATTTCATGGTCTCCTGCACGCCGTCGAGCGTGCGCACCGAAACGGCACCCAAGAAACGCAGGCGCGCAATCACGGCCTGCACCAGCACGTCAGGTGCAGACGCCCCGGCCGTCAGGCCAATGCGCGAGCGTCCCTCCACCCACTGGGGTTGCAGGTCCTCCGCACCGTCAACCATATAGGCCGGCACACCCAACCGGGCGGCCACTTCGCGCAGACGGTTGCTGTTGGAGCTGGTCGGACTGCCGACCACAATCACCACATCCACTTGCGGGCTTAGCAGCTTGACGGCGTCCTGCCGGTTCTGGGTGGCATAGCAAATGTCCTGCTGCTTGGGCTCGCGCAGCTTCGGAAAACGCGCCTTGATGGCGGCCAGGATGTCGGCCGTATCGTCCACACTCAGCGTGGTCTGGGTCACCACCGCCAGCTTGTCGGTTTGTCCGGGCTGGATGCGGGCCACGTCTGCCAGGTCTTCGACCAGGTGAATGCCGCTGTCGAGCTGGCCCATGGTGCCCTCGACCTCGGGGTGGCCCTTGTGCCCGATCATGATGAATTCATAACCTTCCTTGTGCAGCTTGGCCAGCTCCACATGGACCTTGGTCACCAGCGGGCAGGTGGCGTCAAAGATGCGAAATCCCCGACGCTCGGCCTCGTCCTGCACGGCCCGGCTCACACCATGGGCGCTGAAGATCAGCGTCGCACCGGGGGGCACTTCGCTGAGCTCTTCGATGAAGATGGCCCCCTTGGCCTTGAGGTCGCTGACGACATAGGTGTTGTGAACGATCTCGTGGCGCACATAGATGGGCCGCCCGAATTTGGCCAGGGCATGCTCGACGATGTCGATGGCCCGGTCGACCCCTGCACAGAAACCCCGTGGCTCGGCCAGAACGATTTCACTCATCACAGCACCCCGATCACATGCACTTCAAAAGTCACCGGCTGGCCCGCCAGCGGGTGATTGAAGTCGAACAATACCGCGCCGTCCTCGGACACCTGCAACACCGTCCCGGCATAGCTGCCCAGGCCGTCGGGCGTCGGGAACTGCACCACATCGCCTGCCGCGTACTTTTCCATGGGGTCCCCCAGCTCATTGAGCAGCTTGCGAGCCACCCACTGCTGCATGTCGGGGTTGCGCTCGCCAAAGGCCTCGCCCGCCGGAATTTCCAGTGTGGTGCGGCTGCCCTCCTCCAGGCCCAACAGGCGCTCCTCCATGGCAGGCGTCAGCTCGCCCGAGCCCAGAGAAAGCGTGGCGGGCTTGTCGTCAAAGGTGTTGATGAGGTCGCCTTGCGGACCGGCCAGGCGGTAGTGCAGGGTCAGAAAGGAGCCAGGCTGAACGGTAGGCATAGGGTTTTCCGGGTTGCCGCCGCAAGGTCGGCGGGCGCATAACAAAGGCTGTATTGTAAAAAGCCGGCCAAAGACCCTGAAAAGCCAGCCGTGGGGCAAAGCGGGGCATGGACCGGAACGTTCCAGGGAGGAGCACCGCATGCACATGCACGATTTGCCCGCGCAGGCCCGGCCTCGCGAAAAATTGCTCGAACGCGGCCCGCAAGCACTCAGCGATGTCGAGCTTCTGGCCATCCTGCTGCGCACCGGCATGGCCGGCAAGAATGTCTTTGCGCTGGCCGAAGAACTGCTGGCCGCTGGTGGCGTCTCCGGGCTGCTCCATGCCAGCCGCCAGCAACTGCAAGCCTTCAAGGGGCTGGGGCCGGCCAAGCAGGCCGAACTGCTGGCCGTGGCCGAGCTGGCACGCCGATCGATTGGGCAGCAGCTGCGCGAACGCGAAGCCTTTCACACCCCCGGCGCGGTCAAGCAATACCTGCAGCTGCACCTGGCGCACAAGACACATGAAGTTTTTGCCGTGCTGTTTCTCGACAGCCAGAACCGCATGCTGGCGCTCGAAGAGCTGTTTCGCGGCACGCTCACCCAGACCAGCGTCTACCCGCGCGAGGTCGTGCTGCGCGCCCTGCACCACCAAAGCGCTGCGGTGGTGCTGTCCCACAACCACCCCAGCGGATCGGTGCAACCGAGCCGGGCCGACGAGGCCCTGACACAAAACCTCAAGGCTTCGCTGGCGCTGGTGGATGTGCGGGTGCTCGACCACATCATCGTCGGGCAAGGCCAGACCTTGTCCATGGCCGAGCAGGGTTTGCTGTGAACCTCACCCGCCGGGCGTGAGCAGCACCACCAGCGCCCCGGCGCCGCCTTCGGCCGGCTTGGCCTGCACAAAGGCCATGACCTGGTTCTTCTGCACCAGCCAGCTGTGCACCTTGTTCTTGAGCACCGGCGTCTTGCCCGGTGAGCCCAGACCCTTGCCGTGCACCACGCGCACACAGCGCAGACCCTGGCGGTGAGCCTGACGGATGAAGTCAGCCAGGGCCACACGGGCCTCGTCGCTGCGCAGGCCATGCAGGTCGATTTCGCACTGGATGGCCCAGTCGCCCTTGCGCAGCTTGCGCGTCACGTCGGGGCCGATACCGGGACGCCGAAAACTCAGGGCCTCATCGGTGTCGAGCAGGGTGCTGACATCAAACCCATCCGAGAGCGAATCGCGCAAGGCGGCCGCTTCATCCTGCTGCAACTGTCTGGCCACCGGCTCGACCGGCGCACGGGGCAGGCGGGCGTGCTTGCGGTCGGGCAAGGCCTGCACCGGCCCCACCGCACGGGCAAAGAGCTGGCGTTCGGCCTCGCGCTTTTTTTCTTCAACGGCGCGGGCAGCCGCTTCGGCCTGGGCACGTTCGTGCGCGGCCTTGAGCTCTTTCTGGACTTTTTTCAGGTCCTGCAGGGAATTGAGCTTCATGCCCCCGCCCGGTTACGCATCCAGTCGGCCGTCTGCAAAAAGCTCTGGTTCAGACGCTGCTGCAGCGCCGGATCGACCCCGGTCTCGCTCATGGCCTGGTCCATGCAAGCGAGCCACTGGTCGCGCTCGGTGATGCCGATGGAAAACGGCATGTGGCGCATGCGCAGACGCGGATGGCCAAAGCGCTCCTGGTAGTGCTGCGGGCCGCCAAGCCAGCCGCACAGGAACCAGTGGAGCTTGTCCCGTGCTTCCTGCAAGGTGCTGCCATGGCTGGCGCGCAACTGCGCGTAAGCCGGCTCCAGGTCCATCAGGTCATAGAAACGCTCGACCAACGCACGCACCCGGTCCTCGCCCCCGATCCACTCGAACGGGGTCGCGAATGGCGGTTTGTCTTCGATTTGCATAGGCTCGATTGTGCAAGGGCTTCATTCACTGGCCTGGCGCAGCGTCTGCACCACCGGCTGCCTGAGCACACCGGCCAGACTCAGGCTGCCGGCCAGCCAGGCCAGCAATGCCCCCAGCAGCCCCCCCGCTGGCGGCACCCACCACAGCGGTGACCAGGCAAAATCAAACGCATAGCGAGCCAGCGCCCAACCCACTGCCAGTGCCATGCCGCTGGCCATGAAGCCCGCAAGAAAGCCCAGCCCCAGCAGCTCGGCCCGCTGCACCTGCGCCAGCAGGGCCCGTCCGGCACCCAGTGCCCGCATGATCGCGTATTCGCGTTCCCGCGCCTGCCGCCCCGCACCGATGGCCGCCAGCAAGACCATGACGCCAGCGGCGAGGGTGAAGGCAAACAGGAACTCCACCGCCTGGATCACCTGATCGAGCACCCGCTGCACCTGCGCCAAAGAGGCACGCATGTCCACGCTGGTCACGTTGGGAAAGGTCTGCACCAGCACCCGTTCAAACTGGCGATCGCCCTCAGGGGTACGAAAAGCCGCCAGCCAGGTGGTGGGCAGGTCGGGCATCTCGGCCATGGGAAACAGCATGAAGAAGTTGGCACGCATGGACGACCAGTCGACCTTGCGCATTGAGGTGATGCGCGCTTCGTGAACGATGCCCCCCATGTCAAATCGCAGGCGGTCCCCCATTTTCAGGCCCAGGGTCTCGGCAATGCCCTGCTCCACACTCACACCATCGCGCTCTCCGGGCACCCAGGCACCGGCCAGCAGCGGGTTGTGGGCGGGCAACTGGTCGGTGTAGGAGAGGTTGAATTCGCGATCCACCAGTCGGCGCGCACGATCTCCCGGGTAATCCGAGGGGCGGATGTCGCGGTCATTGATCGCCACCAGACGGCCTCGCACCATCGGGTACCAATCGGGCGAACGCACTCCCGCGGCCTGAAGGTGCGCCAGAAAGGCCTGCGCCTGATCGGGCTGCACATTGATGACAAAGCGGTCGGGGGCATCCTTGGGCGTGGCCTGACGCCAACTGGCGATCAGGTCGGTGCGCAGCAGCACCAGCAGCGCCAGCGCCAGCAGGCCCACCGACAGGCTGCTGACCTGCACCACGGCAAACACCGGGCGGGCCGCCACCTGGCGGGTGGCCAGCCGCAACCAGCGCGGCGACTGTTCGCCGGGCATGAACCGACGCAAGCCCCACAGCAGCGCAGCGGCCAGCCCGGCAAACACCAGCAAGGCCAGGGCAAAGCCCCCGACGGTGATCAAGCCCAGCCGGAGGTCCCGGCTGACCATGAGCAAGGTCAAGGCAAAACCGGCCAGGCCCATGACCAGCACCAGCCCCGAGCGCAACTGCAGCGCACCCAGGTCGCGCCGAATCACGCGCAGCGCCGGCACCCTGGCCAGCTGCAGTACCGGCGGCAGACCAAAGGCGACCAGCAGCGTCAGGCCCATGCCCATGCCCAGCAGGGCCGGCTGCAGGCTGGCGGGCGGCAGCTGCGCTTCAACCAGGCCCTGGAGCAGGTGAACAAAACCCAGATGCACCCCATACCCTGCGACGACCCCCAATGCGCTGGCCAGCAGGCCTGCACCCAGAAACTCGGTCGCATACGCCGCAGTCAGTGTGCGCTGGCTTTGGCCCAGCACCCGCAGCAGTGCACAGGCATCGAGCTGGCGCTCGGCAAAAGTGCGGGCGGCCAGCGCGACCGCGACAGCGCAGAGCAAGGCCGCCAGCAGCGCCACCAGATTGAGGAACTGACTGGCCCGATCCAGGGTTTGCCGCATCTCCGGCCGGCCGCTCTCCAGCGACTCAACCTGCACACCGCGCAGCTGCCCGCCCTCGGCCTGCTCGCGTGCCCAGGCCGCGTAACCATTGGCCACCCCCTCCGGTCCGGCCACGGCCATGCGCCAGGTCACACGACTGGCCGGCTGCAAGAGCGCGGTGGAAGGCAAATCTGCCGCGTTCATCATCACCCGTGGCGCAAAATTCATGAAGCCGGCCCCACGGTCAGGCTCACGCTCGATCACGGCGCTGATGCGCAACTCGCGCTCGCCCAGCGCCAGTCGCTGGCCCGGTGCCAGACCCAGCGCATCAAGGAGTGGCGCATCCACCCAGACCTGGCCGACGGGGGGAATGCTGTCCTGCGCTGCATCGGGCTCACGATTGACCACCAGTGCGCCTCGCAAGGGGTAGCCCGGTGCCACCGCCTTGAGGGCCACCAGACGGCTGGCCCCATCGGCCACCGGCACACGGGCCATGGTCGGAAAGCTCACATTGATGTTGGTCACCAGACCGCGCCGGATGGCCTCCTGCTGCAGGGCCTCGGGGGTGGGACGGTCGCTGACCACCACCGCATCGCCGCCGAGCAACTGCCGGGCATCGCGCCACAGGCCCGTTTGCATGCGGTCGGCCAGAAACCCCACGGCGGTCAGTGCGGCCACGGCCAGCGCCACCGACAGCATGAGCAAGCGCAGTTCACCCGCGCGCAAATCGCGCCACAACTGCCTTCGGCCCAAGCGCAGGCCTTGTGTCCATCCTGGTGTGTTCATGCCCTGACCTTACCGCAGATGGACTGTCCCTGCGTGCTGTGGTTTTTGTCGAAGGCAGGTCTTCGGCGCTGGAGCCTAGCCCGTCGCCAATTCCGGCTGAGCCAGCAGCCGCTGAGGCGCACTGAAGCACAAAAAGCGCTTGTGGGTCGCACGACCAATGGCACACAGGCCCACCCGTTGGGCCACATCCAGACCCATCTGTGTGATACCGCTGCGCGAAACCACCACCGGGACCCCCATCTGGGCGGACTTGATCACCATCTCGCTGGTCAGGCGACCGGTGGTGTAGAACACCTTGTCTCGGCCGTCGATGTCGTTCATCCACATCCAGCCGGCGATGGTGTCCACCGCATTGTGGCGACCCACATCCTCGACAAAGAGCAGCATCTCCTGGCCTTGAAACAGGGCGCAGCCATGCACCGAGCCCGAGGACTTGTAGGTCGACTCCTTGAGGCGGATGGCATTGACGATGCCATACAACTGGCCTTGGGTGATCCGGGCCTCGGGCAGCGCGATCTCGTCAATGTGTTGCATCAGGTCACCGAACACGCTGCCCTGTCCGCAGCCCGTGGTGACCACGCGCTCGGCGCTGCGATCCACACGCACACCGGAATCCGGCCGGGTCCTGACGGCGGCCACACCCGGTTCGCCGACCTCACCTTCCCCAAGGCTCCAGTCCACAGTGATCGATTCGATCTGATCGACCGAGTCGATCAGGCGCTGGTTGCGCAAAAAGCCCAGCACCAGGAGCTCCGGCTCGCCACCCAGGGTCATGAGCGTGACCAACTCGCGTTTGTCCAGATAAACGGTCAGTGCCCGTTCGGCCGGGATGGCGGTTTCGGAAACCTCGCCGAACTCATTGCGCACGGTCACGCGGCGTGTCAGTGGCACCTGGGCATGGGTCAGTCGGGGTTTGAGGGCCACAGAATCGGTCAGGGAAGCAGGCATGGGCGAAGCCTAGCGCAAAAATCCCCCGCCGGACCCGGTCGGGGGAAGGCACAGCAGACGGTTTGGAAGGGTCAGCCTTTGCTGGCAGGCTTGGCTGGAGAGGCTGCAGGCGCGGGCGCAGCCTGTGCCGCCTGTTCGGCCGGTTTGTAAGGCCCGGGGTCGGCGCAGGCGGGCGTCGGTTCATTGGCCACAGGCTTGCCCTTGCCGGTGGTCCTGAAATAGTGGGCTGCCACCTTTTCTCGCGACTTGCAAAGCTGGAAGTCGGCCACCTTGTTGGTGTGCGCGGTCTTGGCGGCCGCCTCGGCCGCCTTGGCCTTGGCCTCGTCGCTCAGGGGGGGCAATTTGGCCATGGCGGCACCACACAGGGCCAGAGCGGTCATCAGCACGAGGGGTTTTTTCATGGTTTTCTCCGTGTTCAGGCCGTGGTCGCGGGCTTGGCGGCAGGCGCCACAGGCTGGCTGCGCTGGGCCGGGATCTTGCCGGACTGGATGTCCTTGTACCAGAGCTCGTGGTGTTCCTTGGCCCAGGTCTCGTCCACATAGCCGGTACGCATGGCACTGTAGGCCCCGCGCATGCCGATCGTGCCCATGTAGATGTGACCGATGAACATGGCCATCATCAGGAAAGTGGCCGCAGCATGGATCATGTGGCTGATCTGCATGGTGCTGCGCTCATAGATCAGTCCGGGAATCAGCTTGTCGAGCACCAGGCCGGAGGCGACCACGATCAGACCCAGGAAAAACACGCCGGCCCAAAACAGCACCTTCTCGCCCGCATTGAAGCGATGCGAAGGCACCTCGGTGCCCGAAAACAGGCCTCCGCCCTTGAGCAGCCAGGCGATGTCGTCCTTGCTGGGCAGGTTGTCGCGCACGAAAGTGACGATCACGATCACGAGCGAGACGGCGAACAGCGGACCGGCAAAGTTGTGGATGTTCTTGAGCGCATAGCTCAGCCAGCCAAACAAGGCATTGCCGATCACGGGCTGAATGAAAAACTTGCCAAAGGCCATCACGATGCCCGAGACCGCCAGGGCTACAAAGGCGATGGCGTTGGCCCAGTGGGCCGAACGCTCGAAGGGGGTGAAGCGTTCGATCTGGCGACCGGTTTCGGGGCCATGCAGTTCGATCGTGCCTTTGCGCCAGTAAAACAGCGCCACCGCGCCCAGCGCGATGAGGAGCAAGGAGCCGCCGTAGGGAATCAACCCGTTATTGCGCACCTGACGCCAGGCCTCGCCGGCGTTGGTCAGGCGAGAGCCGGGGTATTGCACAAAGGGCTGGATGAGGTTGCCGGCTTCGGGGGCCTGACTCCTGGGCAGGCTGGTGTAGCCGCTGACCCCCTGACCGACCTGGCCCCACATCGGCGCATTGTTGCCGGGCTGCACTTTCGCGCGCTCGGCATTGGTCTGCGACTTGTATTTCGGGTCGGTGTCGGCGTCCGGGGCAATCTGGAAGATGTTGGCGCTCTTGACGCCTCCCGCAGGCGGGTCAGCGGGTGCTGCGTTTTGTGCCGAGGCGCTGGCCGAAACCAGCAGCCAGGCAGCAATCAGGATGAGGCGTTGCATGAGCGTCTCCTCACTTGGGCGCGCGCTGGTGGTCGTTCATGCCGTAGTGGGCACGGGCCTTGAGGTGGTTGGACCAGCCGGCCTTGTCACCGGCCGTCCAGCCGGGGTCGGTGAAGGGGGCCACACCGGAGCCAGCCTGGGCTGGTTTGTCGCTGCGTATGCCCGCCTTGTCCTGCGAACTCTCACCACAGGCGCTCAAGACCATGGCACCGGTCAGGGCGGAGATCAAAAGAAAGCTTCGCATGATCAGGCTCCCTGTTTGGCTGCCGAGCCGTAGGCCGTGCCCCAGCCCCAGACCTCGGCGCCCTTGCCGCGCTGGACCACACGCTGGCGCAGGATGTCGGCCACCACATCGCCGTCACCGGCGAGCAGGGCCTTGGTCGAACACATCTCGGCACAGGCGGGCAGCTTGCCCTCGGCCAGGCGGTTGCGGCCGTATTTCTCGAATTCGGCTTGGCTGCCATGCTCTTCCGGGCCACCGGCACAGAAAGTGCATTTGTCCATCTTGCCGCGCACACCGAAAGTCCCCGCGCTCGGGAACTGCGGCGCGCCAAAAGGGCAGGCATACGAGCAGTAGCCGCAGCCGATGCACACGTCCTTGTCGTGCAGCACCACACCCTCTTCGGTTTTGTAAAAGCAGTTGACCGGGCACACCGCCATGCAGGGCGCATCCGAGCAGTGCATGCAGGCTACCGAGATGGATTTTTCTCCCGGCACGCCGTCATTGAGGGTGACCACGCGGCGGCGGTTCACACCCCAAGGGACTTCGTGCTCGTTCTTGCAGGCGGTGACGCAGCCGTTGCACTCGATGCAGCGCTCGGCGTCGCAGATGAATTTCATTCGTGCCATGTTGTTCTCCAGTCAGTTGGGGGCAGAGCCAAATTGCTGCGCAATTCTTGGTCTGTCCCACAAAGTCTCAGGCTCGCTCAATGTTGCAGACCGTGGTCTTGGTTTCCTGCATCATGGTGACGCTGTCATAGCCGTAGGTGGTGGCGGTGTTCACGGCTTCACCGCGCACCACCGGGGCTGCACCCTTGGGGTAGTAGGCCAACATGTCGGCGCCCTGCCAGCGCCCCGAGAAGTGGAAGGGCATCCACACCGTCTCGGCGTCGACACGTTCGGTCACCAGGGCCTGCACATTGAGCCTGGCCCCCGTCGGGCTGTGCAGCCAGACACGGTCACCGTTGCGGATGCCACGGTCGGCTGCCGTCCTGGGGTTGATCTCGACATAGGCTTCCTGCTGGAGTTCGGCCAGCCAGGGGTTGGAGCGGGTTTCTTCGCCCCCGCCTTCGTATTCGACCAGTCGGCCGGAAGTGAGGGTCAACGGGAATTTCTCGTGTACTTTGTCCGCCACGTTCTTGTCCTGCACGCTCTTGTACAGGGTGGGCAGGCGCCAGAAGGCCTTGCGGTCATCGTGCGTGGGGTACTTGGCGATCATGTCCGGGCGGGTGCCGTACAGCGGTTCGCGATGCTGCGGGATCGGATCGGGGAAGTTCCAGACCACGGCACGCGCCTTGGCGTTGCCAAAGGGATGGCAGCCGTGGTTTTTCATGAACACGCGGATCATGCCGCCCGAGGCATCGGTCTTCCAGTTCTTGCCTTCGGCGGCCGCCTTCTCGGCGTCGGTCAATTCGCCCCACCAGCCCAACTTCTTGAGCAGGATATGGTCCAGCTCGGGATAGCCGGTGGTGATGTCGGCCCCCAGGGAATGCGAGCCATCTTCGGCCAGCAGGCTCTTGCCATCGCGCTCCACACCGAAGTTCGCGCGGAAATTGCCACCACCGTCCATCACATGCTTGGAGGTGTCGTACAGGTTGGGCGAGCCGGGGTGCTTGAGCTC
>CAYSIY010000052.1:0-12075 GCA_964431215.1 uncultured Limnohabitans sp.
GCTGGGCAATGATGCCCACGCGAAAACCTTGGTTCTCCAGCATGCGGCCAATCACGGCCATGCCAAAGCTGGGGTGGTCCACATAGGCGTCGCCGGTGACCAGAATGATGTCGCAGCTGTCCCAGCCCAGTTGGGTCATTTCCTCGCGGCTCATCGGCAAAAACGGGGCCGTGCCCAAGCGGGCCGCCCAGAATTTGCGGTAGCTGGTCAGGGGTTTGGCGTGGCGCGGGAAAAAAGAGACGTCTGCAAAGGCGTTCATGGGCTGGGCTATGGAGGCAAGGCGCTAGTGTAGGCGCTGCAAGCTGTTCGCGCCGGGCGGGCACGCGCTGGACTTGCGCACTGCAGGGACAAAGGCCCAGGCCGCACGCACAGAGCAGGAGCCTGAGCAGGAGCCCCCCGGAGTGGGACAATTCCTGCAACGGATTGAACGCATGACTCCTCCCTCACCCCAGACCCTCCTGCTTCTCTTGGGCAAGCTTTGGCCCGGTCGCACGGTGCGCCGGACCTTGCTGTGCCTGGGCCTGGCCTGGCTGCTGCTGATGGCCTGGGGCTATTTCATGGCCCCATCGCTGGTGCGCACGGCCCTGACCGGGTCCATGGCCAAAAGCCTGCAGCGCGAGGTGATGGTCGAGCGGGTGACGATCCACCCCCTGAGTCTGGAGCTTGAGGTGCATGGCTTGTCGGTCAGGAACCGCGAGGGCATCGAGCAACTGGGTTTTGAGCGTCTGAGCGTCAACTTCTCCAGCCTCTCGCTTCTGCGCGGCGCTCTGCTGGTCGATGAACTGACGCTGTGGGCACCCCGCGCCTCGGTCTCGCGTTTGGCCCCGGGCCAGTACGACGTTTCGGACTGGCTGGATCGGTGGCAGGCCTCGCCTGCCCCAAACCCTGCCCCGCTGCCGCGTTTTTCGATCCGCCGACTGCGGATCAAGGGGGGCACGCTGGAGCTCGACGATCGCTTCAAGGGGGTTCACCACCGGCTCCAGGCGCTGGAATTGACTTTGCCCTTCCTCTCCAGCCTGCCCGGGCAAAGCGCCGTCTTTGTCGAACCGGTTTTTTCGGCGGTGCTCGACGGCTCGCCGCTCACACTGCGCGCGCGCAGCCAGCCTTTTGCCCCGTCGCGCACGAGCCGGCTGGAGATTGACCTGCAGTCACTCGACCTGGGCCTGCTGAGTCCGTACTGGCCGGGCAGCCTGCCCTGGCAACTGCGTGGCGGCAAGCTGTCTTCGCGGCTGAGCCTCGACTGGGTCCAGCCAGGCGATGGTCCTCCTGCCTTGGACATCAGCGGCCAAGTCCAGGTGCTCGGATTGGCCCTGTCCGGGGCCACCCGCGCCATGCAGCTCGATCTGGATACGCTGGAATTGACGCTGCAAAACATGCGGCCACTGCAGCCAGAGCTGACCCTGCAAGCGCTGAGCTTGCAGGGTTTGCGCATCGCGCAGGATCTGCCGCAAGCGCCACTGCATCTGGATCGCTTGCGGGTGGTTCAGGCCCGCATGGACCGGGCAAAGCGTTGGCTGCAGGCCGAGCAGGTCGAATTCAGCGGCCTGCAGGCGCACGCCATCCGGACGGTGCAGGACGGGCTGGTCTGGCTGGCCTGGCCGGGGCTGCCAACGGATCGCACGGCATCAGACCCCAGGGCGTCCGACGCCGCTGCCACCAGCGGCCAGGCCGATCCGCCATGGCGGGGGCGAGTGGCTCAGCTGCAGCTCGATGACCTGACCCTGAAATTCGAAGACCGCACCGTCTCGCCCGTGGCCATCCAGACCTTCAGCCAGGTGCAATGGCAGTCGGGCCCGCTTGATCTGGGGCCGGGACAGGCCAATGCGTTCGCCCTGAGCGGCCATGTGAACACCACGGGCAGGCTGCAGGCCAAGGGCACACTGCAATGGCAGCCCCTGGACGCCCGACTGACTCTGGACGCCACGGGCTTGCCATTGCCCCCCCTGCAAGGCTATCTGGTCCCCTACCTGAACGCGCAGATCGTTCAGGGGCAAGTCTCTGCCCAGGGCGAGCTGCACCTGTACGAACACAAGGACCAACTGCAGGCAAGCTACCAGGGCAGACTCGCCCTGGCCCAGGTCCGGGCACTCGACAAGGTCAAGCGCACCGATCTGCTGAAATGGCAATCGCTGGCGCTGGACGGCATGCAAGTGCAGACCGAGCCTGCCCGCCTGGACATTGCAGAGGTCAGCTTGTCCGGCCTGGATGCGCGGCTGACCCTCAGTCCCGAAGGTCGGCTTGATCTGGCCGGCCTGCTGACTTCAGCCCCACACGCGCCGCCGGGCTCGGATGCCGCAGCGCAGGCCGACAACTCGCCGGCCTGGCCCATCACCGTCCAACGCATCCGCCTGCACAACGGACGTGTGGACTTTTCGGACCGCTTTATCAAGCCCAATTACACGGCGACCGTGAGCCAGATGGGCGGCGAGCTGCTCAATCTGTCTTCGGCACCGGATAGCCTGGCCACCCTGGCGCTGCGCGGGCGCTACGGCGGCACCGCGCCGGTGGAGATTTCGGCACGTCTGAACCCGCTGGCCCACAAGAAGTTTCTGGACCTGCAGGCGCGGGTCTCCAGCATCGATCTGGTGGATTTTTCTCCTTACTCGGGCAAATACGCGGGCTACAGCATCGACAAGGGAAAGCTCTCGCTCAACGCCCGCTACACGCTCAAGGACCGACAACTGAGCGCAGACAACCAGCTCTTCATTGACCAGCTCACTTTTGGCGAGAAAGTGCAGAGCCCTGACGCCACGGATCTGCCTGTGCATCTGGCCATCGCCTTGCTGCGCAACAACCGGGGCGAAATTGACATCCACCTGCCCATCCAGGGCACGGTCGATGATCCGCAGTTTTCCATCCGGGGGCTGATTTTCAGGGCCATGGGTCAGCTCGTGGTGAAGACGGTGACCTCGCCGTTTGCCTTCCTGGGCTCTCTTTTTGATGGCCGCCAGGAACTCTCCCGGATCGACTTTGCAGCAGGCAGCGCCGATCTTGATGATGTGGCGCTGGCCCGGCTGCAAAGTCTTGCCCGGGCCCTGCGCGAACGTGCGTCCCTGACGCTCGACATCGCGGCGGGGGCCGACACCGCCATCGACACCGAAGGCCTGCGGCGTGTGCCCTCCCCGCAGGACCCGCAGGCCACGCAGGACCCTCAGGCCGTGGGCGAGCAAGCGCTGCGCGCGCTGGCCGCGCAAAGGGCTCAGGCGGTGCAGAGCTGGCTGGTCGAGCAAGGCCAGATCCCGCTCAGTCGGCTGTTTCTGTTGCCACTCAAGCTGGGATCAGCTCCCGCAGACGCCCCCGGCAGCAGCCACAACCGGGTGGATTTTTCGCTCCGATGAGCGGCCCTGCCGCTGTGCCTGCCCGGGCGGCAGGCCCCTGACCCGGCGCATCGCCTGGGTGACAAGGCGCTCGGACCCCGGCTGCGGCGGGATGCGGATAATGCCCCCATGTCCGAGCCTCTGCCCCTCAACCGCCCCCGCTCCAAAACCGACCTGTTCCTGTCCTTCACCTGGCTGGCCTTGCAAGGCTTTGGCGGCGTGCTGGCCGTTGTCCAGCGGGTGCTGGTCGAGGAAAAACGCTGGATGACGCGCGAGCAGTTCGTCGAGGACTGGGCCGTGGCGCAAATCATGCCGGGACCGAATGTGGTCAATCTGGCCCTCATGATCGGCGGCCGCTACTTTGGTCTGGCCGGAGCCCTGACCGGTGTGGCGGGCATGCTGGCGGCGCCGCTGGTGGTGGCCTTGCTGCTGGCCGTGGCTTTCGGTGGGGTTTCGGATGCCCCATGGGCTCAGGGTGCGCTGCGTGGCATGGGCGCGGTCTCTGCAGGCCTTATTGCGGCGGTCGGACTCAAGCTCATCGGTGCACTCCACACCAATCCGATGGGCATGCCGATCTGCGTGGGTCTGGCGGTGCTGACTTTTGTCGGCGTAGGGATCTTGCGCTGGCCGCTGGCCTGGGTCTTGCTGGGCACAGGTCTGATCGCTTGCAGCTGGGCCTATTTTCAACTCGCACGCCAGGCCAGTGCCGGGGGGCAGGCATGAACCCTGTGGTGCACCTTGACGCCGCCAGCTGGTGGAGCCTGTTTCAGCACTTTGCCACCCTGTCACTGCTGGCCGTGGGCGGTGCGATCACGACCGCGCCCGACATGCACCGCTATCTGGTGGATCAAACCGGCTGGCTCAGCGATGGACAGTTCACCTCTTCGATCGCACTGGCCCAGGCCGCACCCGGCCCCAACATCCTGTTTGTGGCCTTGATGGGCTGGAACGTGGGGCTGAACGCAGCGGCAAGCCTGGGAAGCCTCTGGATGAGCGCGGCGCTCGGTGGTCTGGGGGTGCTGGTGGCGATGCTGGGCATCATGCTGCCGTCTTCGGTGCTGACCTACACCGCCACACGCTGGGCGCACCAGCACCGCGAGATGCGGGCCATCCGGGCCTTCAAATCGGGCATGGCCCCGATCGTGATTGCCCTGCTGCTGACCACCGCATGGCTGCTGACCGTGAGCCATGACCAGCCCCGGCGCGACTGGCCGCTGTATGTGCTGACGCTGGCCACCACCCTGATCGTGTGGCGCAGCCGGGTGCATATGCTCTGGCTGATCGGCGCGGGCGCCCTGATTGGTGCGCTGGGCTGGGTCTGAGCCTCAATGCGGGTTTTCGAAAAACACCGTATTGGAATAATCGCTGATCTCGAAATAGACCTTTTTTTCTCCTGGGTCCACCTGCATGTTCAGGTTCTCATCCAATACGCCGTAGCCGTAGCGGTAAGCCCTGGGCTGGCCATCGGAGGTGCCCAGCGCGGTGCTGACCTTGTCGACCTTGAGGAAGCGGCGCACCACCTTGTCGCCCGCATAAACCTCCAGCACGCCGTTGGTGCCGGTCCAGTTCTGGATGTCGCGGCTGATCTTGTTTTGTTGCTCCTGGGTGCAGGCCGTCAGCAAGACGGCCAGGGCGGCTGTGGTCAGGGTCAAGCGCTTCATTTCAAAACTCCTATTTGAAAAATCCGGAAACACGCGGGCTCAGACCCGCTGGCGCAGCGCTTCATAGAGGCACACACCGCTGGCCACCGAAACGTTGAGGCTTTCAACCGCTCCCTTCATCGGGATGCTCACCAGTTCGTCGCAGGTCTTGCGCGTGAGCTGGCGCATGCCGGGGCCTTCGGCCCCCAGCACCAGGGCGGTGGGCCCCTTCAGGTCGAGCTGGTAGAGGGTCTTGTCGGCATCGCCACTGGTGCCCACCACCCAGATGTTGCGTTCCTTGAGCTCGCCCAGGGTGCGCGCCAGATTGGTCACCATGAAATACGGCACGGTTTCAGCCGCACCGCTGGCCACCTTGGCCACCGTGGCGTTCAGGCCGGCGGCGTGGTCCTTGGGGGCGATCACGGCATGGGCCCCCGCGCCGTCGGCCACGCGCAGACACGCGCCCAGGTTGTGCGGATCGGTCACGCCGTCGAGCACCAGCAGAAGGGGCGGCTCTTGCAGGCTGTCAAGCAGGTCATCGAGCGAATGCGCCTGGGGCATCGGCTGCACCAGCGCCGCCACACCCTGGTGCCCGTGGCTGCCGGCCAGCTTGGACAGGCGCAGGCCATCGGCCTCGATCAGCCGCACGCCAGCGTCCTTGGCGCGCTCGATGAACTGCCGCATGCGGGCATCGCGCCGGCTGGATTCGAAATAGACCTCGACGACGGATTCGGGCGCCACTTTCAGGCGCACGCCCACCGCATGAAAACCGAACAGCACTTTGGGAGAAGACATCACCCGATTATCACTGCTCACTCAAGCGGCCAGCTTCGATGCTCAGGCGACGCTCGCAGCGCTCGGCCAGCTGGCGGTCGTGCGTGACCAGCACCAGTGTCGTCCCCTGCTCGCGGTTGAGCGCGAACATCAGGTCCATGATGGCCGCGCCGGTGGCATGGTCCAGGCTGCCGGTGGGCTCGTCGGCCAGCAGCAGCTCGGGCTGCACGACAAAGGCCCGGGCCAGTGCCACGCGCTGTTGCTCGCCCCCCGAGAGCACTTTGGGCCGGTGCTGCAGGCGTTCGCCCAGTCCCACCCGCTGCAGCATGGCACTGGCCTGTGCTTTGGCATCGGGCATACCCGCCAGCTCCAGGGGCAGCATCACGTTTTCCAGTGCCGTGAGGTTGGGCATGAGCTGAAAACTCTGGAAAACAAAGCCCACATGGCGGGCACGCAAGGCGGCGCGCTGGTCCTCATCGAGCGCAAACAGGTCGTGTCCGGCCAAATGCACCGTGCCGGCCGTGGGCGTGTCCAGGCCCGCCAGAATGCCCAGCAAGGTGCTTTTGCCAGAGCCGGAGGCCCCGACAATGGCAGCGGTTTGCCCGGCTTCGAGGGCAAAAGAGATATCGCGCAAAATGGCGAGCTTGCCGCTCGCGTCCTGCACTTCCTTGCACAGACCGCGAACGGCCAAAATGGATTCAGGCATGACTGCACCTTTGTTCAACCGTCGTCACTTTAACGCGAGCCTGCTGGCCCTGGCCGCCGGGGGATTTGCCCTGCCCGCACGGGCGGCCACCGGGACCCGCAAACTGCTGGTGCTGGGCGACTCCCTGAGTGCTGAATATGGCCTGCCACGAGGCAGCGGGTGGGTGGCGCTGTTGCAAAAGCAGCTCGATGCGAGCCATCCCGGCACGACCATCGTCAACGCCAGCATCAGCGGCGAAACCACTTCCGGCGGTCGCTCGCGCCTGCCGGCCTTGCTCCGGCAGCACCAGCCCACGCACGTCATCATCGAACTCGGTGGCAACGATGCATTGCGTGGTCTGTCGCTGGGCATGACGGGCGACAACCTGTTGTTCATGGCCAAAGCGGCCCGGCAGGCGGGTGCCAGGGTGCTGCTGCTGGGCATGCAGATGCCCCCCAACTACGGTGCCGAGCTCACCCGCCAGTTTGCCGCCCTTTACCCCTCGGTGGCCAAGGCCACCGGCGCGGCGCTGGTGCCCTTCTTCCTCAAGGGTGTGGGAGACGATAGCGATCCGCTGCGCTGGTTCCAGGCCGACCGCATCCACCCCAACGAGGCGGCCCAGCCCCTCATGCTGGCCAATGTCTGGCCGGAACTGAAAAAACAACTCCAATGAGCGTCCACCTGATTTCGGCCCAGGAGGTCATGGCCCGTTACGACCAGTTCGACGCCGTCATCGACGCACGCTCCGAAGGCGAATACGCCGAAGACCACCTGCCCGGCGCTCACAACTGGCCCTCGTTGAACAACGAAGAACGCATCCGCGTGGGCACGCTCTACAAACAGGTCAGCCCCTTCGAGGCGCAGAAAATCGGCGCGGCGCTGGTAGCGGCCAACATCTCACGCCACATCCAGGCCCATGTGCTCGGCCAACCCAAAAGCTGGCAACCCCTGGTCTATTGCTGGCGGGGCGGCAAGCGCAGCAACTCGCTGGCGCTGATTCTGGGCCAGATCGGCTTCAAGGTGCATTTGATCGAAGGTGGCTACAAGGCGTTTCGCAAGGCGGTCATCGAAGACACGCCGCGTCAGGTGGCCCCCTTGGGGTTTCGGGTGCTGTGCGGGCCGACGGGCTCGGGCAAGACGCGGTTGTTGCAGGCGCTGGCTGCCCAGGGCGGCCAGGTGCTCGATCTGGAGGCGCTGGCCAGCCACCGCGCCTCGGTCTTGGGCGTGATCCCGGGTCATCCCCAACCGACGCAGAAGGCCTTTGAAACCCGGCTCTGGAACGCCCTTCGCCAGCTCGATCCTGCACGACCGGTGTTCGTCGAAGCCGAAAGCAAAAAGGTCGGCAACATCACCCTCCCCGACAGCCTGATCCATGCCATGCGGGCAAGCCCTTGTGTGCGCCTGGATCTTTCATTGGCCCACCGGGTGCAGCTGCTCCTGGAAGATTACGACCACTTTGTGCGCGATGCGGCCTTCTTCTGCGAACGACTGGACAAGTTGGTCGACCTCAAGGGCCGTGCACTCATCGAAGACTGGAAAGGCCGGGTGCTGGCCGGTCAGACGGCCGAGGTGGTGGCCGACCTGCTGGAAAAACATTACGACCCGGGCTATGAGACCTCGACGGCGCGCAACTTCTGGCAATACGGCCAGGCTCGGGCGCTGGCTCTGGATGGCCCCGACGGGCAGTCGATGCAACAGGCGGCCACGGTCTTGACCCGGTTGATGTGCGCCGGTAATCCCCCCGTTTTGCACTGAAGCGAGAAGTAGTTGCCCCTGCAAAATTCATTTCACGCCATGGCCCAGCGCCGATCTGAGCTTGAACTCGGTTTCATACTTCCTCATGTCCCCCCCTTTAAGCTTGTCCAACTCTTGGGGGTCAGTTCAAACCCGGGGCGATTCAACCTGGAACCCCCAACCTTAGCGGCTGAGGGGGTGCAGGTGGCTTTTTTGTTTATGAATTACAGGGGGACCGGGCAGTGGCCAGCAAGGTAGCGCTGGCTATAGCCTGATCGACACTCCTGGACTCAGACAAAGGAGCGCGGCCTTTATCGCTGTCAGCCATATCAACGCCATGACAACGAGCCATGCCTGGCTTTGCAAGTCGATAAACGACAACGACTGGCGAAAGAGGTAGGCGACCAAAAACACTGCCACCACGATTTCAATAACAGAAACGATCAGTGCAGCCGCCCCCAGACTACCGAGCCATTCATCCCCAAACGCGCTCAGCACAAGAAGAACGCCATCCCACACTGCCATAGCGCACAGACCCAAGGCTTGGCTCTTCGCAGGAAGTTGCAGATTCACTGAAAGCACATAGCTTATAAACATCAGCCAAGCGAAACTGGCCGCGATAAGCCAGATCGAAACCTGTCCAAACCGATACCACGAGAAATTTTCCTTTGCGAGAATGTGGACTGCGTTGCCCATCACTGACGACACGGCCAACCACAAAGCACCAGATACCAGCAAGGCAGCGAGAAGAAACCAGCGGTTCGAAGAGAAGATCATCGTCATTCCACTTTCAAGCGGCCGTAGTAATTTGTCCTGACCACGACTTGATCTGACGAGGTACCAGGTGGTGCCCCCCATCAAGCTGGTGGGGGCGTTGTTGCTCAGGGTGACGGTTTGTTTGACGCAGCCCCGATGCCAGCGCAGATGACACCGACAGCGCAGATGGCGGCTGCGTGAGTGGATGCGTGATTTCAGAACTTGGGACATGCGGGTGGCGTCAAGTGGCAGTTGAGATTTGACCCTGTTGATATGCGCCTTCTTTATTACTTTGCCCTGTTGTGAAATATTCATCTGACTTTCCTTCCTCTTGCCAATCCAGCAAGAATATCAAAATGTCAGATTAAGTCTTGACTAATACAGTTAGTATGCGCCCGCTTATTAATAATTGGGATCCAACCCAATTATGACCCTAATTATGCAAGTTCAAACAATCCACGCAAAAGCAAAGCATATGCTAAACAACCCAGCAAACACCCAATCGCTCTGAGCATCATTTTTTTATACACATACCAAGGCTCATCCATTTTAGACTTGACTTTACTTGGCATAAAAAATAATGAGAATGGGCCTAATAAACTGTACTTTATTAAGTGCAAATTGAACATAGGCATTTTCCAAATTACGATTGAAGCTTTCCAAGCAAAATATAGGAAAAATCCAGTCAATATAAAGAGTGGTGCTAGCACAAGAATAAGAAAAATTGTTGTCATGGTTTGCTCTAAAAATTTGATCTAAACCAGTTCTTGATCGAATCGATTTTCGGCATGATGTCACGTTGAACACTAAAGACAGTAACTGTTCTTGTTCCTGACACACCACCACCAACTTGCGCACCATATGAAACTGATGCGCCTGCATACCCATTTTTGTCAATAGATACGCTGCCACCTTTTCCTGCAGCCCCAGAAAATTGAATTGCTTGACTTTCGTTCTGAGACTCAACACTTCCCGTCGAGTGCGAAACTTCAACTGCGAGTCCGACTTGAAGTGTTTTGCCTATTGAAACACCTGGAATATCGTGCTCAGTCAGTACGCCAAAATCCCATTGCCCGTTATCGTAAGAGACAGCAGCAGAGAGCTTGCCACCGCCAAGCGCTGACGCCTGAACTCTGCCGCCTACAGACAACACATGATTAAACAAATACCCAAACGCCGCCGTCTCCGCCCCGTTGGCAAACTTGCCTCCAGCGATCACCGATCCTACCCCACCGGCAACCGCCGTCGCCACGCCTCGGGCAATCACCCCTGATGTGCCATCCCCACCCCAGCCGCTGATGCTGTTGGTCGTGTACTTGCCAAACACTGCGCTGGCTGCGCCTTGACCGCAGCTGCCGCCACTGGCCGCGCTGCTCACACAGCCAGCACCCGCATGCGCGGCGTAGCGGCTCCAATCTTTTGCATCGCCCACGCCACCGGCTGCGCCAAACAACGCGCCCGTCAAGCCACCCTGCAAACCACCAGAAATGTCCTGGCGCAGATTGCCTCCGTTCAGGGCCGAGGCTGCAAACCCTGCAGCAAATCCTCCTGCCGCACCTCCAGCAGCGGAAAGCCCCACACTGGCCGCACCAAGACTGGAGGGTATCAGTGCTTCCATAGCCCAATAGCCGGTATAGGCGCCAATGACTACGACCGCGGCAACCTTGAACACTTTTGTGACCGACTTCCAACTCAAATACCCACTCGGATCGGTGTAGGCCAGCGGGTTGTTCATCACATACGCATAGCGGTTGTAGCTTTGCAGGTTGCCCGGGCTTTGGATGAACGGGTCTGCGCTCATGAAGCGGCCGATGAGTGGGTCGTACACCCGACCGTTCATGTGGATCACGCCCACCTCGTCCAGGTGTTCGTGCAGCGTGTAGCCCCTGTCCGTGTTCACCCCCACCAGGCCGTCTGCCTTGTCACCCAGCCCGTTGGGGTACCTTCTCTTGCCCCAGGGGTCATAGGCCAGGCGCTCGATGACTTGCCCGCTCTCGTCGGTGATGGCGGCTATGCTGCCCAGATGGTCTTGCTGGTAGTAGCTCAGCTGCGTGGGGCGCTTGCTGCGGTCTGCGGCCACTGTGCTCACGCCCGCACCGCTGCGGCTGACGGCCAACGCAAAGGTCATGCCCGCCGCTTGCAGGTAGTGGCGGTTTTCTGTCACGCCGTTGGCTTTGAGTTCTTTTTCAAAAACGAGCGCGTTGTCGCCGCCGTGCAGGTACCAGGTGGTGCCCCCCATCAAGCTGGTGGGGGCGTTGTTGCTCAGGGTGACGGTTTGTTTGACGCAGCCCCGATGCCAGCGCAGATGACACCGACAGCGCAGATGGCGGCTGCGTGAGTGGATGCGTGATTTCAGAACTTGGGACATGCGGGTGGCGTCAAGTGGCAGTTGAGATTTGACCCTGTTGATATGCGCCCGCTTATCAATAATTGGGATCTGACCCCAATTATGTGACCCCAATTATGTTCAGGGTTGGCAGGTCTTGCACTTCGTACTTGAATCCGCCGCGCACAAGGGACTCAACGTTGCCAATAACTTTTACCTTTTGGGATAACAAAGACGTCCCCAGGCTGCGTCGGACTTAAATATCCAGCATCAAATCGACCAATGATCTTTGATTTCGAGATAGTGCCGACGAATCTACCTGGATAGGGGGCGTCATCGGGCAAAGAAAATTCAATTCGATTCCCTACCAAAGAGGCCTTCACGACTACAGGCACGGAAGCCGCTCCACCTTCGGCCGACTGAAAAATCACATAAAGTCCTTGCTGTGAATTAAGCAAGGACACTTCTACTCCTACCAAATCTCCAACCTCCTTTTGATACCTCAATGTCGAATAAACACCAGTCAGCAGATCATCAAAATAATTAACTTTTTGGGCAAAACCATAATGAAATGCCCCTGCAAATAGAACAATAAATATTATTTTTCGAAATTTCATATCACCGTCCTGAAATTTTTTGATACTTTATCTCGGCATCACGTGCTTGATTAACACGACTACCACCCGGATCTCGATAAAAATGATAGGGGTCATAGTTACTACGGAAATTACCACCCCAACTCAATCCAGATTGACGGGCTAAGTCGACGACTAGACCTAACTGCTGCTGCGAAAAACCTCGAATTGAAATGTCAACAGCAAAGCCCGTTTGATGGAGACTTAG
>CAYSIY010000053.1:0-11984 GCA_964431215.1 uncultured Limnohabitans sp.
CATGACCGCTTGGTGCCAACGCTGGTAGACCGGGCTGCCCGCGTTTTTCAGTTGGTTGGCCACGCCCACGGTTTGCACCGAATACTCGCTTTGAAACTCCCATTTCAGGTCTTCGCACGACACAAACTGACCCAGCCCGGGGTGGAAGGGGCCGACGTGGTAGTCCTCCAGATAGACCTCGATGAAGGTCTTCCAGTTGTAGTTGCACTCGTGCAGTTCCACGCGGTCCAGCGCATAGCCCTCAAAGCTCAGTTGCGCACGCGGGCCCATGCCCGCGAGGTCGGCGGCGATGTCGCGGCCGTTGTCCTCGAACAGTAGGCCATTCCATTCGCGCAGCTTGTAGTTGTTGAGGTTCAGGCAGGGATCGTGTGCAAACTGGGGCGCGCCCAGCAGCTCGCCCTTGGGGGAGTAGGTCCAGCGGTGCAGCGGGCAGACGATGTTGCCCCCGGCATGGCCTTTGCCCTGGGTTTGCAGGTTGCCCCGCTCGTGCAGCATCACGGCCTGGCGGTGGCGGCAGACGTTGGAGATCAACTCGATCTGCCCCTGGGGGTTGCGCACCAGGGCGCGGCCCTGGTTTTCCTGGGGGAGGGCGAAATAGTCGCCGGTTTCGGGCACGGCCAGGCTGTGGCCCACATAGCGCGGGCCACGCTCGAAGAGGATTTTCAGTTCACGCTGGAACAGCGCCTCGTCGAAGTAACTGGAAACTGGTAGTTGGCTTGCGGCCTGCTGCAGTTGAAGACTTAAATCAGACATGGGTGACCTGACCTAGAGACTCCCCCTATGAAGGGGCAGGAACAAAGCGCTGATCCTTCGATCCCGGCGCGTGAAAAAGGCGGAGTTTCAATCCGCCAGGGGCCGCGATTGTACCCCGGGGCCAGCACCCCGGGCGCGCGCATGCCCCCAACGGTCGGCCTTTGGAGCCCGAAAGAGAGGGGGAATGTCTAGAATGGGTGCTTTGCCGCACGATAGACGCCATGCCCAAGTCCTCCACCGCTGTTTTGGACGCCGCAATGCCGGCCACTTACGAGGCTGCCTTGCAGGAGCTTGAGCAGTTGGTGCTGCGCCTGGAGTCGGGCCAGATGCCTCTGGATGAACTGCTGGTGGGCTACCAGCGGGGCGCGGCCTTGCTGGCCTTTTGCAAGGACAAGCTGCAGGCGGTCGAGGACCAGATCAAAGTGCTTGACGGTGGCCAGTTCAAGACCTGGGTTGCGGCATGAGCGGCCGGTTTGACCTTCAGGCCTGGATGCAGCCTCGCCTGCAGCGGGTGGAAGAGGCCCTGTCTGCCTGGGTGGACGCTGCCGCGCCGGCCGGCCTGGGCGAGGCCATGCGCTATGCCGTGCAGGGCGGCGGCAAGCGACTGCGCCCCCTTCTGGTGCTGGCCTCGGCTGAGGCCGCAGGGGCCGAAGGTGCCGCAGCCAGCGCTGCTGCCCTGCGTGCGGCATGTGCCATCGAACTCATTCATGCTTACTCCCTGGTGCACGACGACATGCCCTGCATGGACAACGACCTGATGCGCCGGGGCAAGCCCACGGTGCATGTGCAGTTTGGACAGGCCCAGGCCCTGCTGGCGGGCGATGCCCTGCAGTCGCTGGCTTTTGAACTGCTGACCCCGCAGGACGGCAGCGTCAGCGCCGAGGTCCAGGCCCGCTGTACCGGATTGCTGGCCCGCGCCTCGGGCTACTGGGGCATGGCCGGTGGCCAGGCCATCGATCTGGCCAGCGTGGGTCGCCAGCTCACTCAAGCGCAGCTGCAGCAAATGCATCGCCTCAAGACCGGTGCGCTACTGCTGTGCAGTGTGCAGATGGGGGCCGCCTGTGCGCCGTCCCTGCCGCTGCTCGCCCAACAGGGCCTGAGCCGCTTTGGCCAGGCCCTGGGTCTGGCCTTCCAGGTGGTCGATGACATCCTGGATGTCACCGCCGATTCGGCCACCCTGGGCAAGACGGCCGGCAAGGACGCCGCCGCCAACAAACCGACCTACGTCGCCCTGATGGGCCTGCAAGCCGCACAGCGCCATGCCGATGAACTGGCGCAGCAGGCCTTGCAGGGCCTCATCGACACCCAACTGGACCACTCAGCCCTGCAGGCGCTCGAAGGCCTGGCCGGGATGGTGGTCCGGCGTCAACACTGATTTGCCTACACAGAACATGTCCAGCCTGCTCGAAACCCTACAGTCTCCCCTGGATCTGCGCCGCCTGAGCCGACCCCAACTGCCCCAGCTGGCCGATGAAGTGCGTCAGTGTGTGCTCGACAACGTCTCCAGGACCGGCGGGCACCTGAGCTCCAACCTCGGCACGGTGGAGCTCACCGTGGCCCTGCACTACGTCTTTGACACGCCCGAAGACCGCATCGTGTGGGACGTGGGACACCAGACCTACCCGCACAAGATCCTGACCGGCCGACGCGAACGCATGCCCAGCCTGCGCCAGCTCGGCGGGCTTTCGGGTTTCCCGCGCCGCGACGAGAGCGAATACGACACCTTCGGCGTGGGCCATTCGTCCACCAGCATCTCGGCGGCCCTGGGCATGGCCCTGGCCGCACGCCAGAAAGGCGAGAACCGCCACGCGATTGCCGTCATCGGTGACGGTGCGATGACCGCCGGCATGGCTTTCGAGGCCCTCAACCATGCGGGGGTGGAAGACTGCAAGCTGCTGGTCATCCTCAATGACAACGACATGTCGATCAGCCCGCCGGTGGGCGCGCTCAACCGCTACCTGGCCCAACTCATGAGCGGGCGCTTTTACGCGGCCGCCAAGGAAGGCGCCAAGCAGGTGCTCAAGGCCGCGCCGCCGCTCTTTGAGCTGGCCAAGCGTTTCGAGGAACAGGCCAAGGGCATGGTGGTGCCCGCCACGCTGTTCGAAAAATTCGGTTTCAACTACATCGGACCGATCGATGGTCATGACCTCGAATCGCTGATTCCGACGCTCGAAAACCTCAAGCAACTCGATGGCCCGCAGTTCCTGCATGTGGTCACCAAAAAAGGGCAGGGCTACAAGCTCGCCGAGGCCGACCCGATTGCCTACCACGGCCCGGGCAAGTTCGATCCGGCCGTGGGCATCGTGCCACCGGCCACGCCGCCCAAGACCACCTTCACCCAGGTCTTTGGCCAATGGTTGTGCGATATGGCCGAACGGGACGAGCGCCTGGTCGGCATCACGCCGGCCATGCGGGAGGGCTCGGGCATGGTGGCCTTTCACAAACGCTTTCCCAAGCGTTACTACGATGTGGGCATTGCCGAGCAACATGCGGTCACGCTGGCCGCGGGCATGGCCTGTGAAGGCGTCAAGCCGGTGGTGGCCATTTACTCGACCTTTCTGCAGCGCGGCTACGACCAGCTCATCCACGATGTTGCCCTGCAGAACTTGCCCGTGGTGTTCGCACTCGACCGGGCCGGCCTGGTGGGGGCCGATGGGGCCACCCATGCCGGTGCCTACGACATCGCCTACATCCGCTGCATCCCCCACATGAGCCTGGCTTGCCCGGCCGACGAGCGCGAGTGCCGCCAGTTGCTGTCCTCGGCCTACGCCCAGAACCATCCGGTGGCCGTGCGCTACCCGCGCGGCTCGGGGGCCGGTGTGCAGCCCCTGGCCGACCTGGAGCCCCTGCCGTTTGGCAAGGGTGAAGTTCGCCGCCAGGGTCGCAAAACCGCCATGCTGGTTTTCGGCACCCTCTTGTATGCGGCACTCGAAGCCGCCGAAAAGCTCGACGCCACCGTGGTCAATATGCGCTGGGTCAAGCCGCTGGATGTCGATCTGCTGGCCCAGGTGGCTGCAGACCACGAACGCATCCTGACCCTGGAGGAAGGCGTGGTCATGGGGGGCGCGGGCAGTGCCGTGCTCGAAGCGCTGCAGACCCTCGGACTGAGCCGGCCGGTTTTGCAGCTCGGCCTTCCGGATGCCTTCATTGAACAGGGCGATCCGGCCAAACTGCTGGCCTTGCAGGGGCTGGACGCTGCCGGCATCGAGGCCTCCATCCGCCAGCGTTGGGCCGACTGATCGCCCGAGTGCGTCAGGCGTGAAATCAAATCAACACCCGATTGACGAATTTGGCGGCCTGAAAGGGTAAACCCCCCCCATCAGGGCAACTTCGCCTTTCTACAATGCGGCCCTGACCCCAAGTCCTTGTCTGGTGGTTTCAGACTTGATCTTTCATTTAAGGAGTATGTTCATGGATCGTCGTTCCATTCTGAAAAATGCCGGTATTGCTGGTGTGCTGGCTGCCGGTGTTGCACCCGCTGTCCATGCTCAAGCCGCCATCCGCTGGCGCCTGTCTTCGAGCTTCCCCAAGGCGCTGGACACCATCTACGGTGCTGCCGAAGTGTTTGCCAAGCAGCTCAGGACCATGTCCGGTGGCAAATTCGAGGTTTCGGTGCATGCCGCCGGTGAAATCACGCCCGCCTTCGGCGTGCTGGACGCGGTGCAGCAGGGCTCTATCGACATCTGCCATACCGCGCCCTACTACTTCCATGGCAAGGACGAAACCTTCGCCATCGGCACCGCCATCCCCTTCGGTCTCAACAGCCGCCAGCTCACCGCCTGGTTCTACGAAGGCAATGGCATGAAGCTCATGCGCGAGTTCTACGCCAAGTACAACATCGTCAATTTCCCAGGCGGTAACACCGGTGCCCAGATGGGTGGCTGGTACCGCAAGGAAATCAAGTCGGTCAAGGACATCAAGGGTCTGAAAATGCGCATCGGCGGCTTCGCCGGCCGTGTCCTTGAGCGCATGGGCGGCGTTCCCCAGAATATCCCCGGCGGCGAAATCTACTCTGCACTGGAAAAGGGCACCATCGACGCTACCGAGTGGGTGGGTCCTTACGACGACCAGAAGCTGGGTTTCAACAAAGTCGCCCCGTTCTACTACTACCCCGGCTGGTGGGAAGGTGGTGCCCAGCTCGACTTCTTCATCAACAACAAGGCCTACGAGGCGCTCTCGCCCGAGTACAAGGCCATGGTCGAAGCCGCTGCCTCGCACGCTCACGTCGAAATGCAGGCCCGCTACGACGCCCGCAACCCGGTGGCGCTCAAGCAGCTTGTCGGGGCTGGCACCAAGCTGCGTCCTTTCCCCAAGGACGTCATGGATACCGCCTTCAAGGAGTCGCAGGCCCTGTACGCCGAGCTCAACAACAAGAACGAAAACTGGAAGAAGGTCTACGCTGACTACTCCAAGTTCCTGGCCGACCAGAACATGTGGTTCAAGGTCACCGAAATGCGCTTCGACAGCTTCATGCAAGCCCAGAAGCTCTGATCTTCACGGAGCCCCTAAAAATCGCGCCTTCGGGCGCGATTTTTTTTGTTCGCCGGTAGCAGATGCGCGAATACACATCATCCTCGCGCACAGGGGTGGGGATGTCATCCTCGCGCACGCGGGGATCCATCATCGAAAATGACTGCGCGGAAGTCTTGGCCTGCGCTGCCAGACCCAGGCTATTTCGGCTTCAGCTCAGGGTCCTGAAATCCCTGAGCTCCTTCACCAGCCGTTCAAACTCCGAGAGCATGGCCGGATCAGCCGCGTAGAAAACGGCAAACTTGCCCCCCAGTGTCCTGGCATACAGCCGGGGGGCAATCAGCCAGTCCAGACCCGGCACGCGGATCAGCTTGGCATAGGCCAGTTCGCGCAAGTCCATCTGTTTGTCCCACAGCCAGCTTTGGTGCAGACGGACCTCGTCGAGCCGGGTCCGGCTCGTCCAGATCTTCCATACGGTCAGGCTCATCAGCGCCAAGCCGGCTGCAAACCAGCTCAGACCGGAGCTTTCGCCCGATCCCAGAGCCCCTTCGCGCCAAAGCGTGAACATCCAAGCCGAGCCCACGACCAGCATGGCCAGGCCCAGCAGCCGGAAAGTCAGTGAAAAAGCCCGGACGCTGCGTCCGGGCTCAAGGGGTTGGAAGCGGAAGGGGGCAGGCCCCAGCTGCTCGGCGATGGGGTCAGACATGGGGGCTATTTCTTTTCAGCCTCAGTGCTGTTCTTGACCATGTCTTCAAGCTTTTCTTTATCCTCGTCAGCCTCTACCTGGTCATCAGCCTGGAGCTCGATCTGCACCTTGTCCAGATCCACCACAGCTTCCTTGTCGAGGAAGGCGGTCACGGTTTCAGGCACGAAAATCACGATCGCTACCAGCACCAGCTGCATGATCACCCAGGGGATGGAACCCAGGTAGATGTCCTTGGACAGCACGGGTTTGGGAATGCGCTTTTCCTTGTAGAGGGTATCGGCAATCCCGCGCAGATAGAACAGGGCAAAGCCGAAAGGCGGGTGCATGAAGCTGGTCTGCATGTTCACGCACAGCAGCACACCGAACCAGATCAGATCGATGCCCAGCTTTTCGGCCACCGGTGCCAGCATCGGGATGATGATGAAGGCGATCTCGAAGAAGTCCAGAAAGAAAGCCAGGAAGAAAACAAAGATGTTCACCACAATCAGGAAGCCGATCTGGCCGCCCGGCAGACCCGAGAGCAGGTGCTCGACCCAGAGTGCGCCATCGACGCCCTGGAACACCTGAGAGAAAACCCGCGCACCGATCAGGATGAAGGCGACCATGGCCGTCAGGCGCATGGTGGCGACCATGGAGTCCCAAATCAGACTGACACTCAGGCGCTTGTGCATGGCCGCCAGAATCAGGGCGCCCACGCAGCCCATGGCACCGGCTTCGGTAGGAGTAGCGAGCGCCTTGTCCATGCCCGGCAGCCCGCCCATGGAGCCCAGCACTGCAAAGATCAGGATGGCCGAGGGAATGATGCCGCGCAGGCATTTAGCCCACAAGGCCCAGCCCGAGAGGGTACGGGCTTCTTTGGGCACACCCGGGACATAGTGCGGCTTGATCAGGCCCAGCGCGAAGGTGTAGAGGGCAAAGATCACGATCTGCAGGATGGACGGCCCCCAAGCCCCTTTGTACATGTCACCGACCGAGCGGCCCAGCTGGTCAGCCAGCACCACCAGCACGAGCGAAGGCGGGACCAGCTGCGTGATGGTGCCCGAAGCAGCCAGCACGCCAGTGGCATAGCGCATGTTGTAGCCGTAACGGATCATGACCGGCAGCGAAATCAGGGCCATGGCAATCACCTGGCCCGCCACGGTGCCGGTGATGGCACCCAGGATGAAGCCCACCAGAATGACCGAATAGCCCAAGCCGCCACGGACCGGACCAAAGAGCTGACCCATCGAGTCCAGCATGTCCTCGGCCAGTCCGCACTTTTCGAGGATGGCCCCCATGAAAGTGAAGAAAGGAATGGCCAGCAGCAGGTCATTGCTCAGGATGCCGAATATGTTGAGCGGCAGGTTGGACATGTAGCTGACCGGGAACCAGTTCATCTCGATGGCGATGAAGCCGCAGAACAGGCCCAGAGCCGCCAGGGAGAAAGCCACCGGAAAGCCAATCAGCATCACGATGACCAGACCGGCGAACATGACCGGCGCGAAGTTTTCCATTTGCATGGTGTTTCCTTTTGGGAATGCTTGTCGAAGTCGCAGCGCTTGTGGCTGTGCTTACTGAACGGGTTTTTCGTAGTGGGTGTCCATCTCGAACTTGCCTTGCAGGAAGGCCACCCGTTTGATGATTTCGCTCACGCCCTGCAGGAACATCCATCCAAAGCCCAGGGGCAACAGCATCATGGCTGGCCAGCGGACCAGGCCGCCCGCGTTGGTCGAGACCTCGTTGGAGAGGTACATTTTCATAAACAGTGGCCAGCTCAGGTAAGCGAGCATCGCCATCACTGGCAACAAGAAAAACACCAGGCCAAAGAGGTCAACATAGACCGAACGCTTGGCCGTGAGCTTGCCGTAGAAGATATCGACACGCACGTGCTCATTGAGCTTGAGCACGATGGGCGCGCCCAGCATCACTGTGGCGGCAAACAGGTACCACTGGATCTCCAGCCAGGCGTTGGAGCTGATGTCCAGGCCGTAGCGGACGAAGGCGTTGCCAGCGGAGATCATGGCGGCCGACATGACCGCAAAGGCCGCCAGCTTGCCGAACTTGTCACTGATCCAGTCGACGGCGAGTGCAAATCGGAGGAGGGCTGTCATGGAGGAAAACTCCCGGTATTCAAAGTGGAGGGATTCTAGTGGTTCGCAACCCTCTGACGGCGGCCTGCAGATTGAAATTTCCGCTCACCCCCCCCACAAAAGCCTCAAAACCGCAGCTGCCTGGGCGGCTCCCGGACATCCCTGATGCGGCGGCCTGTCGAACCGGCTTACCATGCAGGCACCGTATGAACACCTTCACCGACAGCGTTGCCACGGCGCTGCAACTGCTCATCTCGCTGGACCCTGCACTCTGGCGCATTGTCGGCCGCTCGCTGGCCGTCAGCGCCACGGCCTGCCTGATCGCTTATGGCCTGGGGGTGCTGCTGGGCGCCTGGCTGGCGGTCGCCCGATTCGCCGGACGCGGGCCGCTGCTGGTGCTGCTCAACACCCTGCTGGCCCTGCCTTCGGTGGTGGTGGGGCTGGTGGTCTACCTGCTGCTCTCGCGCAGCGGGCCGCTGGGTTTTCTGGGCTGGCTCTTCAGCTTCAAGGCCATGGTGCTGGCCCAGCTCATCCTGGTGTTGCCGGTCGTCACCGCGCTCACCCGCCAGGTCGTGGAAGACGTGGAGCGCCAGCACGGCGAACAATGGGCTTCGCTGGGGGCCGGTCCGCTCTTGCGCAGCCTGCTGCTGGCCTGGGACGAACGGTTGGCCCTGATGACGGTTTTCGTCACGGCTTTCGGGCGCGCCATTGCCGAGGTGGGCGCGGTCATGATCGTCGGGGGCAATATCGAGGGCTTTACCCGCGTCATGACCACCGCCATCGCGCTGGAGACCAGCAAGGGCGATCTGCCGCTGGCGCTGGCGCTGGGCCTGGTCTTGCTGCTGGTGGTGGGCGGGCTCAACCTCCTCATGGCCCTGATCCGCTGGCGTGCCCGCAGGCTCTCGAGCATGTCCGCGCCACTGTCCCGGGCATGGCAGGGGGGGCTCTGATGACCACGCTGCTGCATTTGCAGGGAGTCTCGGTCCGTCTGGGCGCTGTGCTTGCGCTTGAGGGTGTGGACCTGCAGGTGCAGTCAGGCGATCGCGTGGCCCTGGTGGGTGCCAACGGTTCGGGCAAGAGCACGCTGCTGCGCACACTGCATGGCTTGCTGGCCCCCATGGCCGGGCAGGTGCAGCGCGAGCCGACGCACCGCCAGGCCATGCTGTTTCAGCGGCCCCACCTCCTGCGTGCCACGGCCCTGAACAATGTGGCCCTGGGCCTGTGGCTGGACCGTTCGCTGGGCCTGGGCTGGGCGGCTGCCCGCCAGCATGCCCTGCTGGCCCTGGCACGCGTCGGGCTGCAAGACGCTGCACAGCGCAGCGGACGCGAACTCTCGGGCGGTCAGCAGCAGCGCCTGGCCCTGGCCCGGGCCTGGGCGCGCCGGCCCGACCTGCTGCTGCTGGACGAGCCCACCGCCAGCCTCGACCCGCATGCCAAGCGCGAGGTGGAGGCACTGATTGCCGAATTTGCCCGTGGCGAAGACCGGCCCCTGACCCTGATCTGGGCCAGCCACAACCTGGGGCAGGTCAAGCGCATGGCCAGCCGCGTGGTCTGTCTGCAAGGCGGCCGTGTGCTGGTCGACCTGCCCGTCCATGATTTCTTCAATGCCTCGCTGCTGGCCCGCCTCAGCCCCGAGGCCCATGCCTTTGTTCAAGGAGAAACCGCATGAGCCTGTGTTTTCAGCCCCTGCGTCGCCTGCTGCTCTGCGCTCTGCTCGCCGGCCCTTTGGCCTGGGCGCAAAGCCCCTCCATCGTCGTGTCTTCCACCACCTCCACCGAACAGTCAGGCCTGTTTGGCCATTTGCTGCCAGCCTTCAAGCGTGCCACGGGCATTGACGTGAAAGTGGTCGCGCTGGGCACCGGTCAGGCGCTGGACATGGCCCGCCGGGGTGATGCCGATGTGGTGTTCGTGCACGACCCGCAGGCCGAAGAGCGCTTCGTGGCCGAGGGTTTTGGCCTGCAGCGCCTGCCCGTCATGTACAACGACTTTGTGCTCATCGGCCCCCGGGCCGACCCCGCCGGCGCACGCGGGCGCGACATCGTGGCCGCCATGGCCCGGCTGGCGGCCGCCAACGCACCCTTTGTCTCCCGTGGTGACAAGAGCGGCACCCATGCCGCCGAGCTGCGCTTCTGGAAAAGCGCGAACCTCGAAAACAGCAAGGGCAGTGGCTACCGGGAGTGCGGCTGCGGCATGGGGCCGGCGCTCAACATCGCGGCCTCGCAGGGGGCCTATGTGCTGGCCGACCGTGGCACCTGGCTCAGTTTCAAAAACCGTGCCGATCTGACCGTCCTGGTCGAAGGCGACCAAAGGCTGTTCAACCCCTACGGCGTCATGGTGGTCAACCCCGCCAGGCACCCCCAGGTCAAACGGGCCGAGGCCCAGAAATTCGTGGACTGGTTGACGTCCGCTGCGGGCCAGGCCGCCATTGCCGACTACCGAATCGGCGGCGAACAGCTCTTCTTCCCGAACGCCGCCCGCTGACGCGCAGGAGCGCTCTCCGAGCGCGATCCTCTGGCCCATCGCGGTCAGAGACCGCTCCTACCATTGCGAACAGAGACCGCTCCTACGGTCTGGTGTGCGCCAGTTTGCGGTAGACCGTGGCCCGGCTGATGCCCAGGGCGCGTGCGGCCTCGGCCACATTGCCTTTGGCCCTGAGCACCGCCTGGCGGATCAGCTCGGTCTCGACATCGCGCAGGGCCTTGCCAGCACCTTGATCGGCTGAAGCGGCTGAAGCCGCGCGGCCTTCACGGCGGGCCTGGGTCTGCAGCCGCAGACCCGACCACAAGGGCACCTCGCCCATCCCCTCGTCATGACGAGCGGCATCAAAAAGGTTTTCCCAGGGCATCGCAAACACCTCGCTGGCATGCGTCTGGCCGCTGCCTGGTTCGAGCGAGAGCATTTGCCGGGCGGTCGGATTGGCCCCTGTGATGCGTCCATCGGCATCCAGGGTGAGCAGGCCGTCGCTGTCGTCGCCGGGCTGGTTGCCTGGCCAGTTCAGGCGCAAGGTGAGGGCGTGCGGGGCGGCCAGCAGCCAGCTGTTTTCGATGCTGCGGGCCGAGCGGCGCACCAGATGCTTGAGGGCAGGGCGTTCGGTCACTTCCACGCCGGTCAGGTCCAGCATGCCCGCGCACCGGCCGTCCGGCCCGAACACCGGTGCCCCCGCGCAGCTGTAGACGCTGGTGTCGTCAAAAAAATGCTCGCCCCGGTGCAGCCATACGGGCTGCAGCTCGCTCAGTGCCGCGCTGATGGCGGTGGTGCCCACGGCACGCTCGGACAGGTCCACACCAACGCGGGCGATCACATCGGCCCGTCGGTCGCTGCGGTCTACAGGCCCTTGCACATCGATCACGATGCCCTCGGCATTGGTCAGGATGGCGAAATAGCCGATATTGCCCATGGCCCGCACCAGATCGGCCAGCACCGGACGCGCGGCTTGCACCAGCGGCCGGTTTTCCTCCTGGACCCGGTGCATCTGCGTGGCGCTGACGGCATCAAAGCCTACGCGCTGGCCGGGCTCCAGCCCCCAGGACTGACAGCGTTGCCAGCCACGCAGCAGCCAGGGGGGCATGACGGCCACCTGGCTGCTGCGCTCGTGCAGCAGAACCTGACGGGCTTGGGCGATGGCTTGCAGACGGTCGGGGGCGGACATGTGTATCAAGCTGAGAATTTTTGGAGGCTGGGGCGGTGCTTTCAGGGTTTGTACTTAGCACTCGGGATACCCCTGTGCGCACAATGATTCGGCATTGTCATTCACCCGCGCAGAAATACACAAGCTGCCACGACCCTCAGGAGACCCGCATGCAAAAGGTGTTGCACATCAATCCGGACAAGTGCACCGGCTGCCAGCAGTGCGAAATGGCCTGTTCTTTCGAGAACTACGGCACCTACGCCACGGCCAAGTCCCGCATCAAGGTGTTCGACTTCCATCACACCGGCAAAAAGGTGCCCTACACCTGCACCCAGTGTGACGAAGCCTGGTGCCTGCA
>CAYSIY010000054.1:0-11936 GCA_964431215.1 uncultured Limnohabitans sp.
GCCGAACGCTCCAGGTCGTCCACTGCGCACGCTACCGCCAGGTAGGTGTTGCCGGTGCCGGCCGGACCGATGCCTACAGTGAGGTCATGGCCGGCGATGTTGTCCAGATAAACCGACTGGCCCGGGGTGCGGGCCTTGAGGTCGGCGCGGCGGGTGTGGAGCATCTGGGCACCGTCTGCACCTTCATCGAGCGCCGAGTCCCCGGCCAGCATCAGCTGCACCATGTCGGCGGCAATCGGCCGGTCAGCGCGTTCATAAAGGGCCTGCAGCAGTTCCATGGCGCGCTGCGCTTGCGCCTTGGGGCCGTCCACCTTGAACTGCTCGTGGCGGTGCGCGATGCTGACCTGCAGGCCGGCCTCGATGCTGCGCAGGTGCGTGTCCATCGGGCCGCACAGGTTGGACAGGCGGGTGTTGTTGTGCGGGGTGAAGGTGTGGCGAACGATCAAGCTGATAATCCTGTTGTGGCGCACCGGTGTGCGTCGTTAACCCCGGATTTTCCACCAGACCTGTCCTGCAAGGCTTCTCTCTCATGATCGGCAAACTCACCGGCACCCTTAGCGACAAGAATCCGCCCGAAGTCATTGTGGACTGCCAGGGGGTGGGCTATGAGGTCAATGTGCCCATGAGCACCTTCTACAACCTGCCCGCTACCGGCGAGAAGGTCAGTCTGCTCACCCATTTTGTGGTGCGCGAGGACGCGCAGATCCTCTATGGCTTTGGTACGGCGGCCGAGCGCGAGGCCTTTCGCCAGCTCATCAGGATTTCGGGCGTGGGCCCGCGTACGGCGCTGTCTGTGTTGTCGGGCATGAGCGTGAGCGAACTGTCGCAGGCCGTGAGCCGTCAGGAAGCCGGACGCCTGGTCAAGGTGCCGGGCATCGGCAAGAAGACCGCCGAGCGTCTGCTGCTCGAGCTCAAAGGCAAGCTGGGTGCCGACATCGGGGCTCCGGCTGCGGCCGTGGGCGATGCGCAGGGCGACATCCAGCAGGCCCTGGTGGCGCTGGGCTACAGTGACAAGGAAGCCGCCGTTGCACTCAAGGGCCTGCCGCAGGACGTGGGCGTGAGCGAAGGCATCAAGCTGGCGCTCAAGGCCTTGGCCAAGTAAACCATTGCAGATGGGATATCCTCTGGATATACTTGAGCCATGAAAAAACTCCCACTCGCCATCTCCGTCTGGGGCAACAGCCACGGTATCCGTTTGAGCCGTGAGCTGATGAATGCCCTCGGCATCACGCCCGATACGCTCTTGCAGGCCTCGGTGCTGGCCAAAGGTCGTTTGGAGCTGCGTGCCGTGAAATCCCGCCCCAGTCTGGCCGACAAACTCGCGGCCTACGACCCCGTCATTCATGGCGGCGAGTTGATGCAGGATGCGCCCCGCGGTGCCGAGTTTGGTTCAGCCCCATGACGCCGCGGCCGAAGACATGGGTGCCTGATCGGCAGGACATCATCTGGATCGATTTCAGTCCGCAGGTGGGGCGTGAAATGCGCCACATGCACCCGATGTTGGTGCTTTCACCGAAAGCATTCAATGCCAAAACCTCCATCGTCATCGGCTTTCCGATGTCCACCGCGGGTTACAACGCCAGCAACCCTTTTGCTGTTGACAACAGCCGGTCGGCGAAAGAGCCCAGTTACATCATCTGCAATCAACCCAAGAGTTTTGACTGGCGGGAGCGGAGCGCCAAACCTCACCCCTGGAAGCGGGCTTCCGATGCTGCATTCCGGGAAGCCTGCCTGGGTTTGAACGACATCATCGAACTGATCGACCCATGAGCATCAAGACCGACGATTTCGGCCTGCCGCCAACGCCCCGTGAATCGGCTCGGGTGGTCTCGGCGGCACCCGTGTCCAACAGCGAAGAAGCCATCGAACGCGCCCTGCGGCCCAAACACTTGCAAGAGTATGTGGGCCAGGCCAAGGTGCGCGAGCAGCTCGAAATTTTCATTGGTGCCGCCAAAAAGCGCCAGGAGCCGCTCGACCATGTGCTGCTGTTTGGACCGCCCGGTCTGGGCAAGACCACGCTCTCTCACATCATTGCCGCCGAGCTGGGGGTGAACCTGCGCCAGACCAGCGGCCCGGTGCTCGAAAAGCCCAAGGACTTGGCGGCGCTGCTCACCAACCTGGAGGCCAACGATGTGCTCTTCATCGATGAGATCCACCGCCTTTCGCCGGTGGTCGAGGAAATCCTCTACCCGGCGCTCGAGGATTACCAGATCGACATCATGATCGGTGAAGGTCCGGCGGCACGCTCCATCAAGCTCGATCTGCAGCCCTTCACCCTGGTGGGTGCGACCACGCGGGCCGGCATGCTCACCAACCCGCTGCGCGACCGCTTTGGCATCGTTTCTCGGCTGGAGTTCTACACGCCCGAAGAGCTCACACGCATCGTCACGCGCAGCAGTGGCCTGCTCAAGGCGCCCATCGATCCTGAAGGATCGTTCGAAATCGCCCGCCGTTCACGCGGCACGCCCCGCATCGCCAACCGCCTGCTGCGCCGTGTGCGTGACTACGCCGATGTCAAGGGCGATGGCCGCATCACCCAGGCCATGGCCAAGGCGGCGCTCTCGATGCTGGATGTGGACCCCGAGGGCTTTGATCTGATGGACCGCAAGCTGCTCGAAGCCGTGATCCACCGCTTTGACGGCGGGCCTGTCGGGCTGGACAACATTGCGGCCAGCATTGGCGAAGAGCGCGACACCATTGAAGATGTGATCGAACCCTACCTGATCCAGCAAGGCTATCTGCAGCGCACGCCGCGAGGGCGCATTGCCACCCTGGCGGCTTTTCGGCATCTGGGGGTCGCGCCGCCGAAGACGGCGGGCGGCTTGTTTGGTGAGTGATGCGATTCAGGTGCCGCTCTCGTCCCGCCATTTGTCATCGAGATGGCTGGTGTCGGCCCAGCCCACCAGGGTCAGGCCTTCGGGCGTCCAGAGCAGTCGATTGACGGCGGTGTTGGGCAAGGCCCAGGTGCGCGGGGCCTGTAAATCCAGCCCGGTGGCCGCCCTGTAGAGCACATCCATGACCCCGCCATGCGCCACCAGCGCGATCTGCTGGCCCACATGCCGGGCGGCCAGCTCGTTCACCGTGGTCAGTACCCGTTCGCGCAGGACGGTCAACGATTCGCCTTCGCCAGGCGGGGTCCATTCGGGGCTGCGTTTGCGCCAGTGCAGTGCTTCTTGGGGCTGTTCGGCCTCGATTTCCGCGAAGGTGCGACCCTGAAAATCTCCAAATGCGCGTTCGCGCAGACCTGGGTGTGGGGTCACCGAAAGGCCGATCTGGCCTGCGATGGTCTGCGCCGTCACATGGGCGCGTGACAGGTCGCTGGCATAAATGGCGTGCAGCTCGTCGCGTTCGGCCAGCGCCTGCGCCAAGCAGCGCGCTTGCTGCAGGCCACTGTCGTTGAGCGGAATGTCCAGGTGGCCCTGGATGCGGGTGTCCACATTCCAGGCGGTTTCACCGTGCCGGATGGCAAGGATGCGGGTCACTTGCATGGGGACGCGGCGCGATTTGTCAGCGAGGGATTTCGATGTTCACACGCTGCGGGCCGGCAGGCGGGTTCGGAAAGTTAGCCAGTGCGGCCCTGAACAAGGTCGCAAAAATGAGCGTGCTGTCGCTCCAGGGGCCGTCATGACTGGCACGGGTTTCATAAACCACCTGGCCGGATTTGAGGTCGCGCAAAATCAGGCTGACCTCACGCCGGTAATGGGGTGTGGGTGGAAAGCGCATGCCCATTCCCACACCCACACCCGAGCCCCACGGCACGCCATGACCAATGGAAATGCTGCCGAAGTAGGGCCGTGGGGAGCGGTAGCCCCAGGGATCAAGCAGGTACTGCGAAGCCTGAAAACCCACCAGCACGCTCAGTTGTGCTGCAGCATCGTCCCGAACCAGACCGACCGCCTCCAGGGCCTGCTGCGCCTGCTGCTCCGCCAGGCCCGCTTCGGGGTTGTTGGCCTGGGAGGGCAAGCGCTCGAAGCGGTACTTGGCCCCCTGCAGTGGAACCCCGGCAGGCACATTGGCCACGGCGAGCACCTGGCTGTCGACCACGCGCGTGCTCGCGCAACCGGTCAGAAGCGCCAGCAGCCCCAGGAAAAACAGTTTGACGACGCGTTGTGTCATGGTGATCCGTTCATGGAGATGACCTGCAGGCCAGGCAAAGAGGCTTCGCTGAATTCTTCCGCATCAAAAGCCTTGTCGCCAGCTTCGTCGGCAATTCCGGTGATCTGCAGGTTTTTGAAGTCATGCAGATGAGGGTCCATCAGGTGTGAGGGCACGACGTTTTGCAGCGCGGCAAACATGTTTTCGAGGCGGCCCGGATATTTTTTTTGCCACTCGCGCAGCATATTGCCCACCACTTTTCGCTGCAGGTTTTCCTGGCTACCGCAGAGGGTACAGGGGATGATGGGAAATTGTCGGTGCGTCGCCCAACGCTGCAGGTCGGTTTCGGCCACGTAGGCCAGTGGGCGGATCACCATGAATTCGCCGTTGTCGCTGAGCAGCTTGGGGGGCATGCCCTTGAGCTTGCCGCCAAAGAACATGTTCAGGAAGAAGGTCTGCAGCATGTCGTCTCGGTGGTGGCCCAGGGCGAGCTTGTTGCACCCCAGCTCGCGCGCCACGCGGTACAGGATGCCGCGGCGCAGGCGCGAGCACAGGCTGCACATGGTCTTGCCTTCGGGAATCTTGTCCTTGACGATCGAATACGTGTCTTGCGTTTCGATATGGAACTCGACGCCCAGGTTTTTCAGGTAGTCGGGCAGGACCTCGGCCGGAAAGCCGGGCTGTTTCTGGTCAAGGTTGACGGCCACCAGCGTGAAGTCCACGGGCGCACGGGCCTGCATCTTCATCAGGATGTCGAGCATGCCGTAGCTGTCCTTGCCGCCGGACATGCAGACCATCACGCGGTCACCGGTCTCGATCATGTTGTAGTCGCTGATGGCCTGGCCGACCTGGCGGCACAGGCGTTTTTCGAGTTTGTGGGTCTCGCGTTCGATCTTCGCGGCCTTGGCCGCATCAGCCGGTTCGGCTTCGATCCAGGTGTTTTCAAGGGGTGCGTTCATGGGCTTCACCACTGTCCGGTTTCCATGCGAATGGCGACTTCGCAATCTTCAAAAATTTGGAGTTTCGCAATCTTGACCCGCACGCCCAGCACCCCAGGCAGTTGCATCAGGCGGTGGGTGAGTTTGCCGATCAGGGTTTCGAGCAGGTTCACATGTTCGGCGGTGCACTCATCGATGATGATCTTGCGCACCTTGCGGTAGTCCAGTACCGAGGTGATGTCGTCATCGCTGGGCAGCAGCGCCTGGGTGCCCAGGTTCAGCTCGGCATCGACCTGGATGGGCTGCGGGTCGGTCTTTTCGTGTTCGAGGATGCCCAGGTTGGCGTCAAAGCGCAAACCGGTGAGCGAGAGGGTTTGCAGGCCACGGTTCAGCATGCAGCACCTTTGATCCGGATGATTTCCACGCCGACACCGTCGCAGTCCGGGTACACATCGGGCTTGCAGCTCGAGAGCCTCACGGCGATCACGCCCGGATGAGCGATGAGTTCGTCCATCAGGTCATCACACAGGGTCTCCTGCAGCACGATGTGGCCGCGGGCCACGCGCCGGGCAATGACTTGACGCACATAGTCATAGTCCACCACTTCGGCCAGGTCGTCGCGTGTGGGGGTGCTGCCGTCGAGAGGCACAAACAATTCGACATTGAAGACGATGCGCTGGGGCGCGTGCTTCTCAAAGTCGTGCGCGCCAATGCGCACATCCACCACATGGTTGCGCAGGAACAGGCGGCGGCACTTCAGGGCCAATGTGGACAGGGGATCACTCATGGTGAGATTCATGGTTGCCGGGGCTCGTCGATGGCAAACATCACATCGCGTGCCAGCGGCACCAGGTGCTGGCCGTTGTCCACGCACAGGGTGCTGCCGGTGATGCAGGGGTTGCCGGCCAGAAAAAGACAAGTCGCCGCCACCTGGGATGCATCGATCGGTTGGCGCAGCAGGTTGACGCGGCTGGCGCGGTCAAAATTCTCCTGCGTCTGGGGGCCGCTCAGGAACATCAGGCCGGGGGCCACACCGCAGACCCGAAGCGCAGGTGCCAGAGCCTGGGCCTGCAGCGCCACGGCGCGCTCGAGTGCGAGCTTGCTGACGGTGTATGAAAAGTAGTCCGGATTCAGGTTGAAGACCTTCTGGTCCAGCACGTGGATCACGCTGCGCTGGCCGACGGCTGCCTGCGCTGAGCGCTGACGGGCCATGAGCGAGGCCAGCGACAGGGGCGCCAGCAGGTTGACTTCGAGCTGCTCGCGGGCGCCGCTGAGGTCAAGGTCCAGACCGCTGTCGGGCTCGAACAGCGAGGCGTTGTTGACCAGACAGTCAAGCGGGCCAGTCTGCGCCTCGATGGTCTGCATCATGCGCTCGCGTTCGGCGGCCTGGCCCAGATCGGCCTGCACCAGGTACACCTTGGCGCCATGGGCCGCCAGCTGCTGCTGCAGGCCTTGCGCCGCCGCCGCCGAGCGCTGGTAGTGGCACCAGACCTGCCAGCCCGCTTGCGCAAAGGCCTGGCACAGCAGGGCGCCCAGACGCAGGGCACCGCCAGTGATGAGGACGGTTTTCAAGGGGTGTGTTCCAGATTTCAAGACGCTGGTACCCCCCTGTCCAGGCGGGGCTCAGCAAGGTTTGAATTATCCCCGATGGTCCTTTTCCTTGTGGCGGCTGCCCCTCTTGCCGAGATTCCCGATTTGCCATGCGCGACAATCGGCGGGTGAGCACCGCTTTGCCGACTTCCTTGCCCGAACTGCAGCACCGCCTGCACACCGCCATCGCTGCGGCCGGGGGCTGGCTGCCTTTTGACCGTTTCATGGCCATGGCGCTGTACGAACCGGGTCTGGGCTACTACACCAACACCTTGCAGAAATTTGGCGCCATGCCCGATTCGGGCAGTGACTTTGTCACCGCGCCCGGCCTGACGGCGCTGTTCGGCCAGACCCTGGCGGTGCAGGTGGCTGAGGCGCTGGACCACACCGCAAGCCATGAAGTGTTCGAATTTGGGGCGGGTACGGGTGCGCTGGCACTGCAGCTTCTTGAGGCCTTGGGCGATCGGGTGCGCTGCTACACCATCATCGATCTGTCAGGGACCTTGCGCATGCGCCAGGCAAAGACCCTGGCCGCGCATGCCCACAAACTGCGCTGGATCGACACCTGGCCCGAGGCCATCGAAGGGGTGGTGGTGGGCAACGAATTGCTGGACGCCATGCCGGTGAAGCTGCTGGTGCGCAACAACGGGGTTTGGCACGAACGTGGCGTCATGGCCGAGGCAGAAGGCTTTGCCTGGTCAGATCGCCCCACGCCGCTGCGGCCGCCGCTCGAGATCGAGGGCGATCACGATTACCTGACGGAAATCCACCCGCAGGCCGAGGCGTTCGTCGCCAGCCTCGCCGAGCGCCTGCGGGCCGGGCGTGGGGGTGCGGCCTTTTTGCTCGATTACGGGTTTCCCGAGGCCGAGTACTACCACCCGCAACGGCACATGGGCACCTTGATGTGCCACCACCTCCACCAGGCCGATGGGGACCCGCTGCAGCAGGTGGGCCTCAAGGACATCACCGCCCATGTGAATTTCACCGGCATCGCACTGGCCGCGCAAAACGCGGGCCTGTCGGTGCTGGGGTACACCTGCCAGGCGCACTTCCTGTTCAACCTGGGCATCACGCAGCGCATGGAGGCCTCGCCTTTGTCCGAGCGGGTGCAGGCGGCCCGCCTGGTCAACGAACACGAGATGGGCGAGCTGTTCAAGGTCATCGCCTTGGCCACCCGCGACTGGGCTGCGCAGGGCTTTGCCCGCGGCGACCGCAGCCACCGGCTCTGAACATGCTGCGCTGGCTCATCGTCACCTTGCTGGCCCTGATCCTCTTCAGTGGCCTGCAGCACTGGCTACAGAAACTGGGCTTTGGCAAGTTGCCGGGTGATTTGCGCTTTCGACTGTTCGGTCGCGAATGGTTCATCCCCATCACCAGCACGCTGCTGCTGAGCATGACCGCTGCCGGCATCGCCAAGTGGCTCTGAGCCCTTGAATGCGTCGCAGGCACCCCCAGCTCATGGTGTAGGAGCGGTCACCGACCGCGATCATCCAGACACACCCTCCCATGACTGAACCCCTGCACATTGTCTGCCCCCATTGCCACACCACCAACCGCGTGGCGGCGGAGCATTTGGGCAGTGCGCCCGATTGCGGAAAATGCCATCGGCCCTTGTTTACCGGTCATCCGCTGACGCTGGACGAGGGCAGCTTCGAGCGCCACATCGGCCGCAGCCAGGTGCCGGTGCTGGTGGATTTCTGGGCACCCTGGTGTGGACCGTGCCGCATGATGGCCCCGGCTTTCGAGCAGGCCGCCGGTCTGCTGGAGCCGCAGGTGCGCCTGGCCAAAGTCAACACCGAAGACGAGCAGCAGCTTGCCACCCGCTTCCATATCCGCAGCATTCCGACCCTGGCCTTGTTTCTGGGCGGCCGCGAAGTGGCCCGTCAGGCCGGGGCCTTCCGATCGGCGCAGGACATTGCGCAGTGGGTTCGGTCAAAGCTCTGAACCAGGGCTTGCTGATCGGGGCGATGCGTAGTTTCTTGGTGCCGGCTCAGGAAGCCCCACAAGGCGCTGCCGATCAGTCGTCCGGGCAGCAGGGTGAACAAGCCTGTGATCAGCAGGGCGCCAACATACAGGGACACCATGTGGGTCCGGTGAGCCTTGACCCGGTGAGCGCGCGCGTGCGCCACGCCCACAAGCAGGCTGACCAGTGTGAAAACCGAGAGCCCATGAATCCATGAATAGCCATCCGGGCGGTGGATGGCAAAGGAAATCCCGGCGACAGCGGTCATGCAAAGCACCCAGATCCAGCCCATCAGTCGATGAATCTGATGGCCTTTGCGGGTGGCCAGCAGCAAGGCGCCAAGCACCACGGCTGTTGAGGCCAGAACAACGTGCCCAATGATGACGGGTGACCAGTTGTAGTAGGGAGTTGTCATGTCGGCGGTTGGGCATGTGGCGTGATGATGTGGGTCAGAACGGAGGTTCTTTCAAGATCAATCCGCTGGCCGATCTGTGGCCCCTGCAGACCTTCCCGGGCAGCCTGCGCCGCAATATTGGCTGTGGCAACGCCGAGCACAGCCTGCAGGGCCTGCGACAGCAGCTCCGCTTGGGGGTAGTCACGGTCTGCAAAGCCCAGCCGGCCCCGCGCATCGGCCTCGCAGGCCTGCAGCACCAGGGCAAAGCGTTCGGGCTGGCGCAGGGCATCGCAACGGTTGAGCAAGCGCAGGAGGGCGGCGGCGCCCAGTTCGCCGCTGCGGTGAATGTTGCCGTGTTCGCGGGCCACCACCTCGGCCAAGGCCTTGCAATCGCCTGGCACACGCAGGCGTTCGGCAATCTGGTGGGCGAGCCTGACGCTGCGGCCCTCGTGTCCGAGGTGCCGCGGCAGCATATCGACCGGGGTGCTGCCCTTGCCCAGGTCGTGCATGAGGGCGGCCCACCGCACCGCCAGCGGTGCCTGCAGGCGTGCGCATTGGTCGAGCACCATCATCACGTGCACACCGGTGTCGATTTCGGGGTGGTATTCGGGCCGCTGTGGCACACCCCACAGCCGATCGAGTTCGGGCAGCAGGACCTGCAGGGCACCGCACGAGCGCAGCACCTCGAACATGCGTGAAGGCTTGTGGGTCATCAGCCCTCGTGCCAGCTCCTGCCAGACGCGTTCGGGCACCAGGTGATCGACTTCGCCGTCTTGCACCATCTGCCGCATCAGTTGCAGGGTTTCATCGGCCACGCTGAAGTCGGCAAACCGCGCTGCAAAGCGCGCCAGCCGCAGGATGCGCACCGGGTCTTCGGCAAAGGCCTCGGTCACGTGGCGCAGAACCTTGGCCTGCAGGTCGCGCTGCCCTCCATACGGGTCCACGATCCGGCCTTGCCAGGCGGTGGTGGAGGCATGGGCCAGCGCCTCGGGCACCGCCATGGCGTTGATCGTCAGGTCGCGGCGGGCCAGATCTTCTTGCAGCGTCACATCGGGTGCTGCCTGCACGGCAAAGCCCTTGTAGCCATGCGCCGTCTTGCGCTCGGTGCGCGCCAAAGCGTATTCCTCCCGGGTTTGAGGGTTCAGAAACACCGGAAAATCCTTGCCTACCGGCAGGTAGCCTTGTGCCACCATGGCCTCGGGGGTGCTGCCGACGACCACCCAGTCACGGTCGTTGACGGGCAGGCCCATCAAGGCATCCCGGACGGCACCGCCGACGACAAAAATGTCCATGCTGTTCCTCAGCGGTGTAGCCGGTAGGGTTCTTCAAAGTCGATGAAGTCGCGCTCGGCCAGCGCCCCGTCGATCCAGGCTTTCACGCCGGGCAGCGCACACACGCGTTCCATATAGGCCTGGACATCCGGGGGCACGGGCAGACCGTAGGTGCGAATGCGCATGAGCACCGGCGCAAAGTAGGCGTCGGCCACGCTGAACGGACCGAACAGCATCGGTCCGCCATGTTCGGCCAGCAGACCGGACCACATGGACACCAGGCGATCCAGGTCGGCACGTACGGCCGGCTGGTCACGCAGGGCAAGTGCGCCCACCTCGGGCAAGTGGGCCTCGATGTTCATCGGGCAGGCGCTGCGCAGGGCAAGAAATCCGCTGTGCATTTCGGCGCAGATGCTGCGGGCGCGGGCACGGGCTGCACGGTCTGCGGGCCAGAGCTTCTGCTCCGGAAATTGTTCGGCCACGTATTCGGCAATGGCCAGGGTGTCCCAGACCACCAGACCCTCGTGTACCAGGACCGGTACCCTGCCCACCGGGTTGATGGCCGCAACCCGCTTCTTGAATTGCGAGTCTGCCGAAAAGCCGTCAAATCGGACCAGGATTTCTTCAAATGCAATGCCCGCCTGACGCAGCAGCACCCACGGGCGCATGGACCAGGAGGAGTAGTTCTTGTTGCCGATGTAGAGCTCGATCATGGTGTTTTCCCGCTTGGAGGAGACGCCATGTTAGCGGGCCGGGCTCAGAAGACCCACAGCAGCAGTGAGGTCATGAGCAAATAGCGCAGGAATTTGCCGATCGCCATGTACAGGGTGCAAGGTGCAAGGGGCATCTGCAGCCAGCCAGCCACGGCGCACAGGGGGTCGCCCACAAGCGGCAACCAGCTCAGGAGGCAGGCGCGGGGGCCGAGTTTTTCCAGCCAGTTCAGTGCCCGCAGGTGGTTCGGTGAATCGCGCCAGCGGTTTACCGCCTTGCGTGCGCCCCAGCCCATCCACCAGCTCACCATACCGCCCAGGGTGTTGCCTGCCGTGGCGACGGCAATCGCGGGCCAGAAAAGATCGGGATTGAGCTTGACCAGACCAAAGACCGCCGGTTCGGAGCCCATGGGCAGCAGCGTGGCGGACACAAAGGCCACGACGAACACGGTGGACAGCCCGAATTCGGGCAAGGCCAGTGTTTGAAGTAATGAAGCCATCCAGTCTTGCATGCGAAGCAGTGTAGCGATGGGCCTCAGGCCTTGATCGGCGCAGGTTTTGCTTACCACATTGCCCTTTCATTTGCTGAAATTTTGGGCAATTACAATCACGCCTCCTTTTTGAGCAACTGCCGCTTGCCATGCCCATGCACATCGGTCCTTACAGTTTGCCGAACGCCTTGTTCGTTGCCCCCATGGCCGGGGTGACGGACCGCCCGTTTCGTCAGCTCTGTCGTCAGTTTGGAGCGGGCTATGCGGTCAGCGAGATGGTGACCTCGCGCAAGGACCTGTGGCACACGCTCAAGACCAGCCGCCGCACCAACCATGAGGGTGAGCCCGGGCCGATTGCGGTGCAGATCGCGGGCACCGAGCCGGCCATGATGGCCGAAGCGGCGAGCTACAACATCGACCGTGGAGCCCAGATCATCGACATCAACATGGGCTGCCCGGCCAAGAAGGTCTGCAACAAGTGGGC
>CAYSIY010000055.1:0-11365 GCA_964431215.1 uncultured Limnohabitans sp.
CGCGGGCAACGAAGCTTGAGGGGATAAAAACATGAACATCCTGATTCAAAACGGCCGCGTCATCGACCCCGCCAGCGGGCTCGACAAAACTGCCGATGTGGCCATTGCCGCTGGCCGCATCGTGGCCATCGGTCAGGCGCCTGCCGACTTTTCGGCCCACCGTACGATCAATGCCCAAGGTTGCATCGTGGCACCGGGTCTGGTGGACTTGTCTGCTCGACTCGGCGAGCCTGGGCAGGAACACGCCGGCATGCTGGAGAGCGAAATGGCCGCCGCAGTGGCCGGTGGCGTGACCAGCCTGGTCTGTCCTCCCGATACCGACCCGGTACTCGATGAGCCGGGTCTGGTGGAAATGCTCTGTCATCGCGCCGAAAAACTGCACCAGTCGCGTGTGCTGCCACTGGGCGCACTCACGCGTGGCCTGCAGGGCGAGGTCTTGACCGAGATGGGCCAGCTGACCGCTGCCGGCTGTGTCGGCTTCAGCCAGGCTGAGGAGGCTCTGGCGAACACCCAGGTGCTGCAGCGTGCGCTGCAGTACGCCAGCACCTTTGGCTACAGTGTCTGGCTGCGTCCGCAAGAGCTGTATCTGGGCAAGGGCGTCGCCGCCAGCGGACCGCTGGCCACCCGGATGGGGCTGTCCGGTGTCCCGGTGGCGGCTGAGACGATTGCCCTGCACACCATTTTCGAACTGGTGCGGAGCACCCGGGCCCGGGTTCATTTGTGCCGTATCAGCAGCGCCGCAGGCGTCGAACTGCTGCGCCAGGCCAAAGCCGAAGGCCTCCCGGTCACGGCCGATGTCAGCATCAACTCGCTGCACCTGACCGATGCCGACATGGGTTACTTTGATAGCCGCGCCCGCCTGACGCCGGTGCTGCGTCAGCAACGCGACCGTGATGCCCTGGGGGCCGCCCTGGCCGATGGCACCCTGGATGCTCTGGTCTCTGATCACACCCCGGTCGATGCCGATGCCAAAGCCTTGCCTTTTGCCGAGGCCGACCCCGGAGCCACCGGTCTGGAACTGTTCTGGAGTCTGGCGCTCAAGTGGGGTCAGGACAGTGGCGTGGATCTGCCCACGCTGCTCTCGCGCATCACGGTCCGACCGGCACAGGTGCTGGGCGCTGCGCTGTCCACGCTGCAGGGCTCGGTGGGCCAGCTGGCCGTGGGGGGCGTTGCCGATGTGGCGGTGCTCAGCCACGAAGGCCATTGGCTTGTGGCCGATGCTGGTCTGCGAAGCCAGTGCAAGAGCACGCCTTTTTCCGGCTACGAATTGCCAGGCCGTGTGCGTGCCACGCTGGTGGGTGGGCACATTGCTTTCGAGGCGAACTGAGCCGACGCATGCCCGCCTTGCGTGCCATCTGGAAAATCCTGCGTGGAGTCTGGCATCTGCTGGTCGGCCTGTGGACCATCCGTGCCCACTTTCCCAGGCTTTCGCAGGAGCAACGCGAAATGCGCGTTCAAGCCTGGGCCTTGCAGTTGCTGGCCTTGTGGGGCATTCATCTGAAGGTGCTGGGCCAGCCCGTGCGCAGCGGCCCGGCGCTGATGGTTTCCAACCACATCTCCTGGCTCGACATCCTGGTCATCCATGCCGCCCGCTATTGCCGCTTTGTCTCCAAATCCGATATCCGGGGCTGGCCATTGGTGGGCGCACTGGCGACCGGAGCTGGCACGCTGTACATCGAGCGCACCAGCCGCAAGGACGCGCTGCGCATGGTGCGCGACATGGCCGATGCCATGAAAGCGGGCGATGTGGTGGCCGTGTTTCCGGAGGGCACCACCAGCGATGGCCGTGAGCTGCTGCCTTTTCATGCCAACCTGATCCAGTCGGCCATCACGGCCGACGTCCCGGTGCAGCCCATGTCGCTCAAGTTTGTCGATGCCCGCAGCGGTGAGCTGACCCTCGCGCCATGCTACATCGGAGAAGACACCTTGCTGGGCTCGATCTGGCGTACGCTCACTGCCCAGCCCATTCACGCCGTGGTGCATTTTGGCGAGCCGCAGCGGGCCGAGGGACGAGATCGTCGGCAATGGGCGGTCGATCTGCGCCAAAGCGTCCAGGGTTTGCGTCATCGGGGCTGAACCCCGCTCATAGCGTGGCCTGCTCTGTCAGGCTGTCATGCGGCGGGCTGCTGCTGGGTGCAGGGCATCTGGCAGAGCTCCCGCTCGCGCACCGGGCAGGCCCGGTTGAAGGTGACTACATGGTCGACTTCGGCGCGGATGCCGATCCATTCGCCCAGCTTGTGGTCATGGTGGCTGGGCACATGGGCCATCACGGTGTGGCCGCTGGCCAGTCGCAGGGTGTAGAGGAATTCGGAGCCCCGGAAAGACTTGCGGATGATTTCGGCCTTCACCGGCGCATGATCGTCGTGCACGATGTCGTCGGCGCGCAGCAGCACATCGCACTGCCCCTCACAGAAGGCACAGGGAAGGGGGCATTCGGCCATATCGGTCAGGGTGCCGATGGGGGTGTCCACCACAATCTGGCCGTTGACCTCGCGCAGCGTGGCGGGAGTGAAGACGCCGTGGCCGATGAAGTCGGCCACGAAGCGTGTGGCCGGGCGGTGGTAGAGGCTGTACGCATCGTCCCATTGCTGCAGCCGGCCCTCGTGCATGACGCCGATCACGTCACCGATGGCGAAGGCCTCGAGCTGGTCGTGGGTCACCAGCAGGGCCGTGGCATTGGCCGCCTTGAGGATGTTGCGCACCTCATGGGCCAGGCGCTCGCGCAGGTCCACATCCAGGTTGGAAAAGGGCTCATCGAGCAGCAGCAGGTCAGGTTGGGGGGCCAGGGCGCGGGCCAGGGCCACACGTTGTTGCTGCCCACCCGAGAGTTCATGCGGGTAGCGTCGCGCAGCTCCCTCCAGGCCCACCAGTTGCAGAACTTCCTTCACCCGGGTTTCGCGTTCGGCCTTGCCCAGTTGCTGCAAACCGAAGGCGACATTGCGGCCCACATCCAGGTGAGGAAACAGGGCGTAGTCCTGGAACACCATGCCGATGCGCCGACGCTCGGCCGGTTCGGTGTGCCCCTGCTCGCTGACCACGCGCTTGCCCACCAGAATTCGTCCGCCCGATACGGGCTCCAGTCCGGCCACGGCGCGCAGCAAAGTGGTCTTGCCGCAGCCCGAAGGGCCGATCAGCACACCGATGTCACCGGCCCGCAGGCTCAGCGATACGCCTCTGACCGAGGGCGTGTCGCGGCCCGGGTACTGCACATCGAGCTGGCGGATTTCAAGAAACATGTCGGCTATTGTAGGAGCGGTCTCTGTGGGTGCGGCCTCTGACCGCGACAAGCACGTGGACAAGCTGATCGCGGTCAGAGACCGCTCCTACAATCGGCGCATGTCCCGCCTTGTCACTGCCAGCGTGTCCCGTCTGGCAACCCTGCTCTTTGCCTTGCTGGCGCTGCTGCTCGCCCTGCCGGTGATGGCGGTGCTGGCGTCCTGGTTGCAGTGGACGCCCCAATCCATGGACTTGCTGCGCCAGATGGCCACCACGGTGCTGCCCGATTACGCGTGGACCTCCACCCTCCTGTGCCTGATGGTGGCGCTGGGTGTGACGGTGCTGGGCCTGGGTACGGCCGCAGCGGTCACGCTGTTCGATTTCCGGGGGCGTGGTGTTTTTGAATGGTTGCTGCTCTTGCCCCTGGCCATGCCAGCCTACGTGGTGGCCTATGCGTACACCGACTTCCTTCAGTTCAGTGGCCCATTGCAGGTGGCGCTGCGCGAGACTTTGGGCTGGCGCGGCGCGCTTTGGCCCGATGTGCGCAGCGTCTGGGGTGCCGCACTGGTGTTCACCTTGTCGCTCTATCCCTATGTCTACCTGCTGGCCCGCACGGCTTTGCTCGAACGGGTGGTCGGCCTGATGGAGGCGGCCCGTCTGCTGGGCGCTCCTTTGTCGCGCCGCGTCCTCGAGATTGCCTTGCCCCTGGCACGCCCTGCGGTTGCGGCAGGGGTGGCACTGGCCTTGATGGAAACACTGGCCGACTTTGGTGTGTCGAGTTACTTTGGCATCCAGACTTTCACTGCCGGCATTTACAAGGCCTGGCTGGCCATGGACGATCGCCTGGCGGCTGCCCAGTTGGCCACAGTGTTGCTGGCCGTGGTGCTCGTGCTGCTGCACCTGGAGCAGCGGGCCGAGCGGCGCATGCGGTTTGCGCAGGCGCGGGCCTCGCGCCAGGGTACGGCCGAGTCGCGGCCGGTGCGCCTGCAAGGGGGGCAGGCCTTTCTTGTCTGGGGAATATGCAGTGTGCCGGTGCTGCTCGGCTTTGTGCTGCCGGTGCTGATCCTGCTGCGTGCGTTGGCGCACAGTGAGGTCGCGCTGCCATGGATGCGTTTTGGCGATTGGGCCTGGAACAGCCTTCGGCTCGGTGGCATGACGGCCCTTCTGGCGGTGACAGTGGCCTTGCTGCTGGCCTTCACCGTGCGCCAGCGTGCCACCCTCTGGATCCGGGCGGTCACGCAGGTGGTGGGCATTGGCTACGCCATCCCGGGCGCGGTGGTGGTGGTGGGTCTTCTGCTGCCGGTGGGCTGGCTGCAGCTGGTGTGGCCACAATCTGCGGCAGGTGCCTGGATCACTGCGACTTCACTGGGGCTGGTGTGGGCCTACCTGGTGCGTTTTTGCGCTGTGGCGCTGCAATCGGTGCAAAGCGGCTATGCCCGCATCCCGGTCAGTCTGGACGATTCTTCGCGCATGCTGGGTGTCACGGGCTGGGGCTTGCTGCGCCAGGTGCATGCACCGCTGCTGCGGCGGACTACGCTGGCGGCGCTGCTGCTGGTGTTTGTGGATGTGATGAAGGAGCTGCCCGCCACCATGGTGCTGCGGCCCTTCAACAGCGACACGCTGGCCGTGGTCGCCTACCAGTTGGCGCGTGACGAACGCCTGGGCGAGGCGGCCCTGCCTTCGCTGGCGCTGGTGTTGGTGGGGCTCATTCCCGTGATCCTGCTCAGCCGCACGCTGCGGCAGCCGCAGGACTGAACTCTTACAGCCCTTCGACCAGCACCACGGTGCGACGGGCCGATGCCTTGCTGATCTGCAGCACCCGCTGGTACTCGGGCGAGTGGTAGAAAGCCTGCGCCTTCTCCATCGAGGGAAAGCGCACCACCACCATCCGTTTTGGCGTCCACAGGTCGCCTTCCTTGAGGTCCAGCGCGCCGCCGCGCACAAGGTATTCGCCGCCGTACTGTTCGGCCAGCGGTTTGGCCTGGCGCTTGTAGTCTTCGTAGCGTTCCGGTGCGGTCAGGTCGGTGTCGACGATCAGATAAGCGGCCATGGGATGTTTCCTGGGTGGGAAAGAGTTGTGCTCAGCGATGGGTTGTTGGCAACTTTAGCAGTTCAGTTTTCGGTTCGATGTGCAGCTCCTTGTCCATCGACTGTGGCCATCGATGTACCCCGGTCTGTGGGGATTCGTGGCCCAGAGGCCGGTCAGCCAGGGATTTCCGGATATCCTTGCGGTTTTACGGGAGTGTCCGCCAGCAGGCCAGCGGCTTGTCACCTGCCACCCCAACGTCCTTGATGCAGGAGAAATTCCATGAAAACCAGATTCGGCTGGACTGCGCTGGCCATGTATGCCCTTGCCAGCCTGAGCCAGGCACAAACCCACGATGCCGCACAGGTGCGAAGCTGGGCGGCATCGTGTGCCAATTGCCACGGAACCGACGGTCGGGCCCAGCCCGGCATGGAGTCGCTGGCCGGGGCCAACAAGGACGAGATGGTCAGGAAAATGCTCGATTTCAAGTCCGATCGCAGGCCCGCCACCATCATGCATCAGCTGGCCAAGGGCTACAGCGACGAGCAGATTGTGGCCATTGCCGGCTACTTTGCCGCCCAGAAGAAATAAAGGAGCGACTCCATGATGCAACGTCGACATTTCCTGCAAACCGGCTCGGCCATTGGCGCGGTCGGCCTCGTCTCGGGTTGCGCCACCATCGGTGGTGGCAGTGGCCCCAAGGTGGTGGTGGTCGGTGGCGGTTACGCCGGTGCCACGGCGGCCAAGTACATCCGCATGTGGTCCGAGCAGAAGATCCAGGTCACGCTGGTCGAACCCAATCCGGCATTTGTTTCCTGCCCGATCTCTAACCTGGTCATTGGCGGCAGCAAGACCCTGGCCGATATCACCACGCCCTATGACAACCTGGGCAAGCGCCACGGCGTGCAGTTGGTGCGTGACCGCGTGGTCAGCATCGATGCCGCCAGGCGGGTGGTCAAGCTGGCCGGGGGCAGCGAGCTGGCCTATGACCGGCTGATTGTTTCTCCGGGTGTGGACTTCATGTGGGAGACTTTGCCCGGCATGAACAGGGCCGGAGCCAAGGAGCAGGTCATGCACGCATGGAAAGCCGGCGAGCAGACGCAGACCCTGCGTAAGCAGCTCGAGTCCATGCGCGATGGCGGCGTTTTTGCCATGTCGATCCCGCTGGCCCCTTACCGCTGCCCCCCCGGCCCTTACGAGCGTGCCTGCCAGGTGGCCGAATACTTCAGCAAGCACAAGCCCAGGAGCAAGGTGCTGATCCTCGATGCCAACGATGATGTGACCTCCAAGGGGGCGCTGTTCAAGAAAGCCTGGGCGGACCGTTACAAGGGCATCATCGAATACCGCAGCAAGCACAACGTGACGGATGTTGATGTAGCGGGCAAAACGCTCAAATTCGAGTTCAATGACGACCTCAAGACCGATGTGCTCAACGTCATTCCGGCCATGCGCGCCGGCGACATCGCCGTCAACGCCGGTCTGGCCACGACCAACAAGCGCTGGTGCGATGTGGACTTCCTGACCTTCGAGTCCAAGGCGGCACCCAACGTGCATGTCCTGGGCGATGCCATCCAGGGGGCACCGGGCATGCCCAAATCCGGCCACATGGCCAACCAGCACGGCAAGACCTGCGCTGCTGCCGTCGTGGCCTTGCTGACCGGCAAGTCGGTCAATCCGCTACCGATCTACAACAACACCTGCTACAGCTTTGTCTCCTCCGAAGACGTGGTCCACGTGGCCAGCGTGCACCGCTACGACGCGGAGAAAAAGACCATGCTGACGGTTCCGGGTTCGGGTGGATTGTCCTCCGCTGCCAACGAATTGGAGGGACGCTACGCCATGGCCTGGGCGCGAAACATCTGGGCCGATACCCTGGCGTGAGGCGTTCTTGTCCGGCATGCCGCTGCGTCAGACCAGTGGCGTTTTGGGCGCTGCACGACATGAAGATGCAAAGACCGTCTCGCATGACACGGGCCGTCTGGCTGCTCGGGCTGGCCTGTGTGTCGTCCGCGGCTCTGGCGCAGGCCGACGAGGCCCGTGCTCGCAAGATCGTGGGCGGGGTCTGTTTTGTTTGCCACGGCATGGAGGGCGAATCCTCCGGCGAAGCGTTTGCCCGTCTGGCGGGCCAACATGGGGAATACATCGCCCGGCAGCTGGAGAACTTCAAAACCGGCAAACGCAAGAGTGCCGCCATGGCCGACATGGCCGCCCGGCTCACCCCCGATGAAATGGTGGCCTTGGGCAGGTATTTCGAGAAGCAGCAGGTCGCGCCCGTGCCGCCGCGCGACAAGGAACTGGCCGCAGCAGGGCAGGCCATCTACCACCAGGGCAACCCGAAGACTGCACTGCCCGCCTGCGCCACTTGTCACGGGCCCGATGCGCGTGGCGCGGCGACTTTACCGCGCCTGGCGGGGCAGGTCGCAGCGTATACCCGGTCACGGCTGCGGCAGTTCCAGCAGCTTGAGGGGGGTCGGGACGCCGTGGCAGCGCATGCCACGCTGACCCGAATCGACCCCCAGGAAATCGCGGCTGTTGCCGAGTACCTCAGCAGCAAGTGAGTCAGGGCTCAGAGTTCAGGCTTGCCAGCCCAACATCCGGTGCAGTCGCCAGTTCAGGGCCGCACCAGCCCAGATGCCCAGCAGCGTGAGCCATGCGGTCAGGGCGAAAATGGCGCTGCCCCCCAGCCCGGCACCCACGGTGCAGCCACCGGCCAGCACAGCACCAAAACCCATCAGCGCGGCCCCGCCGATATAGCGCAGGAGTTTGTGTTCGGCCTGGAACCCCTCGATCCGGAATTCCCGCCCCCACAGCGCGCCGAGCAGTGCCCCTGCGAAAGTGCCGGGAATCAGGCCCGCTTCGAAACCCCATGCCGGGGCACCTGCATGGCCCAAAAACCGCATCAGCCATTCGGCTGACGCATTGCTGTAGCTCAGGCTCTGGATGGTCACGACCTCAAAAGAATGGCTGGCCACCGATTGCGTCAGCCCCCAGGCTGCGGTGAGGGCCAGGCCGCAAGCCAGAGCGGCGATCAGCTGTCCTGAGCGCCATTGCCGTTGCTTGAGGAAAAACCAGAGTGCGCCAGCCAGCGTCAGGATCGCCAAGGCCAGGCCCACCTGTCGGGGCAAGCCAGCAGCCTGAAGCAAGTCGCGGCCGACTCCGCCATCGACCAGCCAGCCGCTGGCAATCGCCCGCCTGGCGGGGGCCAGCCAGCCTGAAATGCTGGACTGCACCACCATGGCAAACACCAGGCCGGACACCCATGCCCTCAGGTTGCCTGAGGCGCCCAGGACCAGCAGCCGGCTGGCGCACCCGCGGGTGAACACCATGCCGACGCCAAACAGCAAGCCCCCGAGCAGGGCTCCGGACAGGCTGCCCGTGTTGTCCATGAAGCGACTCTTGAGTGGCTGCAGTGCCCCGGCCGCAACCAGAAGCTGTGCGCCGACCAGGGCCATGCCCAGAGCCAGGGCCCAGATGGCCGTTCGCATGCCGGGGCGGCCCTCGCAGCACTCGAGTACGGCGGCTCGGGTGCACAGTCGACTGCGTTGGGCGCCCAGGCCAAACAGCAAGCCCGTGCAGGCGCCAACCGCAATCAGAACCGGAGATTCGCCCCAGCGAGTCAGGGCGTTCTCCATCAGCAGGGACCATTCCATAGGGGATTCAATGCAGAGGAAACAGTGACAGATTGTCTCTTTTCCAGCGTTGGCGGGGCAAAGACCGTTGGCGGGCCCCGGCTGCTTTTTTGGTTTAAATTGCGGGCTCCTCCAAACAAATCCTGCGTACACACCATGAAAGCCTTTGCCATTTTTGCCTTCTCGGCGCTTGTGTCTGCTCCTGCCCTGGCCAGCACGGCCTTGGCCCAAAAGAACGCCTGCCTGGCTTGCCACGCCGTGGACAAGAAGCTGGTTGGGCCGGCTTTCCAGGAAGTCGCCAAGAAGTACGCCAGCAAACCGGATGCTGCGGCCTTGGCCAAAAGCATCAAGGCCGGTGGTGCGGGCAAATGGGGTCCTGTGCCGATGCCGGCCCAGGCTGCGCTCAGCGATGCCGATGCCCTGACCTTGGCCAAGTGGATCCTGGCAGGCGCCAAATGAGCCTTTTGACCGTCTGGCCGACCGTCGCGGATCCGGCGCGGCGCGAACTCCTGCGCCATGCGCTGGTGCTCGGGGGACTTCTGGCCGCATCGGGTTATCCGCAATATGCGCGGGCCAATTCCAGCAAGGCCGCCTTCGATGCCCGCACTCTGGACGAGGCTATCAAGGCGGCGGGTGGCTCGAGGATGTCCGAAAGCAAGGACGTCATCCTGACCGCGCCAGACGTCACCGAAAACGGAGCCGCTGTCACGATCGGGGCTGCGACCGCGCTGTCCGCTGTGCGGCAGATTCTGGTGCTGGTCGAGAAAAACCCCTCACCCCTGGCCGCCATTTTCCGGGTGTCGGAATCGGTGGATGCCAACTTCACGGTACGTGTGAAGATGGGGCAGACCTCGCCGGTCTATGCGGTCGCGCTCATGGCCGATGGCCGGGCACTGTGGGCCCGTCGCGAAGTCCAGGTCACCGCAGGAGGATGCGGTGTCTGATGCCCGATTTGCCACCCTAACCCTGCACACAGCCCCCAGGACTCTGCCATGACCGAACCGACCCTGATCCGGATCGAAACGCCGCGTGGTGAACGAACTGTGGTGCGCGTTCGCATGGCCCACGAGATGGAGTCCGGACAGCGCAAGGACGCTTCCGGGCGGCTGGTGCCGGCCTGGTACATCCAGGACGTGCTGGTGACCCTCAATGGTCGACAGATCCTGACCGCTGAATGGGGGCCTGCCATCTCCAAGAATCCGTTTCTGCAGTTTTCCGTCAAGGGGGCCAAGACGGGTGACAAACTCGCGGTGTCCTGGAAAGACAACCGAGGGACGACCCGCACGGACGAAGCGACCGTACCCTGAAGGGCGTCTCTGGGGCCGATGGGTTGTCCCTGAGCCGCTCTGTTGCGGCGTGTTGCATTGTGTCCGCTGCGCGCCTAGCATGACCTCCTGTTCAATCTTTAGCTGCCGGAGGCCAGGCCATGAAAACCATTGCACAAATTCTTGACGGCAAATCGCTGGAAATCATCAGCGTCCGTCCGGGCGACTCGGTCCTGGTGGCTCTCGAAGTCATGTCGACCTACAACATCGGTGCCCTGCCTGTGGTCGAAGCGGGTCAGCTGGTGGGCATTTTTCCGAGCGCGATTACGCCCGCAAGGTGGCCCTCAAAGGCCTCACGTCGGCGGTGACCGAGGTCCGCGAGATCATGACGGGGCAGGTGCTGTGCGCCTCGCTCGAACACAGTGTGATGGAGTGCATGGCGCTGATGACCGACAAGCACATCCGTCACCTGCCGGTGATGGACAAAAGCCAGCTCGTGGGCATGCTCTCGATCGGGGATCTGGTCAAGACCATCATCGAAGATCAGCAGTTCCAGATCGAGCAGCTCGAGTCCTACATCAACCCGGCGCTGGCACTGCACTGAAATAAATAAAGCCGCACCGTGCTGAACGTGTGCGGCTTTCAGTGTGGCGCCCCCAGCAGGAATCGAACCTGCATCTAGCGCTTAGGAGGCGCTCGTTCTATCCATTGAACTATGGCGGCAGCAACCGGATTGTAAGCCTGCCCCGGACCTCATTTGCTGAGCATGCGCATCGCGTCTTCCAGGCCCTTGAGCGTCAGCGGGAACATACGCTGGCTCATGAGCTGCTGCACGATGGCGATGCTCTGGCGGTACTGCCAGACGCCCTGCGGCTCCGGGTTGATCCAGGCGAATTTGGGGAAGGCATGGGTCAGGCGCTGCAGCCACTCTGCACCCGCTTCCTCGTTGTTGTATTCCACGCTGCCGCCCACCTGCAGGATCTCGTAAGGGCTCATGGTCGCATCCCCAATGAAGATCAGCTTGTAGTCCTTGTTGTACTTGCGGATGATGTCCCAGGTGGCGAACTTCTCGGCAAAGCGGCGCTTGTTGTTCTTCCACATGAAGTCATAGACGCAGTTGTGGAAGTAGTAATACTCCAGGTGCTTGAACTCGGCCTTCACGGCCGAAAACATTTCTTCCACACGGGCGATGTGCTCGTCCATGGTGCCGCCCACGTCCATCAGCAGCA
>CAYSIY010000056.1:0-11271 GCA_964431215.1 uncultured Limnohabitans sp.
CGCAGAAATCGTCACCCGAAGCCAGCCACCCCACGCCCTCCCCGACAGAAGTCAGGGGCGATTCAGAGTCACCACCGCGGCGGGGGTCCGTGGGGGGGGCGGGCGACCATTTTGGCGTACCCCCGCATCATGAGGAGCTCGCCCCCCGCTCTGACGACAGCCGGCACGAAGCCAAAGAAAGCGCAGAACACAAAGCCCTACAGCTTCTGCTAGAAGAAATCACCACCCGCCTCAAATACCTGTGCGACGTCGGTATCGGCTACCTCACCCTCGACCGCCAAAGCCGTACCCTCAGCGGCGGTGAAGTCCAGCGCATCAACCTGACGACCGCGCTGGGCACCAGCCTGGTCAACACCCTGTTCGTGCTCGACGAACCCAGCATCGGCCTGCACCCGCGCGACATGAACCGCATCACCCGGGCCATGCAGCGCCTGCGCGACGCGGGCAACACCCTGGTCGTGGTCGAGCACGACCCGGCCGTGATGTTGGCTGCCGACCGCATGATCGACATGGGGCCGGGGCCTGGCGAGCGCGGCGGGCAGATCGTCTTTGACGGCACCACCGACGAACTGCGCCGTGCCGATACCCTCACCGGTGCGTACCTGGGCGGACGCAAGCAGGTGGGTCTGGGCTTCAAACGCATGGTCACCGACAGCACGCCGCGCCTCATCCTGGAGGGCGCACGCGAACACAATCTGCAAAACGTTTCGGTGAACTTTCCGCTGCAGCGCCTGGTGACCGTCACCGGCGTCAGTGGTTCGGGCAAGTCCAGCCTGATTCAGGATGTGCTGGCCCCGGCGCTGGTGCGCCACTTCGGCAAAGCCACCGAGACCCCTGGCGCGCACGACCGTCTGCTGGGTGCCGATCACCTCAGCGATGTGGTGTTTGTCGACCAGTCGCCGATTGGCAAGACCGCACGATCCAATCCGGTCAGCTATGTGGGCGCCTGGGACGCGATCCGTGAAATCTTGGCCACCGCGCCCGAGTCACGCCAGCGTGGCTACACCGCCAGCAAGTTCAGCTTCAACAGCGGCGACGGCCGCTGCCCCACTTGCGGTGGCTCGGGCTTCGAGCATGTGGAGATGCAGTTCCTGAGCGACGTTTATCTGCGATGCCCTGACTGCGACGGTAAGCGTTACCGGCCCGAGATCCTTGAGATCACCATCGAGCGCCAAGTCATCGGGAAAACGGTTGCGGAGAAATCGGGGTCGGATCCCGATTTGCGCAGCAAATTGGACTCTGACCCCAATTTGCCCGCACCTGGCTTCAGACGCCTCAACGTCTCCGACATCCTTGAACTCACCGTCAGCGAAGCGGCAGCCCTGTTCGCGCACGATCGCGAAGTCATCCGCGCCCTGCAGCCGATCATTGATGTGGGCCTCGAATACGTGCGCCTGGGTCAGCCCGTGCCCACACTCTCGGGCGGCGAGGCGCAGCGCCTCAAGCTCGCAGGCTTTCTGGCCGAAGCGGCCAAGAGCGCGAGCAACAGCCGCCAGAGCCTGGCGCGCAAGGGCACGTTGTTCCTGTTCGACGAGCCGACCACTGGCCTGCACTTTGACGACATTGCCAAGCTCATGCGTGCCCTGCGCAAGCTGCTCGAAGCGGGGCACTCGCTCATCGTCATCGAACACAACCTGGACGTGATCCGGGCCAGCGACTGGCTGATCGACCTGGGCCCCGAAGGCGGGGAGGGCGGGGGTCTGGTGGTGGCCGAAGGCACGCCCGAAGAGGTGCGCCTGCATCCCACATCGCACACGGGGGCGGCCTTGCGCGATTACGCCTCAGCCATGGGGGAGGCTGTGGCAGTTGCCGAGCGTTTGAGTGTTTACGGGGGCGAGGCTGCGGGGTCGGAGGACTCCTCATACTGCGGGGGTACGCAGAAATCGTCGCCCTCCGACCCCGCAGCCTCGCTGGCGAGAGGCAGTGGGAAAACACCACAGAGCGAAGCAGACCGTACGCTGGGCGACGATGTGTGGCGCGCAGCGACTTCTGAGGAGCCCGGCGTACGGTCTGCTTCGCGGGGCTCGCAACCCGCAGACGTGATTCAGATCGTCAATGCCAAGGAACACAACCTCAAGAACCTGAGCGTCAACATCCCCCGGGGCCAGTTCAACGTCATCACCGGCGTCAGCGGGTCCGGCAAATCCACGCTCGCCTTTGACATCCTTTTCAACGAAGGCCAGCGTCGCTACCTCGAAAGCCTCAACGCCTACGCCCGCAGCATCGTGCAGCCCGCAGGCCGGCCCGAAGTCGATGCGGTCTACGGCATACCGCCGACCGTGGCGATTGAGCAGCGCCTCTCGCGCGGCGGGCGAAAGTCCACCGTCGGCACCACCACCGAGGTCTGGCACTTCCTGCGCCTGCTGTACGTCAAGCTCGGCATCCAGCACTGTGTGCACGACAACACGCCGGTGCAGCCGCAGACCCCCGACAGCATTGCCGCCCAGCTCATGACCGGGTTCAAGGGCCAGCACATCGGTCTGCTGGCGCCGCTTGTGGTCAACCGCAAGGGCGTCTACACCGAACTGGCCGACTGGGCGCGTCCGCGTGGCTACACGCATCTGCGGGTGGATGGCGAGTTTTTGCCCACGCAGGGCTTTCCGCGCATCGACCGATTCAAGGAGCACAACATCGAGTTGCCCGTGGCCAGCCTGGATGTGTTGCCCGCGCAGGAATCGGCATTGCGTAAAGCACTCGGCACTGCCCTTGAATACGGCAAGGGCGTGGTGCATGTGCTCAGCGACCTGGGCGGCCTGAAAGAGGCCATGCTGGCCGGCGAATCCACCGCCCGTATTGGCCAGCAGCGGGTGTTTTCCACGCTGCGCGCCTGCCCGGCTTGTGCCACCTCGTATGCCGAGCTCGACCCGCGTCTGTTCTCTTACAACAGCAAGCATGGCTGGTGCCCGGACTGCGTGGGGACAGGCGTCAAGCTCACCAAAGACCAGCGCAAGGTGTTTGACGACTCGGTGCAGGGCGACAAGGACAGAGGCCGGGAGCAGACCTTTGCCGAACCCGAGGTGGAAGATGTGGTGGACACCGTCTGCCCCAGTTGCGAGGGGACGCGCCTGAACGCCACCGCCCGTGCCGTCCAGCTGCACGGCGCAAACGGGGCCAATGGCGCTAATGGCGAGACCTGGCGCATCACCGACATTGCCCGCCTGTCGGTGAGCGATGTGCGCCGCTGGGTCGAGACCCTCAAACTCTCCGGTCGCGAAGCCGACATTGCCCGCGACCTGATCCCCGAGATCAGGAGTCGTCTGGAATTCCTCGAAGAGGTGGGCCTGGGCTACCTCACGCTCGACCGGGGTGCGCCCACCCTGTCGGGCGGTGAGGCCCAGCGCATCCGCCTGGCCGCACAGCTGGGCAGCAATCTGCAAGGCGTGTGTTACGTGCTCGACGAGCCGACGATCGGCCTGCACGCCCGCGACAACCAGATCCTGCTCAACGCCCTGCACAAACTGGGTGACAAGGGCAACACGCTGGTCGTGGTGGAGCACGACGAAGACACGATCCGCCGCGCCGACCACATCATCGACATTGGACCGAGCGCTGGCAAACGCGGTGGTCGCCTGGTGGCCGAAGGCACGGCTGCCGATATTGCTGCCGCTGGCGACTCACAGACGGGCCGCTACCTGCTGCACGCGATGAAGCATCCGCTGCAGCCTCGGCGGGTGGTGGTGGATAAAACGGGCCTTCGTCATTCCCGACTTGATCGGGAATCCATGGCTCCTCGGGTCAAGCCCGAGGATGACCTCAAGTTGCATTGGCTCACCCTCAACGGTGCGCAGCTTCACAACCTGCAGGACGTCGATGTCGAAGTGCCGCTCAAGCGGCTGGTCGCCATCACCGGCGTCAGTGGTTCGGGCAAGTCCACCCTGGCCCGCGATGTGCTGCTCACCAATGTGCAGGCGCTGGTGCAGCAGCGCAGCACGCTGGCCGGGCGCACCGCCCAGGACAAGGGCCAGCGCGTGCCCCTGTCCGGCTGCGCCGAGGTGCAGGGCTTCGAAGTCATCGACCGGGTGCTCGAAGTCGACCAGACCCCTATCGGCAAAACCCCGCGTTCCTGCCCGGCCACCTACATCGGCTTCTGGGACACCATCCGCAAGCTGTTTGCCGAAACCCTGGAGGCCAAAGCCCGTGGCTACGGCCCGGGCCGCTTCAGCTTCAATACGGGCGAAGGCCGCTGTCCCAGTTGCGAAGGCCAGGGCCTGCGCACCATCGAGATGAGCTTTTTGCCTGACGTGAAGGTGCCCTGTGAGACTTGCCGGGGGGCACGTTTCAACCCCGAAACCCTGGCCGTGAGCTGGCGCGGCAAGAGCATCGGCGACGTGCTGCAGATGGAGGTTGACGAGGCCGTCGAGTTCTTCGCCAGCATGCCCAGCATCGCGCACCCGCTGCAGCTCCTCAAGGACGTGGGCCTGGGCTACCTCACCCTGGGCCAGCCTTCGCCCACGCTCAGTGGCGGCGAGGCGCAGCGCATCAAGCTCGTGACCGAACTGACCAAGGTGCGTGACGAAGTCGGCAAGCGCGGCCAGAAAGCGCCGCATACCCTGTATGTGCTGGACGAACCGACCGTGGGCCTGCACATGGCCGATGTGGACAAGCTCATTCGAGTGCTGCACCGCCTGGTCAACGCGGGTCACAGCGTGGTGGTGATCGAGCACGATCTGGATGTGATCGCCGAAGCCGACTGGATCATCGACCTGGGGCCAGAGGGCGGCAACGCGGGCGGCCGCATCGTGGCGTCAGGCACGCCCGAAGACCTGGTACGGCTTGGCACCCACACCGGCAAGGCGCTGGCACCGGTGCTGGCGCGCACGGAAACGGCCTCCGTCCATAAGACAGCGGGCTCATGAACGCTCTGCTGTGGACGGCGCAAGCCGGTCCCGTGTGGCTGGGGCTGTGATCTGACTGGAAGCCATCCAGCCACGCAGGCACCCGGTGCTGATGAATTCAGCCCCAGTCGCGGCCCGGCATGATCCGCTTCATGAACGCGTCGAACATGGGCACGGTGAAGGCCGTGTCACCGTGGCTGGGACTCCACACCATGCCTTTGGTGATCAGGGCGCTGCGGGTGGGGCCCAGCAGATTGACGGCTTTGCCCAGTTGGGCCGCAATGTCGCCGGAACGATGCGGTCCGGGCCCGAGCTCGGCCATGGCCCGCAGGTATCTCTTTTCGCTGGGGGTGAGCCGGTCAAAACGCACCCGGAAGAAACTTTCGTCCAGTGCGGCAACGGCGGTCACGCAAGCCTTTTGGACATCGTCTATTCCGATGGGCGAGGCCTGCGCGGCACGCCAAGTGTGGCTGCCCCATTGCTGCAAGAAGAAGGCATAGCCTTGGGTCACATCCAGAATGTTTTGCAAGGCGTCGTCGCTGATGCTCACGCCTTCATTGGCCAGAGGTTTGACGATGGCTTGCCGGGCTGCATCCGGACCGAGCGGGCCCATGGTGGGAAAGTCGAACAGCCGCTCCGCATAGGACTTGGCATTGCCCATTTGTCCTCGCAACTGCGGCAAACCCGCCCCCACCAGCACCACAGGCAACTGCCGTTGCTCCGTGCGGTGGATGGCCGTGATGAGCGCGGCCAGTTGCGCTTGGGGCACGTATTGCAGCTCGTCGATGAACATGGCCAACGCTGTTCCTGCCGACTTGGCGGCCAGACCCACCTGTTCCAGCAGAGCCTGCAGGTCGTGTTCCAGGTCGCCGTTGTCCGCCAGTCCGGGTTCGGGCTCATAGTCCATCCCGACCTCGATGTCGCCAAAAGTCACTTTGAGCTTGCTGGCAAAACCGGCCAGGGCGCGCAGGCCCCGAATCGCGTAGTCCTTGGCTGCCGCGATCTGACTGAGTCGCAGCAGGGCCTGACGCAGTTGGGGCGCCAGCAGTGCAGGCAAGGAGCGGCCCTCTGGCGCTTCGATGCGCACGGTGTGGATGCCCGAACTTTCGGCGTCCATGCGCAGCCGATCGAGCAAAACGGTTTTACCTACCCCGCGCAGCCCCAGCAGCATGGCGCTCTTGGCCGGGCGGCCAATGCGGGCACGCTCCAGCGCAATGTGGATGGATTCGCGCAGTTCGTCGCGACCCGCCAACTCGGGGGGAGGGGAGCCGGCACTGGGAGAAAAGGGGTCTCGGATCGGGTTCATGCCCGAATTGTATGGAAATTTCGGAAATTTCGGGAAAACTATAACTTCCGAAATTTCCTTATACATCGATCCCCAACCGCCACAGCGAGGTGATTTCGGCTGACCGCGCCGAGTGCAGCGGGTCGCTGGTGTCTTGCGCCTTGCCATGCCGGGGCCGGGTGTCCAGACGGCCCAGCACTTTCAGGCCGGCTCCCGCGATCCAGCCCATCAATTGGTCACGCGTGCGCAGACCCAGGTGTTCGGCCAGGTCCGACAGGATGAGCCAGCCTTCGCCGCCTTCGCACAAATGTCCGGCGAGACCGGACAGAAAGCCGCGCAGCATGGTGCTGTCCTTGTCGTAGATGGCCTGGTCCAGAGACGAGTGGGCTTGGCCGGGCAGCCAGGGCGGATTGCAGACGACAAGTGCAGCCTCGCCAGGGGGGTAAAGATCGGTTTGGCGCAGATCCACCTGTGCCAGCAGCCCCAGGCGGTCCAGGTTATCGCGGGAACAGATCAGGGCGCGTTCGGACAGGTCGGTGGCCACGACACGCTTGACACCGCGCCGTGCCAATACCGCCGACAGCACGCCGGTGCCCACACCCAGGTCAATAGCCACGGAACACCGCGCCAGCACCTCGGGCAGCGCTGCCTGCGCCACCAGATCGACGTACTCGCCGCGCACCGGTGAAAACACCCCGTAATGCGGGTGGATGGGTGCGCCGCCCAGAGCGGGGATGGGCACGCCCTTTTTGCGCCATTCGTGCGCACCGATCAGGCCTTGCAGGCTGCGCAAGGGCAGCACCCGGGTCTGGCCATCGGGTGGACCCCAGGCTTCGGTGCAAGCCTGCACCACATCGGGGGCGCGTTTCAGACCGATCCGGTAAGCACCGTCGACCTCGATCAGGAGCTGACCAAGCACACGCACGCGCAGCGCCTGGGCCTTGCGGTGGGACTCAAAGGCCTCTGTCGGTGAGCCCGGCGGAGATTTTTTTTTTCGCTGTCCGGATGCGTCCATGCGCTGCCCCATGCCTTGCAGAAGCTGGCGCGCCTGCTCGAAGTCGCCGCGCCACAGCAGGCCGGTGCCTGCGCTGGCGAGCCGGTAGGCGGTGTCGGCATCCAGGGCACTGAAGGTTTGTACGCGGCTGGGCAGGCGGACCCCGTTGTCGGCTTGCCACAGGGCGGAATGTGCGTGCCCGTCTTCCTGCCAGTGCATTGGCAAGGGGCTCATGCACGGGCCTTGAGCAAATGCCAGACAAGCTCGGCAAAACCTGCGCCGCGTTCGCCTTGCGTGATGTAGCGTGGCGGGTGTTGCAGTTGATCGGCAAAACGCCGGAGGTTGGCCACCCCCACGCTGTGCCTGAAATGCTCGAACATCACCTGGTCATTGGCCGAATCGCCCACATAGACCCAGCGGTCGAGTTCGGTGTCCAGATCGCGCCCCCAGAGCTCACGCAAGATCCAGCGCGCCCCGCTCAGCTTGTTGTGTTCGCCATACCAGGCGTTGATGTGGATGCTGCTCACGGTAGCGTTCATGCCCTCTGCCCGCATCAGGTCCGCCACAGCGTCGATCACGGGTTGCGGCAAGTGGGCAAACTCGCTGTGGTCAATCGCGATGTCGGTCTCGCGGCCAGCGCTGTCCTGCGAGCGCCTTGCGCCTGGAATGTCGCGCTCGATCCGGACCAGCACCTGCTGCATGCGCTCAAAGTTGGCCCTGCGCGTGGCGCAGTCTTGCTGATAGAGCTTGCGCAGGGGCTGCCCTTGGGGATGCACCAGGGCGACAGCACCGTTTTCGGCCACGATGGCGTCCACCGGCCAGCTCTGGGCAAAGGGCTGGCTCCATCCTGCGGGACGACCGGTGATCGGGATCACCTGCAGGCCAGCGGATTTCAGTTCGGCCAGGGCCTGCCATGCGTCGGGGGTGACGATGCCGTCGGTGGTCAGCGTGTCGTCGATGTCGGTGAAGACGCCCAGCATGTGCTGTGCGGCTGACCAGTTAGCAAGGGCTTGCATGAAAGGGCAAAGGACGATGGTCAATGGAGGAGGCGGCTATGAAAAGTTTGATGCTAAGATTTGATCAGGCGGATTCTAGTGAGGAGGCAATCATGAAAATTCTTGACCGGAAATATTTCTCAGTTTTGTTACCGAGTTTGCTTCTATTGCAAAGTTGCGGTGGCGGCGGTAGTCCCTCGACTGAAAATCCGTTGATGGTGTCCGGAACGGCTGCAACTGGATTGCCAATGAGTGATGCAGATATTGTATTTAAATGTCAAAAGAGTGTCGTTTCAACTAAAGCCGACGCAAAAGGTATTTACGGGAAAACTATTGCACCGAGTGAGTTGCCGTGTTTGGTTAGAGCTTCGGTGAGTGGCTTGCAGTTGCATAGTATTGCAGCTTCGGCAACTTCGGATATTACTGTTAATATCACCCCAAAAACAGAATTAGTAGCCAGCCATTTATTGTCTGAAAATCCTTCGGATGCATTCAATGCGGATAGACTACCAAGCGCAATTACTGCAAGTTCGACAAAAATCATTGAATCAATCGGCATAGTCCGACAGGCTACATCTTCTTTGGTGAATACCGATGGATATGATCCAATTTCTGTAAAATTCAGCATTGGTGATGCTTACGATCAAAAGCTGGATTCATTGCAAGCTGCACTGACGCAGAAAAATATTAGTTTCAATTCTTTACGACAGGCATTTATATTTCCGTTGGAGAAAAATATCAGTCGCATAGATTACGTTTCTGGTGTCTTGGCGGGTTCGACAGGTTCGACATCCGGCGGACAACCTGATGCAATATCGCAGGATTTTCTGACACAGTCCGCCCAATGGATCTCAGGATCTTATACGGACAATACCGGCACAAGTCAATTCAAGGCGGAGTTCTATTTATCGCGTCTCCTAAATATGAGTCTTGAGATAAATCAATACTCTCTAAGCACTCAAAATTCGTATGAGATTGTTAATTATCAGTCTTGCAGCTCAGCGAGCAAAAAATTTCTCACCAAAAATGGAACTTGGGAGCAGCCTAATTGTTCCAAGCCAATCTTAACTGGCGCACAAATTATTTCTGGAGTCAATGACAGTGAATTCTTTGTTGTGCTCAAGTCAGACGGAGGGAGTCTGAGTGCTGGCAAGTGGAAAATCACGGCCTTTGCAGAGGATGTTTCTGGTAGTGAAATAACCAACAAATTTAATACTGTTTACGTCAATAATAAAATCGGGAAATTTACTAACGGCTCCAAAATATATACGGCTTATTTGACTGCGATTGATCCGGAGTATTTTATCGCACGAGATCCAATCCCTGAGTCGGCTAAAGATTCAACTGAATTTACTGCTAAATACAATCAACAAAATTTTTGCGGCATCAACATGAGCAGGTATGCCAATGGGTCACTTTATGGTAATGCTAAATACGGCATTCGCTTTTCATCAAATGATCAAAAAGCGCAGTTGGTTCCTGTGGATCAAAATTGTAATACGGTGCCGGATGCTTATCCTTTAATTAATCTGGATTGGCAGATCACATCAGTGAACAATCAAGAAGTTATTGAATTCACTGGTGCGAAGTTGCCGGCATATACTGATCTGAGTTTTGGGCAAGTTAGCGGAGGGTACGATTCTAATGAGATTAATCCCGGACTGAGGTACTGGACAGACAAATACAAACTGATCATCATTCGCAACCCGGATGGTACGATTCAAACGGGAATTAAAATCTTGCCCAATGCATCCGTGCATATCTCACCTGGGAATGGGCCATATCTGAACAGGGCTGCACTCAATAGCATGCTCCAGCTTGTTGGCTATCCTGCCTTTTCACAGTGAGTTGATCTGTCTGCGATGTTCTGCTTTTCTTACACTGTTTCGCAGGAGGGGGATCCAGCAATGCTCTTCAGGTGATCGCTGGAATCACCCCGCCGACCCCAGCGCCAGCCCCGCATGCTCGCGCAGCGGGTGGAAATGGATCTTGGGAAAGCGCTCCTGCGCCAGGCGCACGTCGTAGGGGCTGGTGCACAGATAGGCCAGCGTGCCTGCGGCGTCCATGGCCAGTCGCTGCGGGTAGGTGCTGGTGAATTCGCGCAGATCCTGCGCGTTGTCGGCGGTGATCCAGCGTGCGCCGGTGTACTGGCAGCCTTCCAGGCGCACATCGCAGTCGTATTCGGTTTTCAGGCGGTGCTGTACCACTTCAAACTGCAGTTGGCCGACCGCGCCCAGCAGCATCGGGCCGCCGACTTCGGGCTTGAAGACCTGAATGGCCCCTTCTTCGCCCAACTGGTCCAGGCCTTGCTGTAGTTGCTTGGTACGCAGCGGGTTCTTCAGTATCACGGTCATGAAGAGTTCGGGCGCAAAAAAGGGCAGGCCGGTGAACTGCAGGTTGGCGCCATCGGTGATGGTGTCGCCCAGCTGCACCCCGCCGTGGGTGGTGAAGCCAATGATGTCGCCCGCATAAGCCTCGTCCACCGCTTCCCTGCGCTGGGAGAGGAAGGTCACCACGCTGGTGGGCCGCAGTTCCTTGCCGGTGCGCTGCACCTTGAGCTTCATGCCCGGCGTGTATTTGCCCGAAGCCATGCGCACAAAGGCGATGCGATCGCGGTGGTTGGCGTCCATATTGGCCTGCACCTTGAAGACCACACCCGAGAAGGCGGCGTCATCGGGCTCGATGGTTTTCTCGACGGGCTGCTTGTTGACGATGAGCGAGCTCTTGCGCGAGCGCGGCGAGGGGGCCAGATCCACCAGGGCATCCAGGACTTCCATCACGCCGAAATTGTTCACGCCCGAGCCGAAAAACACGGGGGTCTGCTTGCCCGCCAAAAAGGCTTCATGGTCAAAAGCGGGGGAGGCACCGGTGGCCAGCTCGATGCTGTCCATGGCGGTTTGCCATTCGCTGCCGAAGCGCCCGGCCAGCTTGGCCTGCTCGGTCAGGGGAATGGTTTCGAAATCCTGCGGTCGGCGTTCGCTGCCCGACTCGAACACCGTCATGGCCTGTGTGCGCAGGTTGACGATGCCGCCAAAGCTCTTGCCCTGGCCCACCGGCCAGGTCATGGGCACGCAGGGCATGCCCAGCTCGCGCTCGACTTCGTCCAGGATGTCCAATGGGTCGCGCACTTCGCGGTCCATCTTGTTGACGAAGGTGATGATG
>CAYSIY010000057.1:0-5629 GCA_964431215.1 uncultured Limnohabitans sp.
CAGACGACTACACATGTAGAACTGCGCGAAGAAGGCTTGTGGACGGGGGTTCAAATCCCCCCAGCTCCACCAATACCAAAACCCCAACTCGTCTGAGTTGGGGTTTTTTCTTGCGCGATCGCGCGTGTTACCCCCGTGTTCTTACGTGTTTGCGGCGTGACAGATGCGCAGTCGTGCGGAAGAATAAGGAAACCGATTCAATGAGTCCAGAGTTCCGCATGTTCCGGCTCGACGACCGATTGAAAGTCTCCACCATGAACCTGCCTGAACTCTCCCCCGCTGCGCTGCAAGGACTGCGCGTGATTGAAATGGGCCAGCTGATCGCCGGCCCCTTTGCCGCCAAAACCCTGGGCGACTTTGGTGCCGACGTCATCAAGATCGAGCCACCGGGCGCGGGTGATCCGCTGCGCAACTGGCGACTGCTCCAGGACGGCACCTCCGTCTGGTGGCAGGTGCAGTCGCGCAACAAGCGCTCTATTGCACTGGACCTGCGCAGTGCCCAAGGCCAGGAGATTGCCCGGCAGTTGATCGCCCAGGCCGACGTGTTGATCGAGAACTTCCGGCCGGGCACGCTCGAAGCCTGGGGCATGGACTACGAGACCCTCTCTCAAACCAACCCCGGGCTGGTCATGTTGCGCATCTCAGGTTACGGGCAGACCGGCCCCTACCGCGACCTGCCGGGCTTTGGCGCGATTGGCGAGGCCATGGGCGGACTGCGCCACCTGAGCGGAGAGCCGGGCCGTGTGCCGGTGCGATGTGGCGTCTCGATTGGCGACACCCTGGCCGCCTTGCACGGCACGATTGGTGTGCTGATGGCCCTCTACCACCGCAAGGTCAATGGTGGCCGGGGGCAGGTGATCGACGTGGCGCTCAACGAGGCGGTGCTCAATGTGATGGAAAGCCTCGTGCCCGAATACAGCGCCTTTGGGGCCATCCGCGAGCCCGCCGGATCGGCCCTGCCGGGCATTGCACCGTCCAACGCCTACCGTTGCGCCGATGGTGTGGTGCTGATCGCTGGCAATGGGGACAGCATCTTTAAACGACTGATGGAGCTGATGGGCCGCCTTGACTTGCGAGACGATCCCGAACTGGCCCACAACGCCGGGCGCGTGGCACGGGTAGAGGAGCTGGACGCCGCCATCGAGGCCTGGACACAGACCCAAAGCGTGGCAGACGTGCTGGCTGCACTGGCCCAGGCCAGCGTGCCAGCGGGCCGCGTCTACACGGCCAAGGACATTGTTGAAGACCCGCATTACCGTGCCCGCGACATGATCCTCAAGCAACAGACCCGTGATGGGCATGAGATCGAAGTGCCCGGCATCGTCCCCAAGCTGATGGGCACACCGGGTGCCGTGCGTTCGTCGGCCCCCGGACTCGGCGACGACACCGATGCGGTGCTGGCCGAGCTGGGCATGAGTGCCGAGGTGATCGCCAATCTGCGCAACAAGAAGGTGGTGGCATGAGGTCCGCCCCCTGCCGCAGCTTGCAGGCAGTGCCCGTTCTCAGGGCACAATACGGACTGGCCCCGGTGGTGAAACTGGTAGACACATCGGACTTAAAATCCGCCGCTTCCTGAAAAGGGGCGTGCCGGTTCGATTCCGGCCCGGGGCACCAGGAGAGAGAACACACCATGAACCATGACCAAGCTGCTTTCGAAATCCATGTGCATGGTGACGTCCCGATCAAGCCGGGGACCGATGCCAAGGTCCTGCAGGAAACCCTGCGACCGCTCTGGCACTACGCCGGGGCCCGTTCGCTGCGAGAGGGCGGGGTGAGCCTCTACGAGGAAGAGCCCGGGCTGCAATTTGACAAGCACAACGATTGCCTGCGCATGTGCTGGACCGTGCGCGGCGACGACGACTTCCGTCAGGTGCTCGATGAACTGTGCATGAACCTCAACGAAGTGTCTTCGGCGGGTGCGCAGATCGAAGTGACCTTCTACGACACCGAATTTGATGAAGAAGACGAGTCCCGTGGCGAGCAATCGCGCGACGACTTTGTCATGCTGTTTGTCGGACCGGACCCCGGCGCCATCCTGCAGGCCCAGCGCGATCTGCTGGTGCACGATGTGGTGAACATGATGGAGCGCCATTTCGATGCGACCGAGCTCGGCGGCGTGATCAACGAGATCGACAAACTCTTTGGTCAGCGCTTTAGCAACCTGGTCAGCTCGCTCGACCTGGGCAAGCCCCCGCGCGGCGGCAGCGGAGGCCACGGCGGGGGCGGGCGTCGTCCTCGCCACTTGCACTAATCCCCCCACCGCCCGGGCCTGACCCTGTGGGGGCATGCAGGGCATCTTGACGGAGCGCCGCATGAAGCCTCTTTTTGCAGACAGCCTCAATCCTGGCGTGCGCCGCCGTGAACTGCTCGGCTGGGCCATGTACGACTTTGCCAACTCGGGCTACACCACCGTGGTCATCACGGCGGTGTTTGCGGCCTACTTTGTGGGCGGCGTGGCCGGCGATGCCGACTGGGCCACACTGGCCTGGACGGCGGGCCTGTCCGTGTCCTATGCAATCGTCATGCTGACCATGCCCGGACTGGGCGCCTGGGCCGACCGGCATGCGGCCAAAAAGCGCCTGCTCATGCTCTTCACCCTGGGCTGCGTCCTGTCCACCGCCGCGCTGGCCACCGTCGCGCCGGGGCAGGTCGCGCTGGGCCTGGTGTTGCTGATCGTCTCCAATGCCTTTTTCTCGTATGGCGAGTCGCTGACTGCTTCGTTCTTGCCCGAGCTGGCCAAACCCGAGGCGATGGGCCGCGTGAGCGGCTGGGGCTGGGCGCTGGGCTACCTGGGCGGCATGCTGACGCTGGCCGTCTGCCTGGCCTATGTGCTGTCGGCGCAGGCCCGCCAGGAAAGCGCCGCCCAGTTTGTGCCGGTGACGATGCTGATCACTGCCGCCATTTATGGCCTGGCGGCGCTGGTGACTTTTGCCCTCCTCAAGGAGCATGCCCGGCCTTTGGTGCAGGCCCCACAGCCCAGCGGCATCGGGGCCAATCTGCTGCACATGCGCCAGACCTGGCGCGAAAGCGCCCCCTACCAGGATTTCCGCCAGCTCATGGCCTGCGCCGTGGCTTACCAAGCGGGGGTGGCGGTGGCGATTTCCCTGGCCGCCATCTACGCTGAGCAGGTGGTGGGCTTTGCTCCGCAAGAAACCATGGTGCTGATCTTCGTGCTCAACATCGCGGCCTTCATCGGTGCCTTTGTGTTTGGCCATGTGCAGGACGCGCTGGGCCACAAACGTGCGCTGGGCTGGACGATTGTGGGCTGGATCGTCACCTGCGGGCTGGCCGCTGCCTCCACCAGCAAGGGCATGTTTTGGGGCGCGGCGGCGGTGGCCGGCGTGTTTCTGGGCTCCAGCCAATCCTCGGGTCGGGCCATGGCGGGCCTGATGGTGCCGCCCACGCGGCTGGCCGAGTTTTTTGGCCTCTGGACCTTCGCCATCCGCCTGGCCAGCATCCTGGGGCCGCTGAGCTACGGCCTGATCACCTGGGTCACGGGCGGCAACCACCGGCTGGCCATCGGCTCGACCGCCTTGCTCTTTGTGCTCGGGCTGGTGCTGCTGCGCCCTGTGGACGTGGCCCGGGGGCAGCGGCAAGCGCAGGGCGGGGGGAATGGATAGAGGCGCAAGGCTGCCCAGTGCCCTCTCCAGAATGCCTTCAGACTGCAAAAACAGCCGCCCACGATGACCCCCGAAGCCCGTGCCCGCCTGAACATCGATGCCCTGCTGGAACAGGCCGGCTGGCATGTCTGCCATGTGGCCGACGCCAACATCCACGGTGCTTTGGGCGTGGCCATCCGCGAGTTTCCGCTCAACCCCGGCCACGGCTTTGCCGACTACCTGCTGTATGTGAATGGCAAAGCCTGCGGCGTGATCGAGGCCAAAAAAGAAGGCGTGTCGCTCAAGGGGGTGGAGGTGCAGTCCAGCCGCTACGCCCAGGGCCTGCCCGCTGCCTTGCCTGCCTGGCGCAGGCCGCTGCCGTTTTTGTTTGAATCCACCGGGGTGGAAACGCAGTTCACCAACGGGCTGGACCCGCAGCCCCGCTCGCGCCGGGTGTTTGCGTTTTTCCGGCCCGAGTTGCTGGCGCAGTGGTTGCAAACCGCCACGCCGCCATCGCCCAACCTGGTGGCGGTGGGCACTTTGCCTGCCGACGATGCCTCATTCGGTTACCTGCCTTCCGGCACCTTTCTGGCCCGCATGCAGCACATGCCCGAGCTGGTCACCCAATGGGGGCAGGGCGGGGCCAACTACCAACTGTGGCCCGCGCAAATCAAAGCGGTGCAAAACCTTGAGAAAAGCCTGGCCGCCAACAAACCCAAAGCCCTCATCCAAATGGCCACGGGCAGTGGCAAGACCTTCACCGCCATCAGCTTCATCTACCGCCTGATTAAGTTTGGTGGTGCGCGGCGCGTGCTGTTTTTGGTGGACCGGGGCAACCTGGGCCGCCAGACCAAAAAAGAGTTTGACCAATACGCCAGCCCCTACAACAGCTACAAGTTTGGCGAAGAGTTCATCGTGCAGCACCTGCAAGGCAGCCAGGTGGATACCAGCGCCCGCGTGGTCATCTGCACCATCCAGCGCATGTACAGCCTGCTGCGTGGCAAAGAGCTGCCGCCCGAGGCCGACGAAGAAAGCACCGAAGGCGCAGAGAGCCTGTTCAAAGACCCCGAGCCCATTGGCTACAACCCGGCCTTTCCCATCGAGCTGTTTGACATCGTGGTGACCGACGAAGCGCACCGCAGCATCTACAACCTGTGGCGGCAAGTGCTGGAGTATTACGACGCCTATCTGGTGGGCCTGACCGCCACGCCCAACAAACAAACCTTTGGCTTCTTCAACCAAAACCTGGTCATGGAATACGGCCACACCCAGGCAGTGGCCGATGGGGTGAACGTGAATTACGACGTGTACCGCATCCAGACCGAAGTGACGGAGCAGGGCGCCAAGGTCGAGAAGGGCTTTTGGCTGGAAACCGTGGACAAAGCCACCCGCCGCAAAAGCGCCTGGCTGCTGGACGAAGACTTTGAATACGACCCCAACGAGCTGGACCGCAGCGTGCAAACGCCCGACCAGATCCGCAAAGTCATCACCACCTTCCGCGATCGGCTGCACACCGAGATATTCCCTGGCCGCACCGAAGTGCCCAAGACGCTGGTCTTTGCCAAAGACGACAACCACGCTGAAAAAATCGTGGAAATCCTGCGCGAAGAATTTGGCAAGGGCAACGAGTTTGCGCAAAAGATCACCTACCGCAGCACCCACACCAGTGGCACCAAGCCTGAGGACTTGATCAGCGCCTTCAGAAACAGCTACTTTCCGCGTGTGGCCGTCACGGTGGACATGATCGCCACCGGCACCGACATCAAGCCGGTGGAGATTGTGGTGTTCATGCGCTCGGTCAAGAGCCGCAGCTTCTTTGAGCAGATGAAAGGCCGTGGCGTGCGCGTGTGCAACCCGGCTGACCTGCAAGCCGTGACGCCCGACGCCAAGGTGAAAGACCACTTTGTGATTGTGGACGCCGTGGGCGTGTGTGAGCGCGACAAAACCGACAGCCGCCCCATGGACACGAAAAAGAGCGTGCCCCTGGACAAACTGCTGCAAGCCGTGAGCTTGGGCAATGTGGAAGACGA
>CAYSIY010000057.1:5729-11254 GCA_964431215.1 uncultured Limnohabitans sp.
GCGTGCCCCTGGACAAACTGCTGCAAGCCGTGAGCTTGGGCAATGTGGAAGACGACGTGCTGAGCAGCGTGGCCGCCCGCCTGGCCCGGCTCGACAAAGACCTGAGCCCCGCCGACCACGCCAAAGTGCTGGAGATAAGCGGTGGCCTGAGCCTGAAAGACCTGGCCAGCGGCATCGTACAAGCCCTCAACGCCGACCCCGACGACCCCAGCGTCGTCATTCCCGCCCAAGACCCCACCGTCATTCCCACGCAAGACCTCACCGTCATTCCCGCGAAAGACCTTACCGTCATTCCCGCGAAAGCGGGAATCCATTCCGCCGTACTCCCCTTCGCCAACCCCGAGCTGCGCAACCTGATCCTGCAGCTTCGCCAAAAGGCCGACCTGGTGGTGGACGTGGTGACGCAAGACACGCTGCTGCACGCCGGCTTTAGCGAAGGGATTAGCGAACGCGCCAAAGGCCTGGTGCAAAGCTTTGAGCAATTCATCGCCCAGCACAAAGACGAAATCACCGCGCTGCAAATTTTGTACAACCGCCCCAGCCGCGCCCCGCTGACCTACCGCGACATCAAAGCCCTGGCCGACGCGCTGCACGCACCGCCGCACTTGATCGACGAAAGCCAGCTGTGGCAAGCCTACGCCGCGCTCAACAAAACCAAGGTGAAAGGCACCAGCCAACGCCGCCTGCTGACCGACCTGGTCAGCCTGGTGCGCTTTGCCATGCAGCAAGACAACGAGCTGGTGCCCTACCCCGAGCGCGTGCGCGCCAACTACGACGCCTGGCTCGCCCAGTCTCGTCATTCCCGCGAAAGCGGGAATCCATCCCTGCCCCCATTCACCCCCGAACAACTCCACTGGCTGGAAATGATCCGCGACCACATTGCCGCCAACCTGGGCATCGAGCCCGACGACTTTGAATACGCCCCCTTCAACAGCGAAGGCGGCCTGGGCAAGGTGCACCAACTGTTTGGTGCGGAGTTGTCGCAGGTGATTGAAGCGATGAATCGGGAGTTGGTGGCGTGAGCAAGCTGCAGCGCATTTTCATCAGTTCGGTGCAAAAAGAGCTTGCAGCCGAACGACGCAGCTTGGCCGAATACGTTCGGGCCGATGCTTTGCTCTCGCGCTTTTTTGATGTTTTTTTGTTCGAGGAGCAACCCGCCTTTGACGCCCGCGCTGATGCGGTGTACCTGACAGAAGTGGACCGTTGCGACGTGTATCTGGCACTGCTGGGTGAAAGCTACGGTTTTGAAGACGATCAAGGCATTTCACCCACCGAGCATGAGTTTGACCGCGCCACGGCTATTGGCAAAACCCGTTTGATCTATGTGCTGGGCCAAGATGCACAGCGCCACCCCAAAATGCAGGCGCTGATGAAAAAAGCAGGCGATCAACTGATCCGCCGCCGAGCAGACAGTGTGGAAGAACTTAAGCAAGCGGTCTACGCCAGTTTGGTTGAGCATCTTGCGCGAACGGGGGCGCTGCGCTCTGGCCCGTTTGATGCCACCGCTTGTGCAGACGCCACGCTGGCCGATCTGTCCCCTGACAAGCTGGTGCAATTTTTGACCCGTGCCCAAAGCCAACGGGGTTATGCCCTGACGCCAGACACTCCCTTGCCCTATGCGCTCACGCATCTGGGCTTGCTGCAAGCGAACCAGCCCAGCCATGCGGCCGTCTTGCTGTTTGGGCAAGCGCCGCAACGCTGGTTACCCAGTTCTGAAGTCAAGTGCATGCACTTTCATGGCACTGAAGTGCGCAAGCCCATTCCCTCGTACCAAATTTACAAGGGCACGGTGTTTGAGCTGGTGGACCAGGCGCTGGATTTTGTGCTCTCCAAAATCGCCCGCAAAGTCGGCACCCGCGCTGAGAGTGCGCAAGCCCCAGTGGACTACGAACTGCCGCGTGAAGCCGTGGCCGAAGCCATCGTGAACGCCGTAGCGCATCGCGACTACGCCAGCAACGCCTCGGTGCAAGTCATGCTGTTTGCCGATCGCCTTGAAATCTGGAACCCTGGCGAACTGCCACCGCAGCTCACCGTAGAAAATCTGCGCCAGCCGCATGCCTCCATCCCTCGGAACCCACGCATTGCGGAGCCGCTTTTTTTGGCCCGTTACATCGAAAAAGCGGGCACAGGCACGCTGGACATGATGGCGCTCTGTGCTCAAGCAGGCTTACCACCGCCCGAATTTCGACAGGATGGCGGGCAGTTTGTACAAACCCTGCGCCGTGCGCAGGTGGCGGATGCAGGTGTTGCCACTGAACTCCAAAGCACCCAGCCCGGGACCAAGTTAGGCACCAAGTCGGCACCAAGTCGGCACCAAGTCGAAATTCTCACCAAAGCCAGCACTGGCGCGGCTTTGACTGAATTGATGGCCGTTGCAAAACGCACGGACAGAACAAAGTTTAGGCACCAAGTCCTTCAGCCTTTGATGGAGCAAGGTTGGCTGGAAATGACTCTGCCCGACAAGCCCACCAGCAGCCAGCAAAAGTACCGGCTCACCGAAGCAGGTGCGCAGTGGGTAGCGCAAGGGGCCACAAAGGGGCCAAAGGGGCCAAAAACGCCATGACTCCAATGGTTCGCCTGGGCGATGTGGCCCAGATCAATCCGCGCTTCGACAAATCCTCACTGGCTGACGATATGCCAGTGTCGTTTGTGCCCATGGCTGCAGTGGGCGCTGCTGACGGAAAGATAGATACATCCACCACACGCCCTTTCGCCGAAGTGAAGAAGGGCAGCTATACGCCTTTCAAAGACGGCGATGTGCTCTTTGCCAAAGTGACCCCATGCATGGAAAACGGCAAGATGGCCGTGGCCCGTGGGTTGACGAATGGCGTGGGCTTTGGTTCATCCGAGTTTCATGTCTTGCGCCCGTCAGACCAACTGGACGCGAAGTACCTGTATTACTTTGTGTCTTCTCAAGCCTTTCGCAAAGAAGCCGCTGGTCATATGACGGGGGCGGTGGGCTTGCGCCGTGTGCCAGCCGCTTTTCTGGCTGATGCGCAGTTGCCGCTGGTGCCGCTGGATGATCAGCGCCGCATCGTGGCTGAAATCGAGCAACAGTTCTCCCGCCTCGACGAAGCCGTCGCCAACCTCCAGCGCGTCAAAGTCAACCTCAAACGCTACAAAGCCTCCGTCCTCAAAGCCGCCGTCGAAGGCCGCCTCGTCGAAACCGAAGCCAGCATCGCCCAACGCGAAGGCCGCAGCTACGAGACAGGCGAGCAGCTTTTGCAACGGATTCTTGAGCAGAGACGATCAAAGTGGGTGAGCAAGAGCAAGTACAAGGAGCCAGTGGGGCAGACCACCGCGTTCACTGGTGCAGTACCCGCTGGTTGGACGAGTGCAACCGTAGATCAACTGGGTAGCGTCCAGCTTGGCAAGATGTTGGACAAGCAGAAGCACACGGCAGGTGCCCCGTATCAGTACTTGCGCAACATCAATGTTCGCTGGGGTGCGTTCAATATGTCGGATGTGTTCGAAATGAACTTCGAAACTGACGAACTCGAGCGCTTTTCGGTTCGATTTGGTGATGTTCTTGTTTGCGAAGGCGGTGAGCCCGCCCGCGCTGCTGTTTGGCGCTCCAATCAAACGGATATGAAGTATCAAAAGGCACTCCATCGCGTTCGCTTTGATGGAGCCTACCTGCCAGATCTCCTAGTGATCGCACTGGAACATCTGGCCAAGTCGGGAGTGTTGGATGAACTCTATGGTGGAAGCACCATCAAGCATTTCACTCGTGAAACTTTTGTAAAGCTGGTGTTGCCCGTACCGCCAACAGCTGAGCAATCCCGAATCGTTGCTGAAGTCGACCGCCATCTGTCCATTATCCAGGGGGTCGAATCCGAGGTTGACGTCAACCTCCAGCGTGCCCAGGCGCTGCGGCAGGCAACGCTCAGCAGCTGCTTCTTAGGCAGGATTGGGTGAAGAGAATTGTTTGTAAAAAGGGAGAGAAGAAATGGCAGAACGTCCGTTTGAGTTTGATCTTTTCAGGTTGGTAATTGTTGAGCCTGATGTCTTCGATTTCTTCGGTGCCCCAGTGAATGGGGATGCAGGCATTTTGCAAATGATTCAAGAGGGCTGCGCATCAGCGCACGACGTATCTACGTCTGGCGCAAAGAATCATTGGAAATGGAGTCTTAGGGATTTCGATGTCTCTACACCGAACATTTTTGGCGCTGACGGAGGCATCGTTTCGACCAGGTACGCACGATCGCTCATTGAACAGAACACAGCAATCGTTACTGACGATTCGATAATCGAAGGGACGTCTCATGCTGAGCCAGCTGCGGCACTACCAATACGGATAGTGTTTTATATGCGCAGGCATTTGGTGGCAGTTGAGCACAACAGTTCGATCATGAGTTCCCTTGCATGGGTTGATGCATTGCATCAAATTTTTGACAAGGCAGCGATTGCCCTCAACATTCGGACTCAAATACGACTAGAGCCTGTCCCAGAAGCCAATGAAGTGATGGAAGCGTTTCATTCATTCGAACGCCTGACCCAACTTCGCGTGACGTTGCGTTTGCCAAACCCAGAGGTAAACCGGTTTGCTAAGAGTCTGTTCGATCAGATGACGAGCGGCGGGATTCGCGAGTATTTAAATGACATCAAGAATGGCAGCGGATTGAGTCAAGCAGAAGGCCAATTGCCGCACGCAATCGCTTCCCTAGCGCAGGATGGCTACAAAAAAGGTGAAGTTGTCATGGCTGGCGTGCGGCAGGGGCGACGGACTCGGATCAAGACTGGACGCACGGCTGCACGTGGACAAGTTGAGCGGGTGCGTGACTTTGTTCGAGGCCAGGTCACTATTGCCAAGACCAAGGAGGCGCAATCAGCACTTGCGGCAATTCTTGAAGAAATTGATAGCATGCACCCCGCACCAGAGCATGATGCCGAGCAGGGCTGAGTATGAAAATTTCTGACTATGTACTGGTAATTTGGGGAGCGTTTGTTGAGGTCGTATTCGGACTGGTTTTGGCGGCAATTGCTTTCCTGTTTATTGATGAGTCGCAGCGCATTTCATTTCTGAAAGAGACTGTCAGTGATTTGCTCTCCCTGTCTGGGCAAGTGCTCTTTCCTGCTGCAGTTGCAATCTGGATCACTTATGTCAATATTGAAAGCACTAGTTTCGGAGACTATCTCCGCTTCAAGCGTGCCGCCCAGGTGTTTCACCTTGGCTTTATTTACCCGTGCTTAGTTTTTTTTGCCACGACGGTTTCATTGATTGTTTTCAAGGGGACCAAGTTCACAATGTTTGCCGATCTAGTTGTTTTTCTATTGGCCTACTGCACCGCAGTCTTTTTTACGATGGTGCTGAACGTAGCTACGGTGATGCGGCTTTACGGGGCATTTCGAGTGGAGCTAGAGAAAGAGCTCCGTAGAGATCGTGCTGTGCAAAACAAGCGCTGAAATGCGAACGGTGCTTCCAATTAACACTTAAAGGATGCTTCGTGTATTTCTACGTGGATGAGTCCGGCTCAATGCCGTTTCGTGTGGAAGCCAACAATCTCATTTAGCGATTACCGGGC
>CAYSIY010000058.1:0-11174 GCA_964431215.1 uncultured Limnohabitans sp.
GCATCCTCACGGAATCTGCCACGTTCAACCAAGCATGTACCGGCATGGTCGCGAAAGCGGATATTGGCCCTTGGTTCTTGTTTTGGACTCTGTTCAACGGGAGAGACTGGTTTAACAGTCGAGCAAACGGCGCTGCACAACAAAACATATCAAAGGCAATCGTCGCGGCTTATCGTTTGGTTGTGCCCGAACAGTCCGTTTTGGCTGCTTTCAACCACTCGGTGTCGTCGTTGCATGAAGCGATTCGTTTGAACTCGGAAAAGGCAAAAACGCTTTCTGAACTACGCGACACCCTTCTTCCTCGCTTGATCTCCGGCCAGATCCAGTTGCCCGATGTGCAAGCTATAGCGGAGTCGGCCTGATGCACATTCTGTTCGTCGATGAATCAGGTTCGCCCCCAGAGCCCGAAAAGGCTGCCTTGCAGCCCTTTTTTGTGTTGGGCGGCATCGTCATTCCCGAGGACATCTGGGCCAAGATGGCGACAGACTTGGCTCGGCTCAAAGCGCATTACCGAATCGGTGGCGAGATCAAATGGCGCAACTTCGCGCCAGACCAGGGCGGTAAGGTTCATGCGTTGTCACATCTCAGCGCCGAGCACAAAGACCAGCTGCGCATTCAGCTCTACGAGGTGATCCGGCGCTACAAGTCGGTGCGCCTGATTTGCGTGGTGGCCAACACGGTCAAAGCCTTCGAGTTGGGGTATGTCAATTCAGCGAATGACCTGTACTGGAACAGCTACAAGATGCTGACAGAACGTTTTCAGTATTACCTGCAAGACCTGGAGCGTGTGGTCGGGCACAAGCTCAACGGCATGGTGGTGTGCGACCACCGTGGCCCCAAAGACGACGAGCGCCTGCGCGAACTGCACCACAAACTTGTAAATGGCAAGGGCGGGGTGATTTCGTCCTACGGGAATATGGTCGAGGGGCTGTTCATTGCTCCCTCGCACCTGAGCGTGGGCATTCAGTTTGCCGACATGGTGGCGGGTGCGGTCTTTCGGGCCTTCAAGGCGCAAGATGCACGCTTTGCTGATCAGATCAAAGAGTCCTTCCGCACCTCACCCAGTGGGCGGACGGAAGGCTTTGGTTTGGTGAAGTTCCCGAAGAACTGGTGAGACGTGGGGATGCTTAACAACACCACCCAGAAAAAAGGCGCCGTGTTGAGGTTGCCCCCAATCCTGCTGTTATCGGCGCAGTCACGGCGTGAGCGAATCTTACCATGGGCTAATCAAACATGAAAAAACATCTCAGCAAACTCGAACGCGTCCCCCTTCGCGAAGCCTGGAAGCACGAGGCCAACGACTTCACGCCCTGGCTGGCCGAAGAGGACAACCTCAATACGCCGGTCGACGCTACCTTCAGGCCGGTGATTCAGGGGTTGCCATGAAGGCAAAATGCAAATGTCCCGTCCACAGGCATCCCCCGCTGGAGCACAGCCATGCAGATTGAATCCATCGAAGTCAAAAATTACCGCCTGTTCAGGGATGCCAAGCTGTCCAATATCCCCCGCTTGTGTGTGTTGGTGGGGGCCAATGGCACGGGCAAATCGACCCTGTTTGACGTTTTTTCGTTCCTGAAGGACGCTTTGTCGATGAACGTGGGCAAGGCCGTGTCCAAGCGGGGGGGCTACAAAGAGCTGGCCAGCCGTGGGTTTGCCGACGAGCCCATCGAGATCATCTTGCAGTTCCGGCTGGAGATCACGGGCATCGAGCGGCTGGTGACTTACATGCTGACCTTGGCACCCGACAATATGGGCCGGGCCGTGGTGTCGCGTGAGGTGCTGCGCTACAAGCGTGGGGCCAATGGCAAGCCTTTTCACTTTCTGGATTTTGCGAATGGCAAGGGCTACGCCATCACCAACGAAGAAGACTTTTCCAAGGCCGACGAGAAGCTCAATCGGGAAGAGCAGGAGCTGGACGCGCCGGACATCTTGGCCATCAAGGGCCTGGGACAGTTTGAGCGCTTCAAGGCCGCCAGCGCGTTTCGTTTGATGATCGAGAACTGGCACATTTCTGACTTTCATGTGTCAGAGGCCAGGCCGAGCCAGGAAGACGGTTTTGCCGAACACTTGTCCACCCGAGGTGACAACCTGCCGCTGGTGGCCAACTTTCTGTACGAGCACCACCCGGACCGTTTTGCGCATGTGCTGCAGTCCATGCAGCAGCGGGTGCCCGGTGTGTCGGTGGTGGAGCCGCGCCAAACCGAAGACGGTCGCCTGGTCTTGCGCTTTCAGGACGGCAGCTTCAAAGACCCCTTTGTGGCTCGGCATGTGTCTGACGGCACGATCAAGATGTTTGCCTACTTGGTGCTGCTCAATGACCCAAAGCCTTATCCGCTGTTGGCAGTGGAAGAACCCGAAAACCAGCTTTACCCGGAACTCTTGCCAGAGCTGGCCGAGGAGTTTCGTGACTATGCGCGTCGGGGCGGGCAGGTGTTCATCTCTTCCCATTCGCCGGATTTTCTTAACGCCCTGACGCTCGATGAAATCTACTGCCTGCGCAAGGAGCAGGGGTTCACGCGCATCTCCAAGGCCAGTGATTCGGCCAATCTGCGCGCCTTGTTTGATGCGGGCGACTTGCCCGGCTATCTGTGGAAACAGGGCTTGCTGGAGGGGCTCAACTGATGCAAGGGCGGCTGGTTTTTCTGCTGGAAGAGCCCTCGATGAAGCTGCTGCTGGCCAGCTTGCTGCCGCGTCTTTTTCCGGGGTGGGTTGAGCACACCCACTTTTTGCTCGTCAAGCATGAGGGAAAGAGTGATCTGGATCGGAGCGTTCCCACAAAGCTCAGAAATTGGCAGATACCTGGTGATCGCTTTGTCATCTTGCGAGATAACGACAATGCTGACTGCGTTGACCTCAAGGCTCGCTTTAGCAAGCTGTGCGGTCAGTGTGGCCGTCCAGATACCTTGGTCAGGCTGGTGTGCCAGGAGCTGGAGAGTTGGTATCTGGGCGATTTGGCCGCGCTGGCCCAAGCTTATGGCGATACCAAGATCAATTCGCCGGCCCACCGCAAGCGTTTCAATGATCCGGACAGTTGGCAAAAACCGTCGGTAGAAGTGGCCCGGTTGGTGCCGACTTTTCAGAAGGGTTCTGGGGCCAGGCTGATGGGGGCCGCTTTGCTAGCCGGCAGCAATCATTCGGTCAGTTTTCGGGCGTTTGTCACAGGCCTGGAGCGAATAACGGGTCTCACGGCAAGTCAATGACCAGTTGGCTTGCGGCGACCACTCTCTCTCATGAAAGTCGGCTTCAACAGCATTGCCATTTATTAAAGTAATCTTTAACATCCTGGCTTCTTATGAAAGCCGTCTTGAATATGCCGCGCATCACCGGAAGCTACGTCCTCTCCACCACCCTGGGTGAGCCCGTGCGCGCCTTTGTACCTAACCCTTTGCCGCCACAGACGCCCCCCTTGTTGCCAGAAGTATGGACGGGCTTGAATGAGGCCGCCGTCATGGCTTTGCAGCGGCTGTCTGCCGTGGCTGGCTTGGTGCCTTCGGTCGATTGGTTGCTCTACAGCGCCATTCGGCAGGAGGCCTTGTTGACCTCCCAGATAGAAGGCACGCAAGCCACGCTGGTGGACTTGTTTGACGACGAGGCGGGCCTGGCCGTGAGCAATCGCGACGATGTGGAAGAGGTCAGCAACTACCTTCAGGCCTTTGTGTGGGTGCAGTCGCAACTGCGCAGTCCGCAGGGTTTGCCGATCAGCGTGCGCCTGCTGGGCGAGGCGCACCGTCTGCTGTTGAACGGGGCCAGGGGTTCGGGCAAGCAGCCCGGCGAGTTGCGCCGATCCCAAAACTGGATTGGTGGCACGCGTCCGGGCAATGCGGTGTTTGTGCCGCCCCCCGCCGATCGGGTGCCTGGCTTGCTGGCCGATCTGGAGCGCTTCATTCACACGCCTTCCAGTGACTTGCCTCCCCTGGTGCGTGTGGCGCTGGTGCATGCCCAGTTTGAGACCATTCATCCCTATCTGGACGGCAATGGCCGCATTGGCCGCTTGCTGATCGCGGCGCTGTTCGAGCATTGGCAATTGCTGCCCGAGCCGCTGATGTACCTGAGCGGCACCCTCAAGCAGCACCAGACCGAGTATTACCGTCGCCTGTCAGCCATTCGCACCGATGGCGATTGGGAGGGCTGGGTGCGGTTTTTTCTGGAGGCGGTGCAACACGCAGCGACGCACTCAGAGCGGGCGGTGGTGGCGCTGGCCAGCCTGGTGGCCAAAGACCGGCGGCGTTTGCTGGAGCACCCCAAGGCCAATGCGATCAGCTACCGTTTGTTTGAGCTGCTGCCCACCATGCCGCGCCTGACGGTAGACAGGGTGTGCGTGGCGCTGAACACGACCTTTCCGACTGCCAACGCGGCAGTAAAGCTGCTGGAGGGCTTGGGCATCCTGCGTGAGCTGACCGGACAAAAGAAGAACCGCAGTTTCAGTTATGCGGCCTACATTGATTTGCTCACCCCATGAGCATGCAGCAAGCTGATCGGCCATGACCGAAGACCAACTTGAACAAGAAACCCTGGGCTGGCTGGCCTCGGTCGGCTACACGCCGCTCAATGCCCGCGATCTGGACCATCTGGACCCGCGCCTGGAGCGCCCAGCTCAGGTTGATGGTCAAGCGCATCCTCAAAAAATACAAGCACCCACCCGATCAGCAGGATCAGGCCGTTCAACTCGTGCTGGAGCAGGCCCAGGCTTTGGGCCAGGAATGGGCTGGCTGAAGGCCTTAATGCGCCATTTCTTTAGAAGTCGGCATGCAGCGTGCCCGAGGGTCTGTTGTTGTTTTTTTTCATACAAAAAAATTTATATCACCTTTTTTCTAATCAGAGTTAAAAAATGTTAATTTTATTGTGAAGTTTGATAGTATCAAGCTGTTGAAGGTTCAAGAGATCACCGGATCGCCGCCTTGCCCTTCGACATGACGTGATTCTTTCGGAGATTACATGAGCCTCAAACTCTTTCTGTGCCTATTGTCCTTTGGCGCACTGACAGGTTGCGCCAGTTCATCGGGTCCTACCCAACGCCCAGCGCTCTCTGACCGGTCTCAGTGGCAGAGCGTGGCCTCGGACCAGAGTCGGCCATCCGCGCAACTTGCCGCGCTGCGGGTGCAGGGTCCGGGGCAGATCCAGGGGGTTGAGCAAAGTTTCAATGTGTTTGTCAACGAGGCCTATGTCAGCAGCCTGCTGCCCGGCCAGACCGTCACGGTCAGCGTATGCCCCGGCGACAACCGCCTGCGTGTCGAGCGCGATCGTCCCTCAGCCGCCACCCGCCTGATCGAGCAAACCCTGAACCTTCGACTGGCAGCCCAGGAAACTGCGCTCGTCTCCATCAGCGAGGGCGCTGCTCAGAGCCTGGCTTTAACCCGAGCGGAAAACAGCGTCCCAACAGGCTCCACCAGCCTGTTGCACACCATCAGCCGACTGCAGCCGGTGTGCGCCCCGGTCGTCCCAGCGCCGGCAGCACTCCCTGCACCCGCACCAGCACCTGCACCCGTGGTGGCGCCTGCCCCACCGCCAGTGCCCGTGCCGGATCGCGTGCTGGTTTACCGCTTTACCTTCATGACCAACAGCCACCAGATCTATTTGCCTCAAGACAAGATGGATCTGGACAAATTGGCGCGAGACCTCCGCCAAGACGCAGCCCAGATCAGCCTGGTCAAGGTCATTGGCCATGCCGACCCGATGGGCTCGCCGCAAAGCAATTTGCCACTGTCACAGCGCCGCGCCAACCAGGTGGTGGCAGAGCTGATTCGACGCAACTCCGGCGGTGTACGACTGGAAGCCTATGGCGTAGGCGACCAAATGCCGCTGGTGGCCAACTGTGCAGAAATCTCAAGCAACAAGCTGCAGCAAATTGACTGCAACCGCGTCAATCGCCGGGTGGTGGTCGAGATCTACAACAAATAAACGCATACGGAGAGCACAACATGAACCGTCAAGACTTTGATCTCATTCTTCATCCCGCACCGCAAACCACAGGCGAAGCGGTCATCAGGCGCGTGTCTGTCAATGCCGACCCCAATCCGCTGAGGGTGGTGGTCCAGGAGCCGGTGCTGATCGAACTCAAATCGGTGACCACTCGGCTGGCACCGCACAACCTACGCACACGGCGAGTGGGCAAAGACCTGCATATCGCCGTGGAAGATGGCAACCCGGATCGGCCCGATGTGGTGGTTGAGGGCTTTTATGGCGATGCCCCGAGTCTGGTGATCGGGCAGGCAGAAAGCGGGGCCTTCTTTGAATATGTGCCCACCAGTGCCGAGCCCCAAAGCTACATCGCCCGACTGGTTGATGGCGCCAGCGCCTACCAGGCGCTGGGCGGAGCAGGGCAAGCGACTCTGTTGCCGTGGTGGACTGTAGCGGGTGCCAGCAGCGTGGGCTTTCTGCCCATTTTGTTGGGCGGTGGCCTGCTTGCGGCCGCCGCAGGGGGCGGGGGCGACTCCGGCGGTGCCCCACAGGGAACCCCCGCCACCGTCTCCGGCGTTACGGCAACACCGTCGCCGGTCAATGAAGGCAGCAGCGTCACCGCCACGGTGACCATGTCGAGCGGCAACGGCGCGAGCAACGTACCGTTCAGCATCGCAGGCACCGGCATCACGGCTGCGGACACCGGCACCCTGGTGTTCAGCAACGGGGTGACCCGCAACGGTGATGGCACGCTTAACGTGCCCGCTGGCGTGACCAGCTTCACCGTCACGATCCCGGTGGCGGCAGATGCCACCACCGAAGGCAGTGAAACCGCCACCATCAGCGCGGGTGGCCAAAGCGCCCCTGTCACGATCAACGACACCTCGCTCACACCGCCGGCCACCGTCTCCACCGTCACGGCAACACCGTCGCCAGTGAACGAAGGCGCGAACGTCACCGCCACGGTGACCATGTCGAGCGGCAACGGCGCGAGCAACGTACCGTTCAGCATCGCAGGCACCGGCATCACGGCTGCGGACACCGGCACCCTGGTGTTCAGCAACGGGGTGACCCGCAACGGTGATGGCACGCTTAATGTGCCCGCTGGCGTGACCAGCTTCGCCGTCACGATCCCGGTGGCGGCGGACACCACCACCGAAGGCAGTGAAACCGCCACCATCAGCGCGGGTGGCCAAAGCGCCTCCGTCACGATCAACGACACCTCGCTCACCCCCAGCCTGTTCAGCCAGGGGGATCCTCTGATCGACGCTGATCCAGCCTGGAAACTGATTTTGCCGATCCAGATTGAGGACCCGAACAGCCCGGACTACGGCAAGTGGTATTACTACCTCGACAAGGACGGCAACAACGCCGCATCCATCAACGATCGAGTGACCTACGCCCAATTGGCGGCTGTGTTCAATCAGGACATCAACGGCAACGTGAACCCGGCGGGCCAGCAGATCAACGATGTGTATCGATATGCGACCATCAATGGCGTCAAGTTCGCCCTTCCCACCATTGGTCACAACGGCACAGTGCCAGTGAGCGGAGTGCCCATTGGCGACGGCTGGGGCGTGATGGATGGATTGACCTATGGCGACATGGCAGAAATCTATGACCAGTTCAACACTAACGGAGTCAACGGCACCGATGGCATGCCAGCAGGGTGGGCCTCAGGCGATGCCTATGATGTCCGCATGATCGGTCAGGATTATGTGACTCGGTACTGGGCCGCGACCGATGGCGCAGCGGCGGGTCAGCAAACCGGGATTGAATGGCGAGGCATCACAACCAACAGCGCTGATGAGGCCACCGGCAACTACCACGCCGCCTTGCAGGTCATGACCGCCGATACCCGCGCCCCCAGCTTGGTCAGTAGCTACCCTGTCGATGGCAGCACCAATTTTTTCGCGACAGAAAACATCGAACTCAATTTCAGCGAAGTGGTCAAAGCGGGCAGTGGCTCGATCGTTCTATCCAATGGCACGGACACCCGAACCATTGATGTCAACGACAGCACACAAGTTAGCATCGTAGGCAAAAAACTTACGCTCAACCCCTCATCGAATCTGCAAGCCAACACCACCTATACGCTGACCATGGCGTCCGGGGTTGTCACCGATATCGCCAACAATCCGTATGCCGGCCTTGCTGCGGGCCAGCTGGATTTTGCAGTGCAGAATTTTGTGAGTAAATTCAAATTCGCCGATGTCGGAACGGCCATCGCAGACTTTGGCTACAAGGTGCTCGGTGCAGGCATAGGTGATAAGTCACGCGCATCCAGCGGCACGCCCTTGACCGATATCAATGGCGATGGTATCAATGACCTGTTGATCGGTGCCGACGATTCAAGCCGGGGCAGCACCAGTTACCCCAGCACGGAGCCCGACGAGGCGGGTAACGCTTATGTGGTTTACGGGCGGCAAACACCGAGCGCGCAGCGCTTGGATACTTTTTCGACCGCACTGGGCTATCGTGTGTCTGGTGAATTTGTGACGCCGCCAGGCACAACACCGCCCAATATCAGAAAAGATTATTTTGGAAGGTTTGTAATTTCTGTCGGTGACTTGAATGCCGACGGATATGGAGACTGGATATCGACGGCGTTTACTAACAGGCCAGGAAATGACACTACCAAACCCGAGAGAGGGGCGGCTTATCTCATATATGGCTCTGCAGGGCAAACCAACCTGGATTTGTCTACGGGCTTGGGCTCGGTGGTCAAACTCACCGGGACCAGCCCCAATGGCTACTCACAGTTGCAAAACATCACCGCCACCGATTGGGACCGAGATGGCATCCAGGATTTGATTTTTTCGTCTGCTGAGCTCAATGCATCGAGTCAACCGATTGACCGGACGTATTTCGTCAAAGGCCAGGCGTTTAACGCCAACGCCGAGTACGATGACATCGCAACATTCGCAGTGAATGTGCCTACTTATTACAACGGCGGTAGCGCTTTCAGGGGCAAGGCGGGCGATTTCAACGGGGATGGACTGGAGGATTACATTTTTGCCCAGCATGCCGGTGGCGAAAAGGTGTATATCGTTTATGGAAAAGATCGCAGCGCCAACCTGGATGTCACCACCATGACCGCCGCCGATGGCTTTGTGGTGAACCTGCCCAATACCTCGGCGCAGTACACCCGCGGCATCGGGGATGTCAATGGCGATGGCTTTGATGATCTCTTGATCGGTTCATACGTGGAGAATTCAACGAACCTTGGTTTTCCGGATTCGTATGTGATCTTCGGTAGTCAGGCTGGGGCACCGTTCAACGTCGATTTGGCCAATGTGGGCACCACGGTGCCGGGGTTCAAGATTCGATCCAACACCAGTACCCCCTATCGCATCATGGATAATGCCGCATCAGTCGGCGATTTGAATGGTGATGGCGTGCCGGAATTCATTGTTCAATACTTTTTTAGCGCTTTGACGGCACCCAAATACAAAACCTATGTGGTTTACGGTGGGCAGCAATGGACGAACGGTGATGAGTTGAATATCGATGACGTCGGTATGTCTGTGGCCGGTTTTGAAATCGACCACACCAACGGCAACTCTAACGATGGTTACCCGAAATTTCAAAACAGTGGTGACCTCAATGGGGATGGTGTGCGTGACATGGTGTTTTCTGACCAGGCCTTCGGTAGCGCAGACGACACCTTTGCGGGACTCACCACCGTGGTGACGGGGGGCAAGCAGTTCTCCAACGTGTTCACCCACTGGGGCACCGGCGGCGTGGATACCTTGACGGGCACGACGGCAGCCGAAGGCATGGTGGGCGGCTTAGGCAACGACACGATGGTTGGCAACGGAGGTGCCGATGTGATGTACGGCGGGCAGGGCAATGACACATTCGTGCTGAATCAGTCCAACGTGAATGCCTTGGCGGCCGGCATCACCGACGCTCGCTTGGCTCGGATTGATGGGGGTACAGGTGTCGATGCACTTCGCCTCTTTGGCGGCGCCGACATCGACTTCCGCAACATCGACTTGGGTCGCCTCGAATCGGTGGAACAAATCGATGCCGCCACCGATACGGGTGCCAACACCATCGACATCACGCGCGATTCGGTCATTGCCATGGTCACGCGCGGCGATGGCATCGGGATCAGCGGGCATCAACTGGCCATCCAGGCCGGGGCGGGCGATGCGGTAAATCTGCACGGCGGTGCCGCAGCCTGGACGGCTCAAACTGCCGTGACGGTTGGCGCAGACACCTACAACGTCTGGCGTGCTGCAGGCACCGAGTTTGAGGTGTGGGTCAAAGGCGGCACGACCAGCGTCGTGATTTGATTCAGGCAGAACGGCCCTGGCCGTTCTGCCTGCGGTGCCTCAATGCACGCCCTGCACCGGGCGTGTCTTGTAGAACTGGACCGGGGATTCGGGCACGGCGTTGAGCACGCTGCGCTTGATCTTGCCGACCACATGCATTTCGCAGGGTTTGCAGTCAAAGCGCAGGGTGAGTTTTTCTTTGCCGTTGATGAGCTGCATCGGCTCGGCACGGACGGTGCCTTGCACGCCGGTCACGCCTTTGGCCTGCTTGGGGCACAGGCTCATGCTGAAGCGTACGCAGTGCTTGGTGATCATCAGGCTGACTTCACCGTGCTCTTCCTGCGCTTCGTAGGCGGCGGCGATCACCTTGACGCCATGCCTGGCATAAAACTGCCGGGCCTTGTCATTGAAGACGTTGGCCAGGTAGCTCAGGGTGTCTTCGGGGTAGGGGGTGGGCGGCTGCGCGGGCACGGCACGTGGTAGGCGCTCCAGGCCGGCGGCGCGGGCGGCTTCGAGCGCGGCCACGGCTTCGCGGCGCAGGGCATTGAGTTGTGAGGGGGGCACAAACCAGGGCCGGGGCAAATCAAGCTGCACCTGCAGCGGCTCGAACACGGTGTCGCCGAGTTTGGCCAGTTGTTGCGCCAGTTTGGCGGCGGCGTGGGCGCTGTCTTTGGGCACCTGCCATGGGGTGGCCAGTGTGGCGCTGCCGACAAAACCGGCTTCGTCGGTCAGGCTCAGTTGCAACCCCTGCGGACTTTCAGAGAGCTTCATCCACACGCCCATGCGGCGCTCGGCGGATTTTTTCTCGAGTGTGCGCACCCAGCTCATGTCGCGGTTGCGGTTGATCTGCACCCCCTTGCGCAGGTCCTTGAAGCCGTCCATCGGGTCCTTGGGCCAGAGTTTCCAGTGGCCGGGTCTGCCCGCTGGCTCGGCACGGTTGATCTGCAGGCCCACCAGTTCCTTTTGCAGGTCGTAGTAGCACAGGCCGTCGCCGTT
>CAYSIY010000059.1:0-11080 GCA_964431215.1 uncultured Limnohabitans sp.
GAATTTGACCTTGTTGTAGTAATTGCTGGCCGCAAAGCCGCAGAGGGTGAGCATGAGGAGCCTCCTGTTGTCAGTGCGTCCAGCTTATCTGCAGCCAAACCCTGTGAGGGTCACCGACTTGACGCGTGTCACCGACTTGACGCGCGCAGTTCAGGGATAATTCGCCGCCATGCCTGCCCTGCAATCCCTGCAATCCCTGCGCAAAGCCCGCTGGATCACCGGCTTCGTGCTGGTGTGGTTTGCATTGTTGCTGGGTGCAGCCGTGGCCTCGCCGCTGGTGCAGGCCGACAGCACCCAGATGGTCTGCAGCGCCATGGGCGGCATGAAACTGGTGAATGTGGATGCTGACCCGGACAGCCCGCCCACCGCCAGCCTGGGCATGGAGTGCCCCCTGTGTATGCCTTCGGTCGCCCCGCCCCCCCCGGCCTGGGTCACCCCCCACCCGGGTGGTCTGGCCCACGCCCTGCACCCGCTCGAATCGGCCCGGCTGACCCGCCTGATCGGCCCGCCCTGGCAGGCTCGCGGGCCGCCCTTCTTGTCTCTCTGAACGCTATTGCTGGGCATTCTGCCCTGCATGCGTGCCTGTCTTCGCCTGACGCTGATCGTCGGGCCGCCCTGTTTTCCAAACCAAGGAGCTTCTCCATGAACCGTTCGCTCATCACCGCCTGCCTGGCCGCTTCAGCCTGCCTCTTGTCCAACGCCGCCCTGGCCCAGGTCACCGTCAAGGACGCCTGGGTGCGCGCCACCGTGGCCCAGCAAAAGGCCACCGGTGCCTTCATGCAGCTGCAATCTGCCCAGGAGGCCCGTCTGGTGGCTGCCCAGTCGCCTGCGGCCGGTGTCGTCGAAGTGCACGAAATGGCCATGGACGGTGGCGTCATGAAAATGCGCGCCGTCCCCAGCCTGGCGCTGCCCGCCGGCAAAGCCGTTGAGCTCAAGCCCGGCGGTTACCACGTCATGCTCATGGACCTCAAGGCCCAGGTCAAGGACGGCGACACCGTGCCGATGACCCTGGTGGTTGAAGGCAAGGACGGCAAGCGCCAGAACATCGAGGTCAAGGCCGTCGCCCGCGCCATGACCCAGCCGACCCAGAAGCATGAACACGGCCACGGCAAGAGCGAGCACAAGCACTGACCTGCTGCGCTATCTCTGACAGACTACACATGCTGAACCTCCGTCTTCAACGCTGGCTGGCCTGGTGGCTGCTGGCCGTGATGCTGGTGGGCGCCCTGGCGCCCACGGTCTCGCGTGCCCGCGCCGCCACGCAAGGCCTGACGGGCGTGACGTGGATGGAGGTTTGCACTACACAGGGCATGCGGCAAGTGGCCGTGAGCGACTCGCAAGACCCCTCCCCAGCCACGGTGGTGGTGGACCACTGCCCGCTTTGCGTACTTTCACTGGACCGCCTGGCTCCACCAGTGGAACCCTTTGTCTGGCAAGGCCTGCCCCAGGGTCCGCCAGATTTTTCTCTTGCCTATCCCCCTCTTGAACTGAGGACCCGTCCCTGGTCTGTTCAGTCGCGCGCACCCCCAACGTTCTCCTGACCCTCTATTTCCTGCATGCGGCCAGTCCGTGTGCCCCTGCGCCCACGTCCAGAGTTGGCGCATGTCTTGTCAGGAGAATTTTTGTGAACACTTGCACTCCAGCTGCAACGCTGCAGCGACTTGAGAGTGGTCGAATCCTCGTGGAACCCGGTCAGCGCGCCACCGTCTGGCGAGTGCTCTCGGGCGTGCTGCGCCTGGAGCGCCCCAGCCCCGACGGCCAGATGCTGATACAGCTGGCTTTGCCCGGCGACCTGGTTGGCGTCGAGGCGCTGTGCGCTCAGCCCCATGCGTATTCGGCCACGGCATTGACCGACTGCCGAGTCGAAGCCGTAGAGATTACAGGCGAACTGAGCCACTACGCCATCATGGCCAAGGGCTTTTTGCAACAGCAGCGTCAAGCGCTGGACATGATTCGATTGCGCAGTGGCCCCATCCAGCAGCGCCTGGCGTATTTGCTGACCGTGCTGGGCAAAGACATTGACGGCCGCGCACGCCCTGTGCTGCGCGAAGAACTGCCCACCTTGCGCGAGATGGCCCAGGTTGTGGATTCAGCCCACGAAACCGTTTGCCGGGAGCTCAACTCACTGCTGCCGCGCAAAGCCAAAATCAACACAAAAACCATGGTGCGGGCGTCCACACGCAACCGCTCGCGCTGGGTCAAACCTGCTGCCGTGCCCGCCATGGCCATGGCCGCATGATGGCCCGCCTGCACCGCACGCTGCTCAGCGCCTTGTCAGCGTTGCGCAGTGCCCGCTTTGGCGTGGGCGTGATCGTGGGCGGCCTGTTCATGTGGCTGGTGGCGGCGCAAACCGTGCGGGCGCACGACTTTCGCGTCGGCAGCATCGTGATCGACCACCCCTACGCCACCCCCAGCCTGGCGGGCAGCCAAACGGGTGCCGCTTACATCAAGGCCCTGCGCAACCGGGGGGACAGCGTCGACCGCCTGGTGGGCGCCAGCAGCCCGATCGCACAACGTGTGGCTTTGCACAGCATGCAGCTGGATGGCCATGTCATGCGCATGCGCGAAGTCAGCGCCATCGAGCTGCCGGCCCGAAGCGAAGTGCGCATGGGCCATGCCCAAACCAGCGGCAACGCCACTGGCCACCACCTGATGCTCGAAAACCTCAAAGCCCCGCTCAAAGATGGCGACCGCTTTGATTTGACCCTGCGTTTTGAAAAAGCCGGTGAACGCACCGTGCAGATCTGGGTGCAGCAGCCACGCGGCGCTGCGACTCACAAGCATTGATCACTGACCTCGGAGACTGTCCATGAAACTGCCCCTTTCCCTCGCCCTCGCCTGTGCCTGCCTGACCGCCTGCACGGTGCTGCCCCAAGCCAGGGCACCCCAAACCGTGAACCTGCAATTTGCGGGCGAAATCAATGGCCAATCGTTTGCGTGCGGACAAAGCTACGCCAATGTGGGCACCACACGAAGCACCATCACGCCCAGTGACTTTCGCCTGTATGTGAGCGAGGTGAAACTGGTACGCAAGGATGGCAGCACCGTACCGGTCCAACTGACACAAGACGGCATCTGGCAGCACCAGAATGTGGCCCTGCTGGACTTTGAAAACGGCACCGGCCCCTGCCGCAACGGCACGCCCCCCACCAACACCAGCGTGCGCGGCACCGTTCCTGCGGACGACTACACCGGCGTGGAACTCACGGTAGGCGTGCCCTTTGCCCTGAACCACCAGGACCCGACCGTGGCCCCAGCCCCCCTCAATTCCACCGCCATGTTCTGGAACTGGCAGGGCGGCTACAAGTTCATCAAATTTGACACCAGCAGCAGCGGCATCAGCGAACAGAAGCCTGCCGGCGCCAATGCCGCAGGGCCGGTGACGCGCTACTCGGTGCACCTGGGCAGCACGGTGTGTGCCAGCGCCAGCCGGACCCACGCACCCAGCGCCTGTCAGAACCCCAACACCCTCACGGTACGGCTGGATCGTTTTGACATGCAGCGGGGTCAGATCGTCGTGGACATGGGTGCGGTGCTGGCCCAGGCCAATGTGGATGTCAACGCCCAAGGCACCTCGCCAGGCTGCATGAGCTTTCCGAAAGACGGGGACTGCCCACCCGTGATGCAGGCCCTCGGCTTGGCCTATGACGGTGTGGCGGCCCCAGGGCCCCAGCGCCTGATCAGGGCACGCTGACCGACGGTGCCGCAGATGAAGCGAATTCTGGCTTGCTGCATGACCGCCGTCCTCGGCTGCAGCCTGCTCACGGGCTTTTCACTCGAGCGGTTCGAGTGGCATCTGCCTGCCTGGGTACCTTTGCCTGCGCTTCCGACAGACAACCCGATGACCCATGCCAAGGTCGAACTGGGCCGGCACCTGTTCTACGACACACGCCTGTCCGCAGACAAGAGCATGTCGTGCGCGAGCTGCCATCACCAGGACAAGGCCTTTACCGACGGCCTGGCGGTGTCGGCGGGCATCACGGGTGAAAAGGGGGTGCGCAGCGCGATGTCGCTGGCCAATGTGGCCTATCTGCCGGTCCTGACCTGGGCCAACCCTCAGCTGAACTCACTGGAGGTGCAGGCCCTGATTCCGCTCTTTGGCGAACACCCCGTGGAGATGGGCATGGCAGGCCGTGAAAAGGAGCTGTTCGCCAGGCTGCAGTCCGAACCGGTGTACCGACGCCTGTTTGCGCGGGCGTTTCCGGATGAAGCCCGGCGTGGCCATGAGGCCCTTTATTCATTGAGTACGGTCACCAAAGCGATCGCCAGCTTCCAACGCAGCCTGTTGTCGTTCGACAGCCCCTATGACCGCTACAAGTACGGAGGACAAACGAACGCCCTGTCGGCTTCTGCTCTGCGCGGCGAAGCGCTGTTTTTTGGCGAAAAAATGGAGTGCTACCACTGCCATGGCAGCTTCAACTTCACCGACAACATCCAGCACAGCAAACTGCCATTGGCTGAAAGAGGCTTTCACAACACAGGGCTGTACAACGAGGGCGGGCGTGGCGCCTACCCCTCCAACAACCCAGGCATCCGCGAATTCACCGGCGATGCCGACGACGAAGGCAAATTCCGCACACCCAGCCTGCGCAACGTGGCACTGACTGCGCCCTACATGCACGACGGCTCGATCCTCACACTCGAGCTGGTGATCCGTGCCCACTATGCCCAGGCCGGTCGGGCCGGCTCGGGCCCCAACGGTCCCAGCCCCATGCGCAGCTCGCTGATTGCTGGCTTTGAAGTCAGCGATCAGGAAGTCACCGATCTGGTGGCCTTCTTGCACAGCTTGACGGACAAAACTTTTGTTCAAAACCCACGCCATGCCGATCCATGGAAGCAAGCCAAACATAGAGCCCATTGATCATGCGAGTCTCCATTACCGGCACTGCAAAACGCCTGGCCCGCCTTGTGCTGGTCTGGTATGTGCTGTTTGTGGGGGTTTCGGTGCTGGCGTCCACGCTCTCGCCCAGGACGCTTGAAGTGGTCTGCTCCAGCATGGGCGTGATGAAAGTCGTGGTCGGTGGGGATGAGGGCTCGCCCGAACTGCGGACGAGCATGGACTGCCCTTTGTGCGCCCAAGCCAGCCCGGCCCTGCCGCCGCCTTCGCTGGCCACACTGGCGCACATGCCCGATGCCTGCGGGCACAACGTGCAGCGGCTGCCCGCTGCGGTTTTGCTGGCGCGCACGGCGCCGCCAATGCCCTCCCGCGGGCCCCCTGTGCTGAGCTGAAGGCCCCCAAGGCCAATGCATTGCCGTCCGGTTGCGCCCGGACCCTTTTTTCGTGCTGCCTTGCCACGCGCAGGTGGTGCACCACTCAGATCAAGACATGAAAAACACTTTCCGACTCTCTCCGCTCGCCCTGGCTTTGACCGCTATAAGCTGCTCAAGCTGGGCACAAACTCAGGTTCAGACCGTTGAAGTTACGGCTGGCAAAGACCGCTATGCACCCGCCATGACGCAGACCGCTACCCGTTCTGCGGTTCCGGTGGAGCAGGTGCCTCAGTCCATCATCAGCGTTCCTCGCAGCATCATCGACGACCAGAGCAGCAAAAACGTCTCAGATGCCCTGCGCAATGTGAGCAACGTCAACGAGATTGATCCACGCGACAGCAACAACGTGGGCTTCAAAATCCGGGGTTTCAACGCAGCCATGGTGGTCGATGGGGTGTCCGTGCCAGGCTGGTTCCAGAACCAGGAAAGTCTGGTCGGCGTCCAGCAGATCGATGTCATCAAGGGGCCGGCTGGCGGCCTGTTTGGCAGCGGGCAAGCCATTGGCAACTACTCCACCGTGGGTGGCACGATCGCGGTCACCACCAAAGACCCGCAGGCCAAAGCCTTGCGCGAAGTGGGGGTCAAAGCAGGCGATTTCGGCCGCCGGCAAGCCCATTTCGATCTGAACCAGCCCTTGAACGATGCCTGGGCTTTCCGCATCAATGGCGAACATGACCGCTCGGACAGCGAAACCCAAGGCGTGTTCTTTCGCAAGTCGGCTTTGAATCCGAGCCTGTCCTGGTCCCCTGATGCCAAAACCAAAGTGGTCATCAAGGCCCGCATGCTGGACAACACTACGGTGGATTATTCGGGCTTGCCACGTGCCAGCGCCTCGGCCACCGAACCTGCTGCTGGCGTAGGCCGCAACACCTTCGTCACGGCCACGGGCTTGCCGGACACCACGCAAAAGTCGCGGGGCATCAATGTGCAGTGGACACAAGTCTTGAACGACGACTGGACCTTCAAGGCGCTGGCAGCCCACAACACGGCAGAAGTAGATCAGCGGGGTGTATTCCCATTTCCATATGGTCGGACCGGTGGATTTGGTACGAGCGTCATGCTCAGCGGAGCCCGTCTTTGGGAAAAGCTGACATCGAACACCCTTCAGCTGAGTATGGCCACTGCCGTCAAGTCCGACAGTGCTTTGCATCGCATCAGTGTCGGCGTGGACAGGGATGAAACCCGTGACGACGGCTTCATGGCTTTTGCCAACCTGCCATTCTTTATGACCGACTTGACCAGCAATGTGCGTCCCGCCTGGGGTGAGCCTGCTGTGCCTGCTGCGGCCAATCAGCAACGCAACCGCAGCACCTCCACCGTGGTGTATGTGCAGGACCAGATTCAAATGGGTGCCCTGCACCTGCATGGCAGCCTGCGACATACACGCACGGAAGCGCGTGACCGGTACCCGGATTGGGGGATCAACAACCAAAGCACCAACAACAAAGTCACACCACGCTTTGGCGCCGTGTATGACGCCAGCGAAGTGTTGTCCTTCTTTGGGGGGTGCAGCCAGATGGCACGGGTGCCTTTCGGCTCCTTGTTCAGTGTGGCACCCAAAATGGAAGAAGCCGAGCAAAAGGAACTGGGTCTTCGCATCAAGGGCTGGCAGGGACTGACGGCAACAGCTGCGCTCTTTGATATCCAGCGCAAGAACGCTGCAGTGGCTGCCCCCTTGAACCCCGGCTTCTCGGTGCAAACCGGCGTGCAACAGGCCAAAGGATTCGACATGGACTTGCGCTGGCAAGCCACCCCCTCACTGGCCTGGATTGCCGCCTACACCCAGCAAACGGCCGAGATCACACAGGACACCAATGCCAACTGGGTCGGCAAGCGACTCTTTAACGTGCCTGAAAAAACCTTCCGCCTGGCCGCACGTTACGACGTACGCCAAGGCGAATGGTCGGGCCTGGGCCTGGGTTTGGGGGCTTCCTACCGGTCTGATCTGGCGGGAGACACCAGCAACACCTTCATCATGCCCGCGGTCACCTTGTGGGACGCTCAAGCCAGTTTCACCCGCGGCAACACCCGCTACAGCGCGAGCGTGACCAACCTGCTGGACAAGCAGTACTTTGCACCCATGGCTTACTTTGGTGGTGGCCAGGTCGTGCCGGGCTTGCCGCGCAGCCTGGTGCTGGGCATCAGCACGCGCTTCTGACCGATTGACTCCAACCACAGGGACGCCCGCAAGGGCGTCCCCCCCACACCATGAACCGTCGCTATTTTTCTCGGGTTTTGGCCTGGCCTTCCGTGCTGCTGGGTGCCCTGACATGGCAAACACCGCATGCACTGGCCAAGCCTGCTGCCGTACAGACCCCTTCCAAACAAGCCGCAGACGAACACCATCAAGCGGCGATGGCCCAGTATGCGCCGCTGCTCAGTGGGCCGAAGATCACCATTGGCATGCTGGTCTATCCCGGCATGTTTTTGCAGGATCTGGTGGGCCCATTGACTGTTTTTGAGGCCTTGATGAACAAGGATATCCATCTGCTCTGGAAAGACCTCGAGCCGGTGGGCAATGAAAGCCCCGGGCCCGCCGCCCTGATTCCGGTCAAACCCACCACCACCTTCGCACAATGTCCTGATCAACTGGATGTGCTGTTTGTGCCCGGTGGTGTGCCTGGAACCTTCACCATGATGGAAGACCCGCAAGTCCTGGCCTTTCTCAAGTCCAAAGGGCAAACCGCTCGTTATGTGACGAGCGTATGCACCGGCTCCTTGATTCTGGGCGCAGCCGGTCTGCTCAAGGGCTACAAGGCCACTTCATACTGGGAAACACGGGATGTGCTCAAGGAACTCGGCGCCATTCCAACGCGAGGGCGTATCGTGGTGGACCGCAACCGCATCACCGGTGGTGGGGTCACGGCGGGGATCGATTTTGGCCTCAAGTTGGTGGCCTTGCTCAGAAGCCGCACCTACGCCGAAGCGGTTCAACTCTATTTGGAATACGACCCCCAGCCACCGTTCAACGCAGGTTCACCCGAAAAAGCCCATCCGCTGGCCAGAAAGTTCCTCAAGGACATGTTTGCCGGGATGCGTGCCAACGCGTTTGCGACGGCCAAGCGGGCGATGAAAAGGCTATGAGCAGAAGGACCGGCGCAGTTGAGCGTCAGTCGTGTGTCATCTGCACTCTGGTTTAATGCCAGGCATCGGTATTGAGGAGCCCCCATGAGCGACACATCCGCCTTCGGTTTTGGCCAATTCGTTCCCGGTTTCGATTTCCTGCAAAACCTGGCCAAATCCACCCCTGGAGCAGCCTCCGGCGGGGGCGCCATGCCCGGCATGTCCAGCTGGGTGGCGCCCACGCTGAGCGTGGAGGAACTGGACAAGCGCATCCAGGAGCTCAAGGCGGTGCAGTTCTGGCTGGAACAAAACGGGACCGCGCTCAAGGCGACGATCCAGGCCCTGGAAGTCCAGAAAATGACGCTCTCCACCTTGCAGGGCATGAACGTCAACATGGCCGAACTGACCAAGGCATTCACCGTTCGAGCGCCCACGGCCGCAACCACCGCGCAGACTGCGCCCGACAAACACTCAGCGCACGCTGAGCATCAGGCCGAGCCAGAGACTCCGTCGGCATCAAAAGCCAAACGCGCGGGCAGGACCCGCTCCAAGCCCCCGGCTGGCGGTACCGCCGTGGACCCCATGCAATGGTGGGGCTCACTCACGCAGCAGTTCCAGAACATCGCGGCCTCGGCCATGCAGGATGTGGCAGCGCAGGCCATGAAGACCCAAGCCTCTGAGGCCCCTGCCCCATCGCCGAGGGCCAAAGCGGTCCCAGGCGCAACCAAGAAAGCCGCTGGCAAATCCTCTCGCCCGTCAGCCGCCGGCAAAAAGGCGCGCCCGTCCCGTCCATGAAGCTTTTTCCCTGCGGTCATGCCACGCACCCGCAGTGGCGCATGGCAGCCGGCCTGGCCATCGCCCAGCTGCGGGCGCAGATGGCGCTGCCCGACTATGCCAGCGCACCGTCTCTGGGCCTGCTCTACATCACCGACCATTACGCCGACCAGGCACAGGCCATCCTGGACCATGTGCGCGATGAATTACCCATGGTGCGCGCCTGGGCAGGGACCACCGGCGTGGGCATCTGCGCCCACCAGGCCGAATACTGGGACGAGCCGGCACTGGCCGCCCTGCTCTGCGATGTGCACCCCGAACACTATCGGGTGTTCTCTGGCCTGGCCCCCTTGCCCGCCCCGGGGGCCAGCCCCTGGCAGGCGCGCACCGCCCTTGTGCACGCCGAACCCCAGACGCCGGAGCTGGCCGAGCTGATGGCCGAACTGGCCGACCGCACCCGCGATGGCTTTGTGTTTGGCGGCCTGGCCTCGGCCAGAGGCCAGGCGCCGCAGTTTGCGGTGCAGGGCGATGCCCCGGGCGGCTGCTTCGTGGGCGGCATCAGCGGTGTGGCTTTCTCACCCGAAGTGGCGTGCATGACCCGACTCACACAAGGCTGCCTGCCGGTCGGCCCTGTTCATGCCATCACCCGTGCCGATGACCTGGTGGCACTTGAACTCGACGGTGAGCCTGCGCTCGATGTGATGCTGCGCGATCTGGCCATTTCTCTGAATGAACCGCAGAAGGCGATCGGTGTGGTGCGCCAGACCCTGGCGGGCCTGGGGCTGCCGGGGCAAACGGTGGTGGGACGGACAGGTCATCTGCAGCAGGATGTGCGCGTGCGCCATATCGTCGGGCTCGACCCGATGTGCCAGGGCATCGCCCTGGCCGAACACCTGCAAAGCCAGATGGGACTGGTGTTCTGCCGCCGTAACCCACAGGCGGCCCGGGCGGACCTCACGCGCATCTGCGCCGAGTTGCGCGAGACGCTGGAGCCGGAAAGCCTGCCGCTGGAAGCGGCGCTGCTGCAGACCCTGGAGCCCGCACAAACCTTGCCTGGCGCGGGCAAACGCATCGCCGGGGCGGTGTATGTGAGCTGCACCGGACGTGGCGGCGGCCACTTTGGCGGGCCCAGCGCCGAGATGCAGATCATCCGCCACGCCCTGGGCGATGTGCCCTTGGTCGGCTTTTATGCCGCAGGCGAAATCGCCGGGCACCAGCTGTATGGCTACACCGGGGTGCTGACGGTGTTTGTCAGCGACTGATCTGTCGAGACGCTCAAACGCCCCGTGCGCGGTCACTTTTGAAGCGGGCCCTGAACTGCGAGAACTGGTCCGTCTCCAGGGATTCGCGTACTTCGCGCATCAGGTTCAGGTAGTAGTGCAGGTTGTGGATGGTGGTCAGCATGGGACCGAGCATTTCACCGCAACGGTCCAGGTGGTGGAGGTAAGCACGGCTGAAACCGTCTCGTCCCCCCTGATTCCATGGCACGCCTGACTCCCCCGCACAGGCATGGCACGTGCAGCTGGGGTCCAGCGGCTGCGGGTCGTTCTTGTGGCGGGCGTTACGCAGCTTCAGATCGCCATAGCGGGTGAACACCGTGCCGTTGCGGGCGTTGCGGGTGGGCATGACGCAGTCAAACATGTCCACGCCGTCGGCCACGCCCTGCACCAGATCCTCGGGCGTGCCCACACCCATCAGGTAACGCGGCTTGTGGGCGGGCAGGCGGTGCGGCGTGTGCGCCATGATCTGCAGCATCTGTTCCTTGGGCTCGCCCACGCTCACGCCTCCCACGGCATAACCGGGGAAGTCCATCTCGACCAGCGCTTCGAGCGATTCCTGGCGCAGGTTTTCAAACATGCCGCCCTGCACGATGCCAAACAAGGCGTTCGGGTTCTTCAGCCGTGCAAATTCGTTCTGGCTGCGCACCGCCCAGCGGCGGCTCATCTCCATCGACTTGCGCGCTTCGGCTTCG
>CAYSIY010000060.1:0-11014 GCA_964431215.1 uncultured Limnohabitans sp.
GCGCAAGACCCGGCTGCACTTTCATGAGTTCATGCGCGAGGTGCACCGCGAGCTGGCGGCCATGCAGGGCACCGTCAATCCGCTGGATGTGCTGGGCAAGAAGATGGCCCAGCGCTACCGCCTCATCTGCTTCGATGAATTCCATGTGGCCGACATCACCGATGCCATGATCCTGCATCGCCTGCTGGTGGCCTTGTTCGACAACGGTGTGGGCTTCGTCACCACCTCCAACTTCAGGCCCGATGGCCTCTACCCTGATGGCCTGCACCGCGACCGCATCCTGCCGGCGATCGACCTGCTCAATGCCCGCATGGAAGTGCTCAATGTCGACAACGGCACCGACTACCGACGCCGCACGCTGGAAATGCTCGACCTCTACAAGACGCCGATCACACCGGACACCGATGCGGCCATGGATCGTGCTTTCAGTCAACTCGTCAGCGGACACGATGAAGACCCGGTGCTGCACATCGAGGCCCGGCAGATCCGCGCCCGTCGCCGTGCGGGGGGCGTGGTCTGGTTTGACTTTCGCACCCTGTGCGGGGGGCCGCGCTCCCAGAACGATTACCTGGAGATCGCCACCCAGTTCCATACTCTGCTGTTGTCGGGGGTCCCCTGTATGCCGGTCAAGCTGGCCTCGGAGGCCCGCCGCTTTACATGGCTGGTCGATGTGCTCTATGACCGGCGCGTCAAGCTGATCGTTTCGGCCGAGGTCCCGCCCGAGCAGCTCTACACCGAGGGGCCGATGTCGCACGAGTTTCCCCGCACCGTCTCACGGCTCAATGAAATGCAGTCGGCCGAGTTTCTGGCTCTGGAACACCGCACCGTGGACACGCAGCTCACATGAACCCACTGCTTGCGTTTTCATTGCTGCTTTGCCTGGCCCCGGTCAATGCACAGCCTGTGGCGGCGTCCGACGGCCTGCCTGCCAGCATCGCCGAAGCCCGTGAGCGCTTGCAAGGGCAGCGCCAGGCCATTGAGTCCGAGCACGATGAACGCGCTCGGGCCTGCTGGCAGCGCTTTGCCGTCAACGACTGCCTGCGTGAAGTGCGTCGCAGCCGATACGCCGCGCTCGACCCTTTGCGTCCGCTGGAGCTCGAACTCAATGCACAGGAACGCGATTGGCGCACACGCCAGCGCGATGAGCGCCTGCGCAACAAGCAGGAGGCGGTGCAAGTCCCATGATCGAATCCGACACCGGCGACCACCGATCACCGCAGCGACGTTTGATCGAGCTGCAGATCGAGCACGCCGATCTGGACGCCATGATCGACCAGTTTGTCGAAGGCGCTTTCCCGATGGACGAATTGCGTCTGCGCCGCCTCAAAAAACGCCGTCTGGCCCTGCGTGACGAGATGGCCCGCCTGCAATGGTTGACCGAGCCCAGGGAGCCGGCGTGAGTCACCTGGCCGAGCAGGTCGGCCAGGTGCTGTCCATGGATGGGCCCCTGGCCAGCCGCTGGCCCGGATTTCGTCCCCGCACAGGCCAGACCGACATGGCGCTGGCCGTCACCCAGGTTCTTGAGGAGGGTGGCAGCCTGGTGGTGGAAGCCGGCACGGGGGTGGGCAAGACCTTTGCCTACCTGGTGCCTGTGCTGCTCAGCGGTCAACGCGCCCTGGTCTCGACCGCCACCAAGGCCCTGCAGGATCAGCTTTTTGCGCGTGACCTGCCGCGCCTGGCCCAAGTGCTCGATTTGCCGGTGCGCGTGGCCTTGCTCAAGGGCCGCTCAAGCTACCTGTGCATCCACCGCATGGAGCAGGCGCGTCACCAGCCGCAAGCCAGCCAGCCGGTGTGGCAGCGGGCGCTCTCGCGCGTGGAGCAATGGGCACAGGTCACACGCACAGGCGACATGGCCGAGTTGCCCGGACTGGATGAAAGCTCTGGCCTGTGGCCGCTGGTGACGTCCACCCGCGACAATTGTCTTGGATCGGGTTGCCCGCGCTACAAGGCCTGCCACGTCAACCTCGCCCGCAAGGAGGCGATGGCCGCCGATCTGGTGGTCATCAACCATCACCTCTTCTTTGCCGATCTGGCCGTACGCGAGTCGGGCGTGGCCGAATTGCTGCCGACGGTGCGCGTCACCGTCTTCGATGAAGCCCACCAACTCAACGAGATCGGGGTGAATTTTCTGGGTAAGGAGCTCTCGACCACCCAGCTGCTGGAGCTGGCCCGTGATGTCCTCGGTACAGGACTGACGCTGGCGCGTGGTCTGGTGGACTGGCAAGGGTTGAGCCACCAACTCGAATCGGCCGCAAGAGACTGGCGTATCGTGGCCGGTCCGCAAAAGGGGGCAGCGCGACTGCGCTGGGCAGAATCTGGGCCTCAAGGCATTGATGCGGCCGACTGGGGCGCGGCCCTGGCGAAGGTGGGTCTTGCCTTGCAAGCCCTCTCGCAAGGTCTGGATCAGGTGACAGAGCTTGCCCCTGATTTCGTGCGTCTGCTCGAACGCAGCCAGGGCTTGCGACAGCTTTGCGAACGCTTTGCGCAGCCTTCGGACGATGACGCCGTCCGCTGGGCCGAGCTGACGGCTGCGCTGCGCGTGGTGCAGGCACCCCTGGATGTGGCCGAGACCTTCATGCGCCTGACGGCTGTGCCGCCCGCAGCAACGGACCAGGAGGGCGCGCAAACGCCAGGCCCTTCAGCGACTTCGCGGGCCTGGGTCTTCACCTCCGCTACGCTGGGCAACGACCCGACGCTGCGCTGGTTCACCGGCCCTTGCGGTCTTGGCGCTGCCCGCACGCTGCGTGTCGACAGCCCTTTTGACTACGCACGCCAGGCGGCTTTGTATGTGCCGACCGAAGTCGCCGCGCCTGGCGAGAGGCAACATGCCCTGGACGTGGGCCAGCTGGCGTTGCAGGCTGCGCGGCGCATCAGTGGGCGCACCCTGGTGCTGACCACCACCTTGCATGCCATGCGTACCATCGGTGATTTCCTGCAGGCTCAGTGCGACAGCGGTTCGGGTTTGCAGGTCTTGGTCCAGGGGCAAAGCCCCAAGCGCATCCTGATGGACCGGTTTCGCGAAGGCTCCAGTCAGGGACAGCCTGGCTGCATCCTGGTGGCTTCGGCCTCTTTCTGGGAAGGCTTTGATGTGCCTGGCGACGCGCTGCAATTGGTGGTGATCGACAAACTGCCGTTTTCGCCACCCGACGATCCGGTATTTGAAGCCCGCGGCCTGCGGATGCAGCAGATGGGCCGCAGCGTCTTCAGGGATCTGGCTCTGCCCGAGGCCGCCGTGACGCTCAAGCAGGGAGCAGGGCGGCTGATCCGCAGCGAAAGGGACAGGGGCATCCTGGTGGTGTGCGACCCACGCCTGATGAGCAAGGCGTATGGGGCTCACCTGCTGGCGTCATTGCCCCCGATGCGGCGACTGACTGGCCAGGATGAGTTCGAGCAGGCCCTGTCGGATCTGGCAGCCGCTTTACCAGAGCTGCCACCAGGGCTTTGAGACACGGCCTGCCAGCGGGTTTTTGAGGAAGCGCGAGTTCGGAAAGTTCAGCTCCAGCACCCGCTGGGCGTCGTCGCGCAAGGCGGTCATGCCCATTTCGCCGTACGAGTACACCAGAATGGCCAACGCTTCTTCGGCGGCGGGCACGTTCGGGTATTCGGACAGGGCTTGCTGTGCCCGGTTCACTGCGGCAACGTGTGCCCCGCGACGGGCGTAGTAACGGGCCACATGGACCTCGTAACCGGCCAGCGAATTGATGATGTAGATCATGCGCTGACGGGCATCGGGCGCGTATTTGGATTCCGGAAAGCGTTTGCTCAGCTCAAGAAAGGCCTCGTAGGATTCCTTGGCGGCCCGCTGATCGCGCTCGGAGAGGTCCTGGTTGATCAGGGATGAAAAAAGCCCCAGATTGTCGTTGAAGTTGACCAGGCCCTTGAGGTAGAGCGCGTAGTCCATGGCCGGACTGGTCGGGTGCAGGCGCATGAAGCGGTCCAGGGTGGCCACAGCCTGAACCTTGTCGTTGTTCTTGTACTGTGCCCAGGCCTTTTCGATCTGTGCCTGTTGGGCCAGCACCGTGCCTGCAGCGCGCCCTTCCAGTTTCTCGAACAATCCGATGGCCTTGTCCCAGGCGCCTGCCGAGACCTCATCGCGCGCTTCCTTGTAAATGCGATCAGCCGACCAGCCTTGCGTGATGTCTTTGGGGGTGCTGGAGCAACCCGCCAGGATCAGCCCGGCGACCAGGCACAGCGTGGCAGGAACCCTCGATAATCCAATACGCCGCATCTTCGTCATCCCAAAGCATTTCATTCCAATTGATTATATCGACCGCCTCCGACGCCGACCTGTATGACCCCCCTCTGGAGGAGGGGGGCGAAACTGCTGAAGATGCCGAATGTCGGCGGCTGAAGATCGACCTTGCACAGCACGGTCTGCGGCTCGACCGCGCACTGGCGAACGGCGTGAGCGAGTTCTCCCGCAGCTATCTTCAGCAGCGCATCGAAGCCGGTGATGTCCTGCTGGACGGACACGTGGTCACCAAGGCAGCCGCCAGAGTTCGTCAGGGTCAGCAGGTCGACATTACGCTGCGAGCCACACCGCAATCGCGTGCCTTTGTGCCGCAGGCGATGCCCATCGAGACGGTGTACCTCGACGAGCAACTGCGCGTGATCCACAAACCGGCGGGTCTGGTCGTGCACCCGGCACCAGGCCATTGGCAGGGGACACTGCTCAATGGGCTGCTGGCGCTCGATCCCATGGCGCAGGACCTGCCGCGTGCGGGCATCGTTCACCGGCTCGACAAGGACACGAGCGGACTGATGGTGGTGGCTCGCAGTCGCCTGGCGATGGACGCGCTGGTGCGCATGATTGCTGCGCGCGAGGTCAGTCGCCAGTACCTGGCCATTGGCCATCGGGGCTGGCCGGGTGTTCAGGAGCGTGAGGTGAACGCGGCGGTCGGCCGTGACCCGACCAACCGCCTGCGCATGGCAGTGGTCGATCTGGCGCGCCAGCCCGGCAAGACAGCGCGTACGACCTTCCAGTGTCTGGACCAGAGCGAGCAAGCTTGTCTGGTGCGCTGCATCCTTCACACCGGCCGGACCCACCAGATCCGGGTGCATATGGCGCACATGGGGCATCCCTTGTTGGCCGACGGCCTGTATGGAGGGCGATCTGAGGCGGGCCTAGAGCGCCAGGCCCTGCATGCCTGGCGTCTGGCTTTGTCGCACCCATTGACCGGGCAGGCGCTGGTCTGGACCTCCGACTTGCCCGCCGACATGCGGCAAGCTTTGCAGATGCTGGGCCTCCGATACAATGGTCCGGACTGAAAACCGCACGGGATCTGTTGCGCCCGGCCCGGTTCAATCTGCCCAATGCCCCTGTTGCGCCGGGTGCGCCAGTACCGCACTGCCCCTGCTTGACTGCGCATCCCGCGCACCATCCCTAAAAAGAAACGAACCATGAACACGGCGCATGCCAAGCGTGTCCTCGAAACGGCCCTTCTTTGCACGGCCCAGCCCTTGTCCGTGCGCGAGATGCGGGTGCTGTTTGACGATGCCCTGGGTGCCGACAGCTTGCGTCAGTTGCTGGCCGACCTGCAACTCGAATGGATGCCCAAGGGGCTGGAACTGGTCTGTGTGGCCAGCGGTTGGCGTTTTCAGAGTCGGCCAGAGATGCGCCAATACCTTGACCGTTTGCATCCCGAAAAGCCACCCAGGTACACCCGTGCTGCGCTGGAGACCCTGGCCATCATTGCTTACCGCCAGCCTGTCACCCGCGGAGACATGGAAGACATCCGGGGGGTGACCATCAATTCACAGATCCTCAAGCAACTCGAAGATCGCGGCTGGATTGAGGTGATTGGCCACCGCGAGACCGTGGGGCGACCAGGCTTGTATGCGACCACTCGTCAGTTTCTTGATGATTTGGGGCTGTCTTCACTGGACCAGTTGCCCCTCTTGTCTGCTGTGGACCATCAGGCCAGTGCGCTTGGACATCTGGCCGAAAACGAGTTGTCGGTCCAGCCCATGCTTTCCCTTGAAGAAGCCCTTGCGCCTGCGCAGCAGGACCAGGGCAATGATGGCCCCCCTCACCCTGATCCCGTTCGACCGGACACACCGAATGACCACTGAACCGCAAGACACACCTTTGCCCGATGAGCCCCGTGGCCCGGGGGGGCACTACAAAGCCGTTGACCTCGCGGACGTGGTGTCAGGACAGTTCGACGCCGAAGAAGAGGATCCGCCTCTGGCATTGAGCCCGGGCAAGCGTGTGCTGGCGCCGCAGGCCGATTCGCCCAAGTTGCACAAGGTGCTGGCCCAGGCGGGACTGGGATCGCGTCTGGAGATGGAGCAACTGATCCTGGAGGGGCGCATCTCTGTCAACAACCAGCCCGCCCACATCGGGCAGCGCATCCAGTACGGCGACCAGGTCAGGGTCAATGGCAAACCCATTCGGGTACGCATCGAGCCGCCTCCCGCGCGCGTCATCGCTTACCACAAGCCGGCAGGCGAAATCGTCAGCCACGACGACCCGCAAAACCGCCCGAGCGTGTTCCGCAAGCTGCCGCGCCTGCAGCAGGGCAAGTGGCAGTCGGTCGGACGCCTGGACCTCAACACCGAGGGACTGCTCTTGTTCACCAGCTCCGGCGAGCTGGCCAATCGTCTCATGCACCCCCGCTTCGGACTGGAGCGGGAGTACGCGGTGCGGGTGCTGGGAGCCTTGTCCAACGAAGAAAAGCAGAAGCTGCTCGACGGTGTCATGCTCGACGACGGGCCGGCCCAATTTGGTGCCATCGAAGAGGGCGGCGGCGAGGGCTCCAATTGCTGGTACCGGGTGACGATTTCCGAAGGCCGCAACCGCGAGGTTCGGCGCATGCTCGAGGCCGTAGGTCATGCGGTCAGCCGTCTGATCCGCATTCGCTACGGTGCCATGGTCTTGCCTCATGGCCTGCGCCGGGGGGCCTGGATCGAGCTCGATGAAGCCGATATTCGCTCGTTGATGAAGGCCGCCGGTGCCACTGAACGTCCGGTCCCGCTGCCCCCCAAAACCCGCGGCAGGGGCCGTCCCGACCGCAGTTCCCGCATTGGCGGGCGGGGCTTGCCCGGCACCGCGCTGCCCACTGCCCAGCGGACGCCAGGCAAGAACAAGCGTGGCGGCCAGTCCGGACCGGCTCAGGCTGCCCAGCCCGATCCGATGCGCACGAGCCTGGGCTACATCGGTGCCGACAGTTTCAATCGCCAGAAACAGGGTCCTGGCGGCAATGGTCGGGGCGGACGCCGAAAGCCGGGTGGCCGCAGCCGTTGAAACCGCAGAGGATCGGGGATTTAGCGTGGCCCATAAGCCGATACCCGGCTTCTGGCGGGTTAGAATAAGCGGCTTTGCCTAACGGCGAAAATGCTTTCAAAATCACTCCATTGACAGGAATTTACATGGCCATCGAACGCACCCTCTCCATCATCAAGCCCGACGCTGTTGCCAAGAACGTCATCGGTCAGATCTACGCCCGCTTTGAAGCCGCTGGTCTGAAGGTCGTGGCTGCCAAGATGGTGCACCTCTCGCGCGGTGAAGCCGAGCAGTTCTACGCTGTTCACAAAGAGCGTCCTTTCTTCAAGGACCTCGTGGACTTCATGGTGTCCGGCCCGGTCATGATCCAGGCCCTGGAAGGTGAGGGCGCGATTGCCAAGAACCGTGACCTCATGGGTGCCACCGACCCCAAGAAAGCGGCTCCTGGCACCATCCGTGCCGATTTTGCGGACAGCATTGACGCCAACGCGGTGCACGGCTCCGACGCTCCTGAAACCGCAGCCGTGGAAGTGGCCTTTTTCTTCCCCGGCATGAACGTCTACAGCCGCTGATTGCCACGCGACCTGTTCGCGACTTCGCAGACCTTTCAGCCATGACGGCCAACCTTCTCGAATTTGATCTGGAGGGTCTGGCCATTTTTTGCGAGGGCTTAGGGGAAAAGCGCTTTCGCGCCACTCAGCTGTTTCGCTGGATTCACCAGCGCGGTGCCAGCCATTTCGACCAGATGAGCGATCTGGCCAAGTCCCTTCGCGAAAAACTCAAAGCGGCTGCGCACATCAGTGCCTTGCCGGTGCTCAATCAGCACATTTCTGCTGATGGCACCATCAAATGGCTGTTTGATGTGGGAGACGGCAATGCCGTTGAGACGGTGTTCATCCCTGAAGACGATCGCGGAACGCTCTGTGTGTCTTCACAGGCGGGGTGTGCAGTGGGCTGCCGCTTTTGTTCCACTGGGCACCAAGGCTTCAGCCGCAACCTGAGTACGGCTGAAATTCTGGCCCAACTCTGGTTTGCCGAGCACTTTTTGCGCAAGCACCTGCAGACCGGCGAACGCGTTATCTCCAATGTGGTGATGATGGGTATGGGCGAGCCGTTGCAGAATTACTCCGCCCTGATCCCGGCAGTCAGGGCCATGCTTGATGATCATGGTTATGGTTTGTCGCGTCGCCGTGTGACGGTGTCGACATCGGGGGTCGTCCCCATGATCGACCGTCTGGCTCAGGATTGCCCGGTGGCCTTGGCCGTATCGCTTCATGCGCCCAACGATGTGCTGCGCGATCCGCTGGTGCCGCTCAATCGGAAATACCCGATCGACGAACTCTTGCAGGCTTGCGAGCGGTATCTTGCACACGCGCCGCGTGACTTCATCACCTTTGAATACTGCATGCTCGACGGTGTCAACGATCAGCCTGAACATGCCCGACAGCTCATCGACCTGGTGCAGCGCCATGGGCGCAATGGTCTGCGCTGCAAGTTCAACCTCATCCCTTTCAATCCGTTCCCGGCTTCGGGCCTGCTGCGCTCGCCTCAAGCGCGCGTGCAGGCTTTCGCCAAAATGCTGCTGGACGCCGGTATCGTCACCACTGTTCGCAAGACGCGTGGTGATGACATCGATGCCGCCTGTGGCCAACTCGCTGGTGATGTGAAAGACCGCACCCGGGTACAGCAGAGGATCGCCCAACAACGCGCCTCACAAATCATTCCAATTGCAACGGTGAGCCGCAAAAAGGTGTTGTCATGAGCCCAGTGGATTCTTCCTCCAGTCCTGAGTCCTCCACCCGTCAGATCAGTCCGGGGCAGTTGCTGCGGACAGCCCGAGAGGCCAAGGGTGTTCATCTGGCCGTGCTTTCAACGGCCCTCAAGGTGCCTGTGCGCAAACTTCAAGCCCTTGAAGAGGATGATCACAGCAGTTTTGAAAATGTGACTTTCCTGCGTGCGCTGGCCCAGGCGGTATGCCGTCAACTGGACATCGACCCCATGCCCGTACTGGCCGGACTGCCCCGGTCTGTGCCCTCTTTCACGGTTCAACCACCCTTGCTCGGCGGTCGTATGCCCGCTGTCCCCGGCGATGGACATCGGCGCCATTGGCGCGCCGCAATGCCTTCCAAAGTGGTTCTGGTGCTTGCGTTCCTGATGCTGGTGGCCAGCGGATTCTTGATTTGGTGGCCTGACAGTATTCCGGCTCCAGCCATCGCTTCTGTGGGGTCTGACGACACGGCTTCCCCTCCTGTGCCCATGGAGCAGGCCAGCCATCCTCAGGATGTGGCTTTGCTGCCGGCTGCGAGTGAGCCAGCCGTGCCCGTCGGGCCCCACAGTGGGCAAAGTTCCGTGCCCCTTGCGACGGCGTCATCGGCAGGCTTGCCATCCGTGGCATCGACCGCTGCTCCAGGGCCTGCGGCCTCGGCATCGGCCGTGGCTGCCCAGCCCGCGTTGCAATTGCGTCCAAAAGTCGACACCTGGATTGAGGTACGCGACGGCGTGGGCCAGATCCTGGTCAAACGTCTGGTCAAGGCGGACGAGACTCTGCGGCTGAACGTTCAGGCTCCCGTGTTTGTGTATGTGGGCCGTGCAGACAGCACAGAGCTTGTATGGCAGGGTCAAGTCCTGGATCTCAAGCCTCACACACAAAACAACGAAGCCCGCCTGAAGATCAAGTCATGAACGATTCGCCCATAGACATTGCCCGTCCGGCCCCGCGCCGCACCCGTCAATCCCGCGTGGTCTGGGGTCAGCGGGTTGTCACGGTGGGAGGGGGCGCTCCGGTGCGCGTGCAATCCATGACCAATACCGACACCGTCGATGTGATCGGTACGGCCATCCAGGTCAAGGAACTGGCCCTGGCCGGTTCCGAAATGGTGCGCATCACCGTCAACACCCCTGAAGCCGCACAGGCGGTTCCATACATCCGGGAACAACTCGACAAAATGGGCATCGATGTGCCCCTGATCGGCGACTTTCATTACAACGGTCATCGCCTGCTGACCGATTACCCGGCATGCGCTGAGACCTTGTCCAAGTACCGCATCAATCCGGGGAACGTGGGCAAGGGCGACAAGCGCGATCTGCAGTTCGGTCAGATGATCGACGCGGCGCAAAAGTGGGGCAAACCCATCCGCATCGGCGTCAACTGGGGTAGCCTCGATCAGGAGCTGCTCGCCGAGCTGATGGATGCCAACAGCCGCCGGGCCGAACCGTTTGAGGGTCGTCAGGTCATGTACGAGGCCCTGATCCAGTCGGCCATTGGTTCTGCCCGGCGGGCCGAAGCCATGGGCATGGATGGCAGCCAGATCACCTTGTCGTGCAAGGTTTCCGGTGTCCAGGATCTCATCTCGGTGTACCGCGAGCTGGCCCGTCGCTGCGACTATGTCCTGCATCTGGGGCTGACCGAGGCCGGCATGGGCACCAAGGGCACGGTCGCCTCCACGGCTGCCTTGTCTATCCTCTTGCAGGAGGGCATTGGCGACACCATCCGTGTCTCACTGACCCCTCAGCCGGGCGAGTCACGCACCCAGGAAGTGGTGATTGCCTCCGAAATCCTGCAGTCGCTGGGCCTGCGCGTGTTCGTGCCCAGCGTGACCGCCTGCCCGGGCTGTGGACGCACCACCAGCACCACCTTCCAGGAGCTGGCCAAGCAGATCGATGATTTTTTGCGTGCCCAGATGCCGGTCTGGCGTGGCCAATACCCGGGCGTCGAAGGCCTCAAGGTGGCGGTGATGGGCTGCATCGTCAACGGCCCCGGCGAGAGCAAGCATGCCGACATTGGCATCA
>CAYSIY010000061.1:0-10758 GCA_964431215.1 uncultured Limnohabitans sp.
CCCCCCCGCACGCGGTCCGTGAGCCGGGTGTTGGCGTCCTGCCCCAGCTGCTTGGGAAAGTACTTGGGGCTCCAGCCCGACAGGTCCAGCCAGACATTGGGCTTGTGCGTGGCCACCGAGAGGGCCTCGTCCTGCCATGGAAAGCTGGGATGCGCCATGACGATCTGCATGTCGGGCCAGTCGATCGCCACATCGTCGAGATGCATCGGGTTGCTGTAGGCCAGGCGCAGACCGCCACCGCAGCGCATGCCCGATCCAATGCCGCTGTGGCCGGTATGAAAGATCGCGGGCAGCTTGTGGTGGTTGATCACCTCGTAGATCGGCCAGGCCATCTTGTCGTAGGGGTGGTAGCCCTGCACCGTCGGGTGGAACTTGAAGCCTTTGATGCCCTCTTCCTGAATCAAGCGCTCGGCCTCGCGTGCCCCCATCTTGCCCTTGTGCGGGTCGATGCTGGCGAAGGCGATCATCATGTCGCTGTTCTCGCGCGCCGCCTGCGCGATCTCTTCGTTGGGGATGCGGCGACGCCCGAGCTGAGACTCGCTATCGACCGTGAACATGACCAGCCCGATCTTGCGCTCGCGGTAATAGGCAATGGTTTCGGCAATCGTCGGACGACGGCTGGAGCCAAAGTACTTGTCGGCCGCGCGGTCGTATTCTTCGCCATAGTTGTCAAACGGGTTCCAGCAGCTCACTTCGGCGTGGGTGTGGATGTCAATGGCGATCAGGTCTTGGTGTTTCATGGCTGAGGGTGTCTCCGTTCTGCGTTGAAAGTGCAAGTGATTTCCCACCGGCACAGGGAAATCCCTAGGCGGCCCGCCATGATGGAGGCCCACAATATGGTTATTGATAATAACTTTATGGCCCTCCAGGTCAAGCCCTTTCAAAGGACCCGTCATGAACCACCCCCACCTCGACCGCGCAGCACAAAACGGTGTCACCCTCGAGATGCAGGGAGCTGTGGCGGTGGTCACCCTGCGCCGTCCTGCCAAGCGCAATGCGCTCAGTGACGCACTGATCGAGGCCATCCGCGACACCTTCCAGAACCTGCCGCAGCAGGCCAAGGCCGCCGTCATCGACGGCGAAGGCGAGCATTTCTGCGCAGGCCTGGACCTGTCCGAACTCAAGGAGCGCGACGCCGGTGAGGGCGTGCACCACTCGCGCAGCTGGCACGTTGCGCTGGACGCGGTGCAGTACGGCCGTGTGCCCGTGGTCGCGGCGCTGCATGGCGCAGTGGTCGGTGGCGGTCTGGAGCTGGCTTCGGCCTCGCACATCCGTGTGGCCGACGAGAGCACCTTCTACGCCCTGCCCGAAGGCACCCGCGGCATCTTTGTGGGGGGCGGCGGCTCGGTGCGCGTGCCCAAGCTGATTGGCGTGGCCCGCATGACGGACATGATGCTGACCGGACGGGTTTACAACGCGACAGAGGGAGAGCGCGTGGGCTTTGCGCAGTACCTGGTCGCCCCCGGTCAAGCCCTCGACAAAGCCATCGAACTGGCCACCCGCATCGCCACCAATGCCCCGTTGACCAACTACGCCCTGATGCACGCCCTGCCACGCATAGCCGAACAGCCGGCCGACCACGGCTTGCTGACCGAGGCCCTGATGGCGTCCATCGCGCAGTCGGCACCCGAGGCCAAGGCCCGCGTGCGCGCCTTTCTTGAGGGCAAAGCCGCGAAAGTGCAAAAAGCCGACTGAAAAGAGCCACAAGATGCGAGGAGCCCTCACGATGAACGCCCCGAAATTCAGACCTCTCAAATTCGGCGTGACCCGCGTGAGCGTGCGCGATGGCGTTGTCGGCACACACTACCTGCGTGCCGAGCAGGATCTCCAGGCTTTTCCGGATCGCCTGACCGACCGCCTGCAGCACTGGGCCCGGACAAGACCGTCGCACACCTTCATGGCACGCCGTAGCCGAAATGCCGACGGCAGCCTGGGCGACTGGAAGCATGTGAGCTATGCCCAAGCCTGGCAGACGGGCCGCAGCATCGCCCAGGGCCTGATCGACCGCGGCCTGAACGCCGAGCGGCCGGTCGCCATCCTCAGCGAAAACAGCCTGGAACATGCCTTGCTGGCGCTCGGTTGCCTGATCGCCGGTGTGCCCTTCACCCCTGTATCGCCGCCCTACTCGCTGATCAGCCAGGATTACGACAAGCTCAGGCATGTGCTGCGAACCGTCACGCCCGGTCTGGTCTTTGCGCAGGACGCGCGCTATGCCAAGGCGATGGCCGCGACCGTGGACGAAGACATCGCCATCGTCATGGCCGAAGGCCGCATGGAAGGCCGCCAGAACACTTCGTTTGCCGAGCTGGCCGCGACCCCGGTGACCGATGCCGTGGACCAGGCCATGGCCGACACCGGGCCCGACACCATCGCCAAATTCCTCTTCACCAGCGGCTCGACCAAGCTGCCCAAGGCCGTCATCAACACCCACCGCATGTGGTGCGCCAACCAGCAGCAGATGGCGCAGTCCATGCCGGTGCTGGCCGAGCAGGAGCTGGTGCTGGTGGACTGGCTGCCCTGGAACCACACCTTCGGTGGCAACCACAACTTCGGCATGGTGATCTTCCACGGCGGCACGATGTACATCGACGATGGCAAGCCCACGCCCGCGCTCATGCATGAGACGCTGCGCAACCTGCGGGAGGTTGCGCCCACGGTGTACTTCAACGTACCCACCGGCTTCGAAGCGATTGCCAACGCCATGAAAACCGACGACCAGCTGCGCAAAACGCTGCTGTCGCGAGTGCAGATGTTCTTCTATGCCGGCGCCGCGCTGGCCCAACCCATCTGGGACAGCCTGTATGAAAGCCAGGAGCGTGAGATTGGCGAGCGCATCGCGATGGGCACCGGCCTGGGCATGACCGAGTCCGGCCCGTTTGGCATCTTCGTGACCAATCCCCACGTCCGAGCCGGGGATCTGGGTGTACCCACCCCGGGCCTGGAGCTCAAGCTGGTGGACATGGGCGGCAAGACCGAGGTGCGTTACCGTGGTCCCAACATCACACCCGGCTACTGGCGCGCGCCCCAGGAAACCGCCGAAGCCTTTGACGAAGAGGGTTTCTTCAGGACCGGGGATGCGGTCAAGTGGATCGACGAGACCGATGTGCACCTGGGTCTGAAGTTCGATGGCCGCATCGCCGAAGACTTCAAGCTGGCCACCGGCACCTTTGTGAGCGTCGGCCCGCTGCGCGCCAGGATCGTTGCCGCAGGGGCGCCCTACATCCAGGACGTGGTGCTGACCGGCATCAACCTCAAGGAAGTCGGTGCCATGGTCTTCCCCAGCCCCAGGGTGCGGGAACTCGCCGGTCTACCCGAGACCGCGCCGCTGGCGGATGTGCTGGCCAGCGAGCCGGTGCTGGCGCATTTCCAGAAGGTGGTCAATGAACTGGCCGCCAGCAGCACCGGCAGCGCCAACCGCGTCGCCCGCCTGTGCCTGCTCAGCGAGCCACCCACCATCGACAAGGGCGAGATCACCGACAAGGGCTCGATCAACCAGCGCTCGGTGCTGACCCACCGCGCCGACACCGTGGCGGCCCTGCACGAGGAGCGGCTGCACCACATCCTCAAACCCACACGGTAAATCCCCTGCCATGGGCACCGTCTACCGTGCCGTTGCCAAGCGCTGGTGTGTCATTCACGCTTTCTGCCCTGAAATCAAAGCCCGAACATGAGCAAAACCGTCATTTATGAAGTGCAAATGATGTTTGGTGATTGCGATCCCGCAGGCATCGTCTTCTTCCCCAACTTTTCCAAATGGATGGATGCCTCGTCGCTGAACTTCTTTGTGCAGTGTGGCGTCCCGCCCTGGCGCGAACTGATCAAGACGCGAGGCATCATTGGCACGCCGCTGCTGGAGATCCACACCCGATTCATTCGGCCTGCCACCTACGGGGATCGGCTGCAGGTTCACACCCGGGTTCAGGAGTGGCGCGAAAAGGTGTTCGTTCACCAGCACATCGTCAAACGGGGCGATACCGTGCTGTGCGAGGGCACGGAAGTGCGCGCCTTCTGCACCAGGCACCCCGACGATCCTGACCGCATCAAGGCGATTGCGGTGCCCGCCGACATCCAGGCCTTGTGCAGCTGAGTCGTCCGCAACCGGTCTGAAGCCCCAGGTCAGCAAGCCCACGCCCACCGCCATGAACGCCTACACCCCCCGCACCGACGAAATGCACTTTGTGCTCGCTCAAGTCCTGGGCGCGCCCGCCCGGCTCCAGGCCCTGCCCGCCTTCAAAGAGGTGGATCCTGAGCTCATGCAGCAGGTGCTGGATGAAGCCGGCAAATTCGTGGCCAAAGTGATCGCCCCGCTCAACCGGGCCGGTGACGAAATCGGGGCCAAGTGCAAGGACGGTGCCGTCACCATGCCCCCGGGCTTTCGCGATGCCTACCAGGCGTTCTGGCAAGCGGGCTGGCCCGCGCTCTCGGCCAGCCCCGATGACGGCGGCCAGGGCCTGCCCAGCGTGCTCGAAGCCATGCTCTATGAAATGCTCTCGGCCGCCAACCATGGCTGGACCATGGCGCCGGGCTTGCTGCACGGAGCCTATGAGTGCATCAAGCACCACGCCAGCGATGCGCTCAAAGCCTTGTACCTGCAGAAAGTGGCAAGCGGCGAATGGCTGGCCACCATGTGCCTGACCGAGCCGCACGCGGGCTCCGACCTGGGCTTGTGCCGGACCCAAGCACTGCCGCAGCCCGATGGCACCTACCAGCTCTCGGGCACCAAGATCTTCATCTCCGGGGGCGATCACGACCTGAGTGACAACATCGTGCACCTGGTGCTGGCGCGCCTGCCCGACGCCCCGCCTGGCCCCAAGGGCCTGTCACTGTTTCTGGTGCCCAAGTTCTACCCGGACGGCACGCGCAGCCAAGTGCATTGCGAGCGCATCGAAGAAAAAATGGGTCTGCACGGCAGTCCCACCTGCGTGATGCGCTTTGACGAAGCCGCCAGCCGGATCGTGGGCGAGCCGGGCAAGGGCCTGAACGCCATGTTCATCATGATGAATGCCGCCCGCCTGCATGTGGCCTTGCAAGGCATCGGCCTGCTGGATGCCGCCTGGCAGAAGGCCAACGCGTACTCACAGGAACGCCGCCAGATGCGTGCGCCTGGCAAGGGCAAAGGCACCGGGCGCACCGCCGGGCCGTCCCAAGGTGCGCCAGCCCCCTCGGGGGGCAGGGCAGTACATGCAGTGACCAGCGTGGGGGCCTTGGACGCCGCGGACTGGATTGCCGAGCATCCGGCCATGCGCCGCATTCTGGACACCCAGCGCGCCTGGGTCGATGCCGGACGCGTGCTGGCCTACAAGACCACCATCGAACTCGACCAGATCAGGCATGGCTCAGCCGAGGCACAAACCTTCGCCCAGCTTTGGTGCGCCCTGGTCACACCCATCATGAAGTCGGTTTTCACGCACCAGGCCTTTCATGGCGGGAGCGATTGCCTGCAGGTGTTCGGCGGTCACGGCTACGTGCGTGAATGGGGCATTGAGCAACACATCCGCGACGCCCGAGTGACCATGATTTACGAAGGCACCAACGAGATCCAGGCCATCGACCTGCTGGTGCGCAAGGTGCTGGCCGACGGCGGACAGGGTCTGAACGCCCTGCTCGACTTTATCGAAGCGGACATCCCCGGCAGTGCCCACAGCCGCACGGCGGCACTGGCCCGCATCGGTACCCTGAGGGCCGTGACCCGGCAGTTGGTGGCGGCCGCACCGCAGGATGCCCAGTTGCCCTACCGTGTTGCCGATGACTACCTGCGTGCCTGCGCACTGGTCTTGCTCGATTGGGCCTGGCTGCGCATCGAAGCTGCCGTGGACTCGCACACGCCGGACGCTGCCACGCGCTGGCAGGCCCCTGCCCGTGCGCTGCGCCAGTGGGTCTTGCCCGAATTCCAGATGCGCACCTTCATCATCGTGCAGCAATGCACCGCCACCCCGGCATAATCGCCCGCCATGCGCCGCGCCTCTGCACAAGCGAGCCTCCAACGCCCGGCCCCGCGCGGCAAAAAAGCCGGGGGCATGGGCGATCTGCCTGCCCTCACCGCCGTGGAGCAGGTGGATACCCGCTACCTGCAATCCCTGCTGGGGTACAACGCCCGCCGGGCGGCACTGACCATCATCGAAGGCTTCCTCGAGCGCATGGCCGAGTTCGGCCTGCGGCCGGTGGATTTTTCCGTGATGTCGGTGATCCAGCACAACCCCGGAGTGACCTCGCGCCAACTGTGTGCCGCGCTCAACCTCCTGCCGCCCAATCTGGTGGGCCTGATCCAGTCGCTGGAGGCACGTGGGCTGATCCATCGCCTGCCCCATCCGAGCGATGGTCGCGCCATGGGGCTGCACCCGACCCCGGCCGGTGCGGCCCTGATGAAGCAAGCCGAGCAGGCGGCCTCCGAGCTCGAAATCGAACGCTCGGCGCGTCTGACGCCCGCAGAGCGGAAAACCCTGCTGGAACTGCTGCAGAAAATCTACCTTTGAGGCCGCTCAGCCAGAAAGATGTCAATGCGTCGGTTACGCGCGCGACCGGCCTCGGTGCTGTTGTCGGCCAGGGGCTCGCTTGCGCCTCGTCCGTCGATGGTGATGCGCGAAGAAGCCACGCCGCGTGAAACCAGGTAGTCGCGCGCGCTTTGTGCGCGGTTGACCGACAGCGGGTGGTTGATCGCGTCGCTGCCGGTGTTGTCGGTGTGGCCCACGATGCGCACTTCCATCGCGGCTTGCTGGTTCAAGCCCTGTGCGAACTGATCCAGGATGGGCATCAGGCGAGGCTGGATGTCATATCGGCCAATGGCAAACGAAATGTCGTTTGGGATGCTCAGCTTGAGCTGGTTGTCGGCGGTCTGTGTCACCACCGTGCCCGTGCCTGCCGTCGCACGCTCCATCTGGCGCTTCTTCTCTTCCATCTGACGCGACCAGATGTACCCCCCCAGGCCCCCCAGGGCCGCCCCGATGGCCGTGCCCCGCGTGTCGCCCCCCATCACCTGACCCGCCACAGCCCCAATAACGGCCCCGGTGGTGGCACCGCGCTGTTCAGCCGTCATGGTGTCGCAAGCGGCCAACTGGATTGCCGCGGCACACAGAACAAGTCCGGGTGCCCGACTGTCGATACGCCATGCATTCATGTCCTTGTCCCTTCATCGCCTGGCCAACGGTGAACGTCAGTGACCGTCCCGCCAAAGTGCCATCCTGACGTCGCCCGCGCCTGCTGTCCGTCCGCTGCTGCACACACGCTGGCGAGAAGCTGCGAAATCTGAGGCCTGGGTCCGCTGCGCCCTGGCCCCGGTCTGCAACGACGGCACCAAGGGGACTCACGAAAGACCTGGCCAGGCGCGGCCTGCTCCGAGGCTTGACTGGCTGCTGCCGCTGGCCGCTCGCTCAGGGCCTGGGCTGTGGAGACATGCAACGGCCATAGATGTCCAGCTCAGGCTGGTACTCGGCCGAGCGCACCCCGGTGATGCCCATGACCGAATGGAAGAAGTGGTCATGGCTGAGCGGGGTCATCAGCTTGTCCTGCAGGCAGGCCTTTTGCAAGCCTCGCTGCTGCGCAAAGGCGGGCGAGGTCCAGGTGATCCAGGGCACCCGCTTCTGAACGTCAGGGGCGATGGCATAAGGCAAACCATGCAGATACAGGTTGTTTTCACCCAATGACTCACCATGATCGGAGAGGTAGACCATGGCCGAAGGGGCATTCTGCTTTTTCAGCCAGGCAATGGTTTGAGCCAGAAAGTGATCGGTGTAGGCGATGGTGTTGTCATACGCGTTGACCACCTGCTCGCGAGCGCATTGCTGCAAGGCATTGCTGGCGCATTCGGGTTGAAACCGCTTGAAGGCCGGGGGCACGCGCTTGTGGTAGGCCGGGCCGTGGCTGCCCATCTGGTGCAGGAAGACCACCACCCCCCTGGCCCGTCGCTCGGCGGGCAGTTCGGCAATCCGCCTGTCCAGTTCATGCAGCATCACTTCATCGTGGCATTCGGTGCCATCGCAATAGGGCGAAACCTTGAGGTCCGTGGTGCTGACATTGGGCACCCGAGCACAGGTGCCTTTGCATCCTGACTGGTTGTTGATCCAGAGCACAGCCAGACCGGCCCGGTGGAGCACATCGAGCAGCGACTCATGGTTGCTGCTGCGTTTTTCGTAAGCCTCCTTGCCAAGGTGCGAGAACATGCAAGGCAGGGAGGTGGCGGTGCTTGTGCCACACGACCAGACGTTGCGCAGGCTCACCACATCCTCACGCGCCAGACGCGGCGTGGTGTCGCGCTCATAGCCGTTGATGCCAAAGTTGCCTGAGCGCGCAGTCTCGCCCACCACCACGATGACGACGGCCGGGGCGGCACTGGCGGGCAGGGCCAGCGCCGCATCCAGACCGATGGGTTCGACCTTGCTGCGGTCGCGCTCGAGCGGCTGGGCAAGGACTTTGCCAATGGCGTAGAAACTGTTGAGCGGGTTGATCAGGTAGCGCATCTGGGTGTGGTTGCGCATGACCGAGGCAAAGTCCTGGTAAATCAGCATCAGGCTGATGACCAGCACCCCCACCGAGACCACAAAGGCCAGCAGGTTGCCGCCCAGACGGCGCAGCACGCCCACAGGGCGCACCGGCTGACGCCAAAGCCACCACACGGGCAGAACACCCAGCAGGCCCAGACTGGCCAGAAGCCGCCAGTTGAACAGATCGCTTGCCTCGCGAGGGTCGGTCTGCAATACATTGACGATCATGTTGGCGTCGATGACGATGCCATAGCTCCACATGAAGTAGGCACCGCTGGCGGCGCTGAGCAAAAACACGGAGAGCACCGGCTTGAGCAGCCAACGCCAGTTCAGCAGCGAAAGCAAGGCATGGGTCAGGCCGGCAATGCCCGCCGCCAGCCCCAACCCGAACAGCAATCCGCGCAGGCCGGTCACCTCAGGCAGGTGGGCCAGTTGACGCCACAGGGGAATGTTGGGCAGAGCAACCAGCCAGAGACTGGCCAGCAAGGTGAGCATCAGCGGATGCCGTGCGGGGCGGGAGGTGCGGAAATAATGACTTTTCATGACAGCCGCGATTGTCCCTCAGCGGACCCGCCATCGGTGTCAGGTGCAGCAAATTCTTAAGGGCAAGGGGTCAGGCCGGCCAGACCGAAGCGTGTTCAGGCACCACAGCACGCCATTTGATCTCGTGTTCAATGCGTTCGCGCAGCATGTCGGAAGCAGCGCGCTCGCCATGCACCACATAGACCTGGCCGGGTGCGCTGGGCATGCGGTGCAACCAGGACAGCAGCTGGTTGCCATCGGCATGGGCCGACGCCGACTCGATCTGGACCACCTCGGCGCGAACGGCCACATCCTGACCATGAATGCGGATGACGCCCTCCCCCGAAGCCAGACGCGCACCGCGCGTGCCCGGGGCCTGGAATCCCGTGAGGACGATCATGTTGCGGTGGTCACCCGCGTAGCGGACCAGGTGGTGCAGCACACGTCCACCGGTGGCCATGCCGCTGGCGGCCAGGATCACCATCGGTCCGTGACGACTGGCCAGCGATTTGCTCTGCTCGGGCGTTTCCAGCAGGGTAGCCACACGGTCCATGGCGTGAACTTCAGACCGACTCAGCCGGTGTTCGCCCATATGCTTTTCAAACAGCGCCGTGGTGTGGATGGCCATCGGGCTGTCCAGAAAAATTGGCAAACTGCGTGGCAACTCCCCCGCGGCCTTGAGCTGCGCGATGGTGTGCAGCACCGCCTGAGCCCGACCGACCGCAAACACGGGCACCACCGCGACACCACCACGTCTGGCCAGCTTCTGGAGCAGCGGGCCGAGCTCGGCGAACAGCTTTCCTGGTGGATGCTGCCGGTTGCCATAGGTCGACTCGATCAGCACCGTATCGGCCTGTGGCGGGGGCTCTGGCGGGTTCATCAGAGGGTCGTCACTGCGGCCGAGATCTCCTGAAAACAGGATTCGCCGCCCGGCCACCTGCAGCAGCAGACTGGCCGCCCCCAGGATGTGGCCGGCCCGCTGGTAACGGGCTTTCCAGCCCGGGATGGGCTCAAACCAGCTGTCCGGCCGTTCTGCATGGAAGTACTGCAGGCTTTCCAGGGCGTCCTGGCGGGTATAGAGCGGCAGCGCCGGCGCATGCCTGGAAAAACCATGCCGGTTGGCAAAGGCCGCATCCTCTTCCTGGATGTGGCCGCTGTCGGGCAAGAGGATCTTGCACAGATCGAGTGTGCCCGGTGTGGCGTGGATGCGGCGGTGAAAACCCTCCTTGACCAGCAGCGGGATGTAGCCGCTGTGGTCAAGATGGGCATGGGTGAGCACCACCGCGTCGATCTGGCCGGGCACCACAGGCAGCGGGGCCCAGTTGCGCAGGCGCAGCTGCTTGTACCCCTGGAACAGGCCGCAGTCGACCAGCAGACGCTGGCGATGGTGCTCGACCAGGTACTTGGACCCGGTAACGGTGTCAGCACCGCCGAGGAAGGTGATGGTGGCTGTCATGCCCTCATGCTGCCGACCGCTGCGGTGTCTGTCGGTGCGCTGACCCTGTCTGCCCCACCGGCCTGGCTTGCGCAGGTCTTGGGACTGCGACAGGACAAAAGATCAGTCCGGCAGCTTCACGCGCCAAAAAAGCCCTTGAGCTTGTCGGTCCAGCTTTCCTCGCCGGGTTGATGCTTGGGGCCGTCCTTGCGCAGCGACTCGTCAAACTCCTTGAGCAGCTTTTTCTGGTGCTCGGTGAGCTTGACCGGGGTTTCGACGGTGATGTGGCAGTACAGATCGCCCGGATAGCTGCCGCGCACGCCC
>CAYSIY010000062.1:0-10533 GCA_964431215.1 uncultured Limnohabitans sp.
TCAAGGACAAGCTCAAAACAGCCGCCATCGTGCTGGCCGCGGTCGACGGCGACAAGGTGCAGATCGCTGCGGGCGTGACCGCAGACAGCATGGGCAAAGTCAAGGCCGGTGAGTTGGTCAACTTTGTGGCGCAGCAGGTGGGCGGCAAGGGCGGCGGCAAGCCCGACATGGCCATGGCCGGAGGCACCGACGCCAAGGCGCTGCCGAAGGCGCTGGCCAGCGTGCAGGCCTGGGTGGCCGAACGGGTGTGAGACCGCTCCTGCTGCTGCTTGGGCTGTGCCTGCCCCTGCTGGCCCAGGCCCAGTTCCAGAAGACCCCCTGGCCCGCCAGGCAGGCTGCCCCGGCGTTCGAGCTGACCGATCTGCAAGGCCAGGTTTGGACCCCGTCCAGGCTCCGGGGCAAGGCGGTGGTGCTTAACTTCTGGGCCACCTGGTGCCCGCCCTGCCGCGAAGAAATGCCCTCCCTGCAAACCCTGCATGAGCTGGGCGGCGGTGACCTGGTGGTCATGGGCATCAATGTGCGCGAACCCGCCAGCCGGGTACGGCGCTACCTCGAATCCGCCGGCCTGCAGTTCCCGGTGGTGCTGGACCCGCAGGGCGAGCTGGCCCAACGCTTTGGCGTCAAAACCTACCCCACCACACTGCTGATAGCCCCCGACGGCCAGATCCGCTGGCGCGTGGTGGGCGAGGTGGACTGGGCCGGGCCGCAGGCCTGGGGCTGGGTGACCGAACTGGGCACCCCACGGCGCTGATGCCGCTCGGCGCCCATGCGTGCGCCAAGCCAGGCGGGCGGGCCTGCCGATGCGTTCACATGAAGAAGTAGAAAAACACCACCATCTGCATGCGCCGAAGGCCGTCGGCACGGCCGATGCTGCGGCCGCTGGCATCGTAGATCCGATCGCCGTCGATGCGGCCGAGCAGCCGGCCCGAGGCGTCGTAAAGCCGCTCGCCTTCAAAACGCCCCATGAGGCTGCCTGAGGCGCTGTAAACCCGCTCACCGTCGATGCGGCCCAGCAACCGCCCGCTGCTGTCGTACACCCGCTGCCCATCCACCCGGCCGATGTTCTGGCCTGAAGCGCCCTGGAAGCGCTCACCGTCAATGCGGCCGAGGGCGCCGCCGCTGCTGTCGTAGAGGCGCTGGGCGTGGGCGCAACTCAGAATGCAGCATGCCAGCACAAACACCCGGCTGCGATATGGGATGGTCATGGTTCAGTCCTTCAAGGGCAAGAGCAGAGGGCGGGGCGATCCTGACCGACCTGGGGCGGCGCATCGTCGGCTGCCAGTGTAGCCCTCGGGCCATGCACGATAATGAAGCCGCCCATGCCTTTGCATCGGGTGACCGGCCTTCGGGGCATTGGTGGCGTGAGCCGCCTCGTGTGTGCCGACCGGTCTTTCTGTCCATTCCGGAGTTTCTCTCAATGATCCCCGTTCGCCGTTCCCTGCTCAAAGGGGGCGCCGCCATGGGTGCCCTGATCGCGGCACCTGCACTGGTGCGTGCCCAAGCTTTCCCCCAACGTCCGTTTGCCCCGCAGCCGGGTGCCTGGCGCACTTTCGACATCACCACCCGCGTGGAACTGACCGAGCCTTTTGGGCCGACCCGCATCTGGTTGCCGGTGCCCGGCATCGACAGCGATTGGCAAAAGTCCCTGGGCAGCAGCTACACCAGCAACGGCAATGCCCGCATGGCCAGCGATGGTGCCGAAGGCGCACGCATGGTCTATGCAGAATTTGCTGCCGGCGTGAAGCCGGTGATTGAAGTCACCAGCCGTGTTCAGACGCGCAACCGGTCTGACCTGAGTGGCCAGCGCAGCTTTGAAAAAGAAGACGCCACCACGCTGCAGCACTACACCCGTGCGACCACCATGCTGCCCACCGGCGGCATCGTGCGCAAGACCGCGCTGCAAGCCACCCAGGGGGCCCAGACCGATCTCGACAAGGCCCGCGCCATCTACAACTGGGTGGTGGCCAATGCCTGGCGCGAACCCAAGGTGCGCGGCTGCGGCGAGGGCGACATCAAAACCATGCTGGAAACCGGCAACTTGGGCGGCAAGTGCGCCGACATCAATGCCCTGTTCGTGGGCTTGTGCCGCGCCGTCGGCTTGCCCGCACGCGACGTGTACGGCCTGCGGCTGGCCCCTTCGGCCTTTGGCTACAAGGAGCTGTCGGGCCATTCGGCCAAGCTCCAGAGCGCGCAACATTGCCGCGCCGAGGTGTATTTGCAGGCCTATGGCTGGGTGGCGATGGACCCGGCCGATGTGGCCAAGGTCATGCGCCTGGAAACCGCCGAGTGGATCAAGCGCACCGACCACCCGGTGGTGGCACCGGTCTACCAACACCTGTTTGGCGGCTGGGAGGGCAACTGGGTCGGCTGGAACACCGCGCGCGATCTGAAACTGCCCGGTGCACGGCAAGGCCTGCTGAATTTCATGATGTACCCCATCGCCGAAACCGACGAGGGCCGGATCGATTCCTACGCGCCCGATGCGTTCAGGTACACCATCAGCAGCAAGGAAGTCACCGCCTGATTTCCGTGGGAGCGGTCTCCGACCGCGATTCCCGGGTGAATCGCGGCCGCAAGCCGCTGCTACAGGGTCAAGCTTCTGGCGCTTTCAAAGCATCGGGCCTGGCCGGTCACCGGGTCGGTGAATGCAATGCCCCGGGCCAGCAGTTGCAGCGGCTGGGCAAAGTCTTCGGCGTCCTGCGGCCCGCGCCGCACCACCGGGTAGAACTGGTCACCCTCGATCGGCAGACCCAGGCCGTGCATGTGCACCCGCAACTGGTGGCGCTTGCCGCTGATCGGGTACAGCCGGTACAGGGCTCGCTCACCCTCGCGCCGCACGCATTCAATGCGGGTTTCGCTGTTGGCCGGGTGGCCTTCCTCGGGCCGCGCCTCGCGCATGCGGTAGAAAGCCCGCTCGTCCTCCAGGATGTGGCTTTGTCGTGTGAGCGGAAAACGCAGGTCCGCACGCCAGGGGGCCACGGCTTCATAGACCTTGTCGACTTTTCTGTGGCGAAACAGCGACTGGTAGGCATCGCGGTCCTGAGGGCGCTTGCACAGCAGCACCAGACCGGCGGTTTCGCGGTCAATGCGGTGCAGCGGGCTCAAATCGGGCAGGGCCAGCCTGGCCTTCAGGCGCACCAGCAAGGTCTCGCGCACATAGCGACCGCCGGGGGTCACCGGCAAAAAGTGGGGCTTGTCGGCCACGAGCAGATGCTCGTCTTCGAACAGCACGGCCGATTCGAAGGGGATCGGCGTTTCCTGCCGCAGCTCGCGCCAGTAATACACCCGGCTGCCGCCGCTGTAGGGGGCCTCGGGCGCGAGCGGCTGGCCGTCTTCACTGAGCACGCTGCCCGCTTGCATGCGCGCGGTCCATTCAAGGCGGCTGATGCGCGGCAGCCGTTCGGCGAGGTGGTCGATCAGCAAAGGCCAGGGGCTCTGACGCACGCGGGGAAGCGCAACGCAGCTGGGCGAGACGCCATCGCGCATGGCGATGTTCGGATTCTTGGGCACATGGGCCATGGCCGTGGGGGGGGGGCGGGGCGGGGGGCTCAGACCCGCTGGAACACCAGGTCCCACACGCCGTGACCGAGCTGGAGGCCACGGTTTTCGAACTTGGTCAGCGGCCGGTAGTCGGGCTTGACGGCATAGCCGCCCCGCTCGGGTCCGGCGGTATTGACCAGCAGGGGCTCCTGGCTGAGCACAGCGAGCATCTGTTCGGCATAAGGCTGCCAGTCGGTGGCCAGATGCAGGTAGCCGCCGGCTCGGACGTGTTTGGCCAGCCGCTGCACAAACGGGCCTTGAATCAGACGCCGTTTGTGGTGACGGCTCTTGTGCCAGGGGTCCGGAAAGAAGATGTGCACGCCATCCAGGCTGTCCTGGCCGAGCATGTGGTCCATGACTTCCACCGCGTCGTGCTGCACGATGCGGATATTGCCGATGTTTTCTTCGCCGCAGCGCTTGAGCAGTGCGCCCACGCCGGGTTCGTGCACCTCGCAGCACAGGAAGTTGTCATCGGGCCGAAGGTGCGCAATTTTGGCGGTGGCATCGCCCATGCCAAAGCCGATTTCCAGAATCAGGGGGGCGCTGCGCCCGAAGGCGGCCTGCACATCCAGTCGTTCGGGCTGGTAGGGGATCAGGAAGCTGGGGCCATAGAGATCAAACGCCCGCATCTGCCCCGTGCCCATGCGGCCCGCGCGCAGCACGTAGCTCTTGATGGTACGCATGAAGGGCGCTTCAGAGAGGGCTTCGGAGAGGACTTCGGATGAGGGGGGCGGCGTGGTCATGGCTTGCGGTTTCTGCAAAGCCCCCGATTATCGTGGGCACGGGTTCATTTCCGGATCTCATTTCCGGATCTGCATCCGCGCCGCCCAGTGAGGTATCCAGGCCTGCAGAGCCTGGTGGGCTGTCGAAGGGCCGTTGGGTAAACCGAGCACTTGCGCCGCCCGCAGGAGCTCCCCCGAAGGTTCACCCAGATCGAGCGGTGTGGCGCCGTTTTGCTTGCTGAGTTTTTCACCGTTGGTCCCAAGCACCAGCGGCGTGTGCAGGTAGCGCGGGGTCGGCAAGCCCAGCGCCTGCTGCAGGATGATCTGTCGGGCGGTGTTGTCGGCCAGGTCTTCGCCGCGCACCACATCGGTGATGCCTTGCGCCGCATCGTCCACCACCACAGCGAGCTGGTAGGCCCAGAGGCCATCGGCACGGCGCAGCACGAAGTCGCCGACCGCCTGTGCCACGTCCTCGGCCTGGGGCCCCAGGCGGCGGTCGCTCCAGCGGGTGATCGCGGGCAGGCCTCGGGCCTGGAGCACCGCCGCGACGTTCAGTCGCCAGGCACGGGCGGCTTTGCCATTCAGGCCATGGCGGCAGGTGCCGGGGTAGACCTGCGCCTTGTGGCGGGCCGTTGGCAGGGCTTGGGCGGCCTCAATGTCCTTGCGTGAGCAGGCGCAAGGGTAGGCCAGGCCTTGGGTCACCAGTTGGTCAAGCGCCTGCTGGTAGAGCGCGTTGCGCCGGCTTTGCCAGAGCACCTCGCCGTCAGGCACCAGGCCGCAACGCTCCAGTTGCTCCAGGATGTGCTCGCCTGCACCGGGAACGCAGCGCGGCGTGTCCACGTCTTCGATGCGCACCCGCCAGGATCCGCCATGCGCACGGGCGTCCAGCCAACTGGCCAGAGCGGCCACGAGCGAGCCCGCATGCAGCAGGCCGGTCGGGGAGGGCGCAAAGCGTCCGGCGTAGCGCGGCATCAGCGCTTGCGCAGCATGGCCAGTGCCAGCTCCAGTCCGGAGACGAAGGCGTCTTCGACGCGGTGACCCAGACACCAGTCGCCACACAGTCCGAGGCCCTCGGTCTTGAACCACAGGTGGCTTGGGCCCAGCGGCTTGGCCGTCTTGGCGTACAGCCAGCGGTGCACTTCGGCATGGGCCGGGGTGGCGCGGATGCCGGTGATTTCGCCGAAAGCCTTGAGCAGCTTGGCCGTCACCCGCTCGGGGCTGTCGTTCACATGCTCGGCCGACCAGCTGGCGCTGGCCTGCACCGTCCAGCGCTCGATGGCCTCCCGCCCGGGCTTGGAGGATTCGCGGGCCATCCAGGCGATGCGGTGGTGGGTGCTGCGGGCGGCATTCCATTGCGGGCCGATGGTGATCAGGCCCGGCTGGACCGCCTGGGGCCAGGCGGCCATGAGTGTCCAGCAAGGGTCCACTTGCACGGCACTCAGTGGTTCGGCCAATGGGTCCAGGCCGGAGGCCTTGAGCAGTGCGCTCGCCTGGGCGGGCGGGATGGCCAGCACCACCTGGTCAAAGCCTGCATACACCTGCTTGCTGCCTTCGCTGCCTTCGGTGTGGATTTGCCAGCCGCCTTTTTTGAGCGGGTCGGGGGCGATCCGGGCAGCGCGGGTTTCCAGCAAAACATTGCCGTCTTCAAGCAGAGGATCCCCCCAGGCCCGCACCAGTGCATTCATGCCGGGGGTGGCCACCCAGTGGCGCTCGCCGCCAGGCAGGCCGGCCTCGATCACGCGGCCGACCGGGTCCAGCACACGCACCGCGTTGGCGCTCCAGGGGCGGCACAGGCCCGGCACGGTGCCCAGCGCCAGTTCGAAGCGCGGGTCGCGCACCGTGAAGTACTGTGTGCCGTGGTCAAAGCTGCCAAACGGGCTGCGGCGTGTGGCCATGCGCCCACCCAGACCTCGGCTTTTCTCGAACAGGGTGACATGGTGGCCGGCCTGGCGCAGGGTGCGGGCGCAAACGACGCCGGCCATGCCGACGCCAACGATGGCGATGTGAAGTGTGGTCATGCAGGGACTTTACACGCGATGCGCGGGTTGCAGCAATGCGGCGCGCGTCACTTCCTGCGAGAGCTGATCGAGCCACCAGCGCAAGGCCTGCCCTGCCGGGCTTTGCCGGCTCTCACGCCAGGCGTAGTGGGTGGTGTTGTGTCGCGAGCGGACCACCTGCTTGACCACCAGCATGCCGGCGTCGATGTAGGGCTGGGCCAGCGACCGGGGAAGAAAGCCGCCTCCCAGTCCGCGCAACTGGGCTTCGAGCTTGCTGGCCATATCGGGCACAGTGAACACGTCCTGCCCGGCCAGCAGGCCGATGGTCAAGCCACCGCCCCGGCTGACCGAATCGGCCACGGCCACGGCCCGGTGCTGCTGCAGCGTGGCGTCCTGCAGGGGTTCGGGGGCCCCGGCCAGCGGGTGGTGCGAGGCCACCGCATACACAAAGGGCATCTCGCCCAGCACCGCATGCTGAATGTCGGTTCCCAGTCCCGGCTCCAGCACCGCACCGACGGCCAGGTCGGCCTGGCCCGAGGTCAGCGCCGCCAGCGTGCCCGAGAGGGTTTCGTGGCGCAGCCGCAGACGGGTGGGCGAACCCAAGGCCAGAAAGGCGGCGCACAGGTCCATGACCACAGAGCGCGAGACGATGCTGTCGACGGCCAGCGTCAGCACCGCCTCCCAGCCGGTGGCCACGCGCCGCACCCGGTTGGCGACCGCGTCCATGTCATCGAGCAGCCGGGCGGCCTCGCGCAGCAGTTCGCGTCCAGCGGCGGTGGGGCGTGCCTGCCGCGAGGAACGGTCAAACAGCAGCACGTCCAATGCGTCTTCAAGCTGGCGCACCCGGTAGGTCAGGGCGCTGGGCACCAGGTCGAGTTCGCGTGCGGCGGCAGCAAAGCTGCCCTGGCGCTCGATGGTTTGCAGCATCAGCAGGGTTTCCGGGGTCAGCCAGTCGCGAGGAGTTTGCACGATATCGACCTTGAAATTCAAATATTTTGAATGATGCCAGCAAAGTTGCAGCACGGTCAAACCATCCCGCCGTCTTACAGTTCCTGCATCGTCATTGGAGCCCCAGATGCTGACCCTGCGCAAATCCGAAGACCGTGGCCACGCTGACCATGGCTGGCTCAAGAGCTATCACAGCTTTTCGTTCGCCGAATACTTTGACCCCCAGCACATGGGCTGGGGCAATCTGCGCGTGATCAACGAAGACCGCATCGCGCCCGGCACCGGCTTCGGGACGCACGGCCACCGCGACATGGAGATCATCAGCTATGTGCTCTCGGGCAATCTGGCGCACCAGGACAGCATGGGCAACATCAAGGGCATCCCGCCCGGTGATGTGCAGCGCATGAGCGCCGGCAGCGGCGTGCGCCACAGCGAGTTCAACCATGCGCAGGGGGAGCAGACGCACTTCCTGCAGATCTGGATCGAGCCGAATGTGCGCGGCATCGCGCCCAGCTATGAGCAAAAAACCGTGCCCGAGTCCGCCAAGCGCGGGCAGCTGGCCCTGGTGGCGGCCCCCGAGCCCGGCGAGCACAGCGTCAGGATCCACGCCGATGCCCGCATGTACGCCGGCCTGTTTGACGGTGCCGAGCAAGCCACCTTGACGCTGGATGCGCGGCGCAAGGCCTATGTGTTTGTGGTGCGCGGCCAGCTGCAGGCCAACGGGCAGGCACTGAGTGCGGGCGACGCGGCCTTGCTGCAAGCAGAATCGGGCCTCATGATCGACCAGGCCCATGACGCCGAAGTGCTGGTGTTCGACCTGGCCCCCTGATTTCCTTTCACTTTTTATCAACCAAGGAGTTTTCTCATGGCAAAGACCGTTGTTGTCTACCACTCTGGCTACGGCCACACCCAGCGCGTGGCCCAGTTTGTGGCCCAGGGGGCCAATGCCCAGCTCGTCGCCATTGACGCCGACGGCAATATTTCTGAAAGCGACTGGACGGCGCTGGACGGCGCTGACGCCATCATCTTTGGCTCGCCGACTTACATGGGCATGGCCTCCTGGCAGTTCAAGAAATTCGCCGACGCCACTTCCAAGCGCTGGTTCTCGGGCGCCTGGAAGGACAAAGTCGCGGGCGGCTTCACGATCTCGGCCAGCCCCAGCGGTGACAAGCTGTCCACGATCCAGTACTTCATCACCCTGGCCATGCAGCAAGGCATGGTCTGGGTGGGCCAGCCCGCCCAGAACGACGGCACCATCAACCGCATCGGCTCCAATTCCGGCGTGATGGCCCAGGTGGGTCCGACCAGCCCGGCCGAAGACATCCCCCAGGGTGACCTGGACACGGCCAAGGCCTACGGCGAGCGCGTGGCCGCTGTGGCGGCCAAGCTGCGCGGCTGATCGGCGGCTCGCAGCCTGAGCAGGGGGCAGCCTGGCTGCCCCCTTGTTTTTTTGTGCGCCAGCGGATCGAAAACGGTCCGAATCTGGCTAGCATGAAAGCATGAAAATCCTTTCGATGCTGCCTTGGGCCGACTGGCTGGCCCTGCTCTTGTTTTTCAGTCTGTGGATCGGCTACGCCTGGTTTGCCAGGGCGCGCGGCATGCACGAGCAAACCCTGCTGGCCACCACCAATCGCCTGCGGCACCAGTGGATGCTGCAGACCACAGCGCGTGACCCCCGCATGCTCGATGGCCTGATCACGCAGAACCTGTCGAGTACCCCCTCTTTTTTCTGTTCGACCACCATCATCATCATCGGCGGTTTGTTTGCCCTGCTGGGCACCACCGACAAGGCCGCCGAACTGGTGCGCGAGATCCCGTTTGCGCAGCAGACCCCGATGTTGGTCTTCGAGTTCAAGGTGCTGGTGCTGATTGGCGTTTTCGTTTACGCCTTCTTCCGGTTTTCCTGGTCAATGCGTCAATACACTTTTGTGGGTCTGGTCATCGGCGCCATGCCCCCGCCAGAAGACTTCGATGCCGGCCGACACGACCGGCAGGCCTATGCCGAGCGTGCCGGCCGACTGGTGGGGGCCGCCGCCGAAACCTTCAATGACGGCTTGCGGGCCTACTATTTTTCCTTCGCGGCCATGGCCTGGTTTTTTTCGCCGCTCCTGCTGGTGTTGGCCACCGCCCTGGTGGTGCTGATTCTCTACAGCCGGGAGTTCAGGTCGGATGTGCTGCATGTGCTGAGGGATTGAGGGGCCCGCTGGCCGCCTAAAATCCATCCCATGTTTGTCCACCTGCGCCTGCACACCGAGTTTTCCATCGTTGATGGCACCTGCCGTATCGATGAGGTCATCCAAAGCGCCGCCAAGGACCGCCAGCCCGCACTGGCCATGACTGACCTGAACAACCTCTTTGGCGGTGTCAAGTTCTACAAGGAATGCCGTGGCAAGGGCGTCAAGCCCATTCTGGGGGCCGAGGTCCAGATCGAGGGTCTGGCTGGCCATCAGGCGCAGATATCCCGTGTCGTTTTGCTGGTGCAAAGCAGGCAGGGCTATCTGAACCTGTGTGAACTGCTGGCACGCGGCTGGACGCAGAACGTGGTCAAGGCCCAGGCGGTGCTCCGATTCGAGTGCTTGCAGGCGCTCTCTGAAGGCCTGATCCTGCTTTCGGGTGCGCAGGCCGGCCCTGTGGGGCAGGCGCTGCTGCAGGGCGACACCGACAAGGCGGCCGATCTGGCATTGCAACTGGCTTCGGTCTTTCCGCACCGCTTTTACCTCGAACTGCAGCGTGCCGGCCGGCCCGAAGACGAGCCGCATGTGCAGGCTGCCGTGCAGCTGGCCGCCCGGCTGCATTTGCCGGTGGTGGCGACCCACCCGGTGCAGTTTTTGACTGCCGAAGACTACGAAGCCCACGAGGCCCGCGTCTGCATTGCCGAAGGCGAAATACTGGCCAATCCGCGCCGCTTGCGCCGCTTCACCCGCGAGCAGTACTTCAAGTCGGCGGCCGAGATGCAGGCCCTGTTTGCCGATGTGCCCAGCGCCTTGGCCAATACCCTCGAGATTGCCAAACGCTGCAGCCTGAGCCTGGTTCTGGGCAAACCGCAGCTGCCCAATTTCCCGATCCCGCCGGTCAACGGGCAGATCCTGTCGGTGGAGGACTACTTCCGCCATGTCTCGCATGAAGGTCTCAAGGAGCGGCTGCTTCACCTCTATCCCAACGAGGCCGAGCGCGAGCAGCAGCGCCCACGCTATGCAGAACGCCTGGAGTTCGAGCTGGGCACCATCCTCAAGATGGGGTTCCCGGGCTACTTCTTGATCGTGGGCGACTTCATTCAATGGGCCAAGAACAACGGCTGCCCTGTGGGGCCGGGTCGTGGTTCAGGC
>CAYSIY010000063.1:0-10348 GCA_964431215.1 uncultured Limnohabitans sp.
GGTGTGGTGCCGCAGCAGCCGCCCACGATGTTGACCAGGCCCTCGGCCGCGAACTCGTGCAGCAGGCGGCTGGTGACGTCGGGCGTTTCGTCAAAGCCGGTGTCGCTCATCGGGTTGGGCAGGCCGGCGTTGGGGTAGCAACTGATGAAGGCCTCGTCGCCCACCGCCTTGTGCAGCTCCTGGATGTAGGGGCGCATGAGGGTGGCACCCAAGGCGCAGTTCAGGCCGATGGCCAGCGGGCGGGCATGGCGCACGCTGTGCCAGAAGGCGGTCACGGTCTGACCGCTGAGGATGCGGCCCGACGCATCGGTCACGGTGCCGCTGATAATCAGGGGCAGACGCTCGCCGCTCTTTTCAAAGTATTCGTCGATGGCAAACAACGCGGCCTTGGCATTGAGGGTATCGAAAATGGTTTCGACCAGCAGCACGTCCACGCTCCCCTCCACCAGGGCCTCGACCTGCTCGAAATACGCCTGGCGCAGCTCTTCAAAGCTCACGTTGCGGGCGCCCGGATCGTTCACATCGGGGCTGATGCTCGCCGTCTTGGGGGTCGGGCCGAGGGCACCCGCCGCGTAGCGCGGCTTGTCGGGGGTGGAAAACTTGTCGCAGGCGGCCCGGGCCAGGCGGGCCGAGGCGAGGTTCATCTCGCGCGCCAGGTTGGCCATGCCGTAGTCCTCCTGCGCAATCGTGGTCGCGCCGAAGGTGTTGGTCTCGATCAGGTCGGCCCCTGCCGCCAGGTAGCCCTCGTGGATGTCACGGATCACATCGGGGCGTGTGAGGCTGAGCAGCTCGTTGTTGCCCTTGACGTCCTTGGCAAAATCCTTGAAGCGTTCGCCCCGGTAATCCGCTTCGGTCAGCTTGAAGCGCTGGATCATGGTGCCCATGGCCCCGTCGAGGATGACGATGCGCTGTTTCAGGGTCTCGGGCAGCGCGGCGGCGCGGGTGTAGGCAAGGGGTTTCATGGGGTGATTGTAAAAAGAGTCCCCGGCCCCCCGGCATGGACCCCGGATCGAGTCCGGGGTGACGACTACACGGTCCCGGTGTCGACTACGCGGCCCAGGGTGACGACCACCTCGGCCGGGATAAGGAATTCCGTCACCCCGGGCGCAGACCCGGGGTCCATGGCCGGCACGACCCGGGCTTACGGCATGGCGTAACGTTCAAACCCTGCGGCGCGCAGCGCGCAGGCCGGGCAGGTGCCACAGCCATAGCCCCAGTCGTGGCGCTGGCTGCGATCGCCCAGATAGCAGGTGTGGGTGTTTTCCACCATCAAATCGACCAGCGCCTGGCCGCCGCCCGCCGGGTCCGCCTGCTGGCCCAGATCGTGGGCGAGCTGCCAGGTCTGCGCCTTGTCGATCCACATGAGCGGCGTCTCAATCAGCAGCTTGCGGTCCATGCCCAGCGACAGAGCCACCTGCATGGCCTTCATGGTGTCGTCGCGGCAGTCGGGGTAGCCGGAAAAGTCGGTTTCGCACACGCCGGTGACGATGACCTGCAGGCCCCGGCGGTAAGCCAGTGCCGCCGCCAGCGTGAGGAACAGCAGGTTGCGCCCCGGCACAAAGGTGTTGGGCAGGCCCGAACTGGCCATGGCAATCGCCGTGTCGCGTGTCAGGCTGGTGTCGCTGATCTGGCCGAGCACGCCCGCGTCGAGCAGGTGGTCTTCGCCCAGTCGGGCCGCCCATGTGGCAAAGCGTTGGGCAATGGCCTGGCGCACCGCCAGCCGGGCCTGCAGCTCCACCACATGGCGCTGGCCATAGTCAAAAGCCAGGGTTTCGACCCTGGCATAACGGCTCAGGGCATGGGCCAGGCAGGTGCTGGAGTCCTGCCCGCCCGAGAAGAGGACGAGGGCGCTGGTGTGCATGGCCCGCGATTGTGGCAGAGGCTATCGGGGGGGGGCGGCCTCACAGCACCGGCGGCGGGCCTGCAGGGGCCACCGAGGCCCCCTCAATGCCGTGCCGGGCCATGGCCTGCGCCACCCGGCCGCTGGCCTTCATGTCTTCCACAAAGGCCGCCAGAAAGGCCGCTGCCGCTTCGCCACGCGAACGCGCCAGGCCCATGGCCTGCTGGATGACCATGAAATGCCCGGGCAGCAGGCGATGCCCCGCAAACCGGGCCTGGTCGGCCTGGAGCTGCTGGCGCACCCCGGCGGCGACCTCCAGGCGCTGGTCGACACAGGTCTGCACCACGGTTTGCGAGCTGGGCGCACGCACGATGGTGGCGTGCTGGAGTGCGCGGCTGAGAAAGAGGTCGTAGGCACTGCCCTGACCCACCACCACACGGGTGCCAGGCCGGTCGACCTCTTCATTGCGCGTCAGCGCCGAAGACTCGGGCACCAGGTAGCTGCCCTCGATCAGCACATAGGGCGCGGTAAAGCGCAGCCCCTCGCCACGCAACGGGTCAATGGCAAAAAAGCCGATGTCGGCGCGTTCCTCGCGCACGGCCAGCACCGACTGGTTGGCGGTGTCGAACACCAGCAGCTCGATGTCCAGGCCCAGCTGCTGTGCCAATGCACCCGCCAGATCGACCGACACGCCGGTGGGCGCGTCGGCTCCGGGAGCGCGTCGGGCCAGGATCGTGTTGCCCAGGTTGATGGAGGCCCGCAGGCGGCCAGTGGGGGCAAAAGCCTGGCGCAGGGCGTCGGATACGGTCATGGCGGCAAGGGTCTGGAATGCTGCGAAGCGCCCATGCTGACACAGGCACCTGACAGCAGACCAACCGCCAGGGCGGGGCGAGGCAAGGAGCGTTGCGCGTTGTGCCCGACAATACCGGCTCGTTCTGCTGCCCGCCCCGTCCACCCTTGTCCCCTCATCTGCCCATCCTGCGCGAAGTCTTTGGCTACGACGCCTTTCGCGGTCCGCAGGAAGCCATCATTGACCACGTGGCCTCGGGCGGGGATGCGCTGGTGCTGATGCCGACCGGCGGTGGCAAAAGCCTGTGTTACCAGATTCCGGCGATTGCCCGCGCACGCGCGGGGCTGGGCGTGACCATCGTGGTCTCGCCGCTGATCGCCCTGATGCACGACCAGGTGGGCGCACTGCACGAGGCGGGCGTGGAGGCGGCCTTCCTCAACAGCACACTGAGTGCCGAAGAAGCCCTGGACACCGAGCGGCGTCTGATGCGCGGCGAGATCGTGCTGTTGTACGCCGCGCCCGAGCGCGTGACCACCGGCAAGTTTCTGGGCCAGCTCGAATCGCTGCGCGAACGTGGCCTGCTGAGCCTGTTTGCGATTGACGAGGCGCATTGCGTGAGCCAGTGGGGGCACGACTTCCGGCCCGAATACCGGGGCCTGGCGGTGTTGCACGAACGCTTTGCGGATGTGCCGCGTGTGGCCCTGACGGCCACCGCCGATGCTCTCACGCGGGCCGACATCGTCGAGCGGCTGCAGCTCGAATCGGCGCAGCAGTTCGTCAGCAGCTTTGACCGGCCCAACATCCGTTACCGCATCGTGGAGAAAAAGGACGCCAGCACCCAGTTGCTGCGCTTCATCGAGCGTGAACATGCGGATGAGGCCGGGGTGGTGTATTGCCAGTCGCGCAAGCGCGTCGAAGAGGTGGCCGGGCAACTGGTGCAGGCCGGCATCCGCGCACTGCCTTACCACGCGGGGCTGGCCCCCGAGCTGCGGCAAAGGCACCAGAACGAGTTTTTGCGGGAAGAGGGCGTGGTGATGGTCGCCACCATCGCCTTCGGCATGGGCATTGACAAGCCCGATGTGCGCTTCGTGGCGCACCTGGACATGCCCAAGAACATTGAAGGCTATTACCAGGAAACCGGCCGTGCCGGGCGCGATGGTCTGCCCTCGGACGCCTGGATGGCCTATGGCCTGCAGGACGTGGTCAACCAGCGGCGCATGATTGACGAGAGTCCGGCTGCCGAAGCGTTCAAGCAGGTCATGCGCGGCAAGCTCGACTCCCTGCTGGCCCTGGCCGAAGCCACCGACTGCCGCCGCGCCCGCCTGCTGGGCTACTTTGGCGAGGCCTACAGCGGCCCCACCAGCCCAAGTTCGGATGCGGGTGACGGCATCTACATGCCCTATTGCGGCAATTGCGACAACTGCCTGGAGCCGCCCGAAGTGTGGGACGGCACCGATGCCGCCCGCAAGCTGCTGTCCACCGTCTACCGCTGCCAGCAGGCCAGCCGCAGCGGTTTTGGTGCGGCGCACACTCTGGACATCGTGCGCGGCAAGCTCACCGACAAGGTCAGGCAGCGTGGACATGAACGGCTGAGCACCTTTGGCGTGGGCGCCGATTACAGCGAGCAGCAACTGCGTGCCGTGCTGCGCCAGCTGATCGCCATGGGTGCGCTCAACGTGCGCAGCGAAGAGGGATTCAATACGCTGGAGCTGACCGAAGGCTCGCGCCCGGTGCTGCGCGGCGAGCAATCGGTGCTGCTGCGCGAGTCGGTGACCACCGAAAAACCCCCGCGCAGCAAGAGCAAGCCCCGCAGCGCGCCGGCCGTGGCCGCCAGCCTCGGGCAGGAGGCGATGGTGCGCTTCATCCACCTCAAGGCCTGGCGTGCCGAAGTGGCGCGCGAACACAATCTGCCGGCCTATGTGATCTTCCACGACGCCACGCTGGCCGCCATCGCGCAAGCCGCGCCGCAGTCCATACGCGAGCTGCAGGGCATCAGCGGCATCGGCATCAAAAAGCTCGAAGCCTACGGTGAGCAGGTGCTGCAGGCCTGCAAAGAACGGGAATGACGAGCTTGCGGCTCAGCCGGGAATGACCAGCCCCGTCATCCTCGCGAAAGCGGAGATCCAAGCCATCGAGGGTCATGGATTCCCGGTCAAGTCGGGAATGACGTGCTTGCGGTCAAACCAGGAATGGCGTGCACCCCGTCAACCCAGGACCAGATGCTTTTGCTCAACCAGTTGGGCCAAAGTGGTCTGCGGGTTGTTCCAGCTTGAGAACGCCACGGTTAATTCGGGATAAGCAAAGTCAGCCTGACCCTGTAAGTCCAGTTTAAGCAACTGTCCATTGGCCGTTGCAGTCAACTGCAGATAACTCTCTATTGAGCTAAGTAAGGTATTGCTCGGCACGTTGAGCATTTTGGAAAAATCTAGTCTATCACCCTCGGACGCATTGAAGTCTACAACCGTATCGACGTCAACTACACTCAATTCCCACAAAAAAATATCAGCGCCTACACCGCCACGCAGCGTGTCGTTGCCCAGGCCGCCTTCAATCACATCATTTCCACCCTGGCCGTTGATCATGTTGTCACCGGCACTGCCCACAAGCCTGTCGCCAAACAGGTTCGAGCCAATCAGACCCTCAATACCCACCAACACGTCGTCTTTGGCAAAACCGCCTTGCTGCCCACCAGCCCTGCTCAAATTGACATCGACCGCCTCGGTGCTGTGAAAGTAACTCACCGTGTCAACGCCTGCGCCACCGTCGATCACCCCAACGCCCGCATAACTGTCAATGAAGTCGTCTCCAGCCCCGCCCTCAGCATAGCCCGCCCGGATCGCGATCCAGTCATTGCCATCGCCCCCAACGATGCTCTTGATGTTGTCATCACCAAAAAGAATGTCATGGCCAGCGCTGCCAATAACCTTCTCAAAACCAGCAACCTGATCACCCTCTGCATCCCCGCCCTTGAAGCGGCCAGATGCAAAATCAGCTGTCACAGTCGCACGTGATGCACTGTAGTCAAGGGTATCAATCCCCTCGTTACCCAACAGAATATCTGCCCCTGCCCCGCTAGCAATCGTGTCATCTCCCGCGCCGCCAATGAAAACCTTTTCGTATGATGGTTTTGAAAAATTTCCCGCTTCGTCTGTTGCAAATAAACTGTAAGCACCGGCTTCAAGTCCTGCAAGACTGAGCTTCATCGATGAAGTATTTACGAAAGATACCTGGTTCCATGCCGAGTCCCTGGCTGTTGTAATGTTGTGCACACTGTTGACAATGATTGTGTTGTCCCCTCCAGTCTTAACCAAATAAACAGACGCCGACTCATTAACTGCAACTGACACCTCAGCATTATTGACCCCTGTCGCGGGCAAAAGCATGGGTACGGGCGCCATCGTATCTACTGCAAAGAATTGCTGCGGCCCCAAGAAACTGGCTTGGCGAATATCGCTGCTACCCTTGGCTTGTATCACCGTCTGCCAGCTATAAGAGCCATCGGCCAGCACCACCTGGGGCGTAAAATTCCATGTCAAACCATCAATACTGGCTGCCCCACGATACATCGAAGAGCCATTGACGTTTTCATAGACCGCCACCTCTTCGTTTGCACCAAGAGCCGCGGCCAGCGAACCACTGAGCGTGGGCTGCGTGTCATCTGTTACGGGAATATTGGATGGCACGACCGTGAAGCCCTGCGTTGCATTCGGGCTGGCGTTGTTTCTCGCCACCGTTGCAACCAGATTGGCGCCAGATGCGTTGCCTTGCATGGGCATCGTGGATGTATAAATCTGCGCACCCGCAAAGGCTTGTCCAAAGTTTTGCTCCGGGCTGATCTCAATGCGGTCGACCAGGTAAAAATCACCCAAATCAAGTTCTACCCAACCATTGGCCCCAAACCTAGCCCATATTGTTTTGAGGTTGTCGTCAATGATCGCGTTGGCCGATGTATCTGCTGGGCCGTAGACGTTACTTGTCTTGGCGTCTTTCGCAAGGTTAATACCACCTGAAAAGACTTTCAAATCTGATAAGGTAAACCACCAATTCTGGGCTTTTGAGACCATAACATAGCGCACCGGATTAATGGACGATCCTGCAAACGCGATCTGCTTTGCTCCTTGGTCATCCAATATCTGCGGGCTGCCTACGTTATTGAACACCAGTTGATTGTCTGAATCAGCGCCATCCTGGTTGGGGTTTCCTGCAAAATCATTGAATGCGTCGCTGGCAATCTCGATGCGAGCAGCCCCGCTATAGTTGGTATCAGGCGTAAAGACCGCCGTGCGCGTAAGACCTGAGCCCGTGATGGTGCTCAAGCTGCCGCCGGTCACCGCCACGTCGGCGCTATTAAAGCTTGTGCCCGGGTCTTCGCTGAAGGTGAAGGCAACACTGACTGTGTTACCAGTCCTTAAGATCGGTAGGCGCGTGATGGCGACCGTGGGAAGAGTGGCGTCCAAGGTAAAGTTGGCAGGCACTGAGCTGCTGACATTGCCCGCCGCATCGGTGGCTCCGGCGCTGACGGTGATGGCACCGCTGCCCAAGGTCAGACGCTCAGCCAAGCTTAAAGCTACGGGTTGCACTGAGCCGGTGCCAGTGAAGCTCTTGTTCAGGCGGGCATCACCGTTGGAAAAGCTGACCACAATGCTGCTGCCCGCCTCGCCAATGACGCTGACCGTGTCTCCGACCTTTAACAAACTGGGGGGCAGGTCAGTGATCGCCACGGAAGGTGCCACTCGATCCCTCTCTAGCGTGTTGTAGGCCACCAGATCAGACAGGCTGCCTTCGGGGTTGCGCCAGTTTGCGAGTACCACAGTCAATTCAGGATTGCTGAAATCTGCTTGGCCTTGCACATCCACCCTTAACACCTTGCCCGACCCCAAAGTGCCCAGCTGCAAATATCTGTTCTGAGCTGCTTGCAGCGTCTTGTCGGAAATATTAAGTAGCTTGGAGAAATCCAGCCTATCGCCCTCATTTGTGTTGAAATCGGTGATGGTGTCTGTCCCAGTATCGCCCGCATGCCACACGAAAGTGTCTGCACCAGTATCACCCGTCATCGTGTCGTTGCCTACACCACCGATCAAAACATTGTTGTATTGATTGCCCCGTAAATTGTCATTGCCGCGACCACCACGGGCATTTTCAATGGTCACGCCTTGTGCGATGGTAAATATGGTGTAAGCAAGAGATGTGCTTGAAACCATGCCCCCGCCAGTTGGACTGTTATTAATGGTGGCCGCTCGTAAATCAATCGTGCAATCATCAGTGCCTGCATACGCAATTTCATCTGTGCCGCCGACATCCCAAATGCACCTAGCATAGCCATCACCATCGTTGATCCAATAAACATCGTCTCCCATTCGAGCCGACAGGTTGGGACCATACATTTTTTGTAAAGCTGCAATATCGAATGCCATTGGAGTAATGGATGCCCTAAGACCAACATAAGACATTACAGAGTATATGCCCGAATTGAGCCCATTATCACCACTCGAACCGTCATTTCCATTAGTACCAGGAAAACCTAAGCCTTCGTGCGAATGGTTAAGGCCCAGCGCATGACCAAGTTCATGGACAAGAGTATGCATAAAATACTGTGTCGCCTCGGTAAGAACCATCCACCCATCGGACATAGATGTTTGAACGCCAGTACGATACCAAGGCATTCCACTCCATCCTGCCGCCCCAACCGTGGGGAAGAATTGCACCTCGATTGTTGCATCTGATACGTTTGAAACCTCCTTGAATTCAACATCCACCACATTCTGATAAGCGGCAAAAATAGCGCGCACTCCATTCGCCAAAATTGGAGACCAATTATGGCTAATAATGGAGCCATCAAAGGTAGGCCCAGTCCAGTCTTTCAGCGTATATGTAATGACTTTCTTAACATTCGGAGCCCACGTCCAAGAGCTCCAAATCAAAGTCGAAAGATAAGGATCCCGATCATAAGCAGGTTGATTTGCTTTTACACCAGTGGCAGTACGAGTATAGGCAGTCGATAAGGCGCCATCCACGGTAAATGTTTCTACAGATGGGTTCGAAAGGTTGCCTGTCGTATCAACAGCATATAAGCTATAAACACCATCTTCCAGCCCACTGAGGCTCAGCAGACTTGCAGAGCCGTCGTTTAGAAAACGTGTATTCCAAGCTGAATCTCTGGCTGTAGTGATATCAAAAATGTTGTTAACCTTAACAGCATTTTCCCCACCAGTCTTAACAAGATAAACTGTTGCAGTCTCACTGGCTTTGACTGTCACCAACGCACTGTTCGTGGCCGTGCCTGCGTGGAGTATAGCCGCCGGACCAATAGTTTCTACCGTAAACCACTGCTGCGGCCCCAAGAAACTGGCTTGGCGAATATCGCTGCTACCCTTGGCTTGTATCACCGTCTGCCAGCTATAAGAGCCATCGGCCAGCACCACCTGGGGCGTAAAATTCCATGTCAAACCATCAATACTGGCTGCCCCACGATACATCGAAGAGCCATTGACGTTTTCATAGACCGCCACCTCTTCGTTTGCACCAAGAGCCGCGGCCAGCGAACCACTGAGCGTGGGCTGCGTGTCATCTGTTACGGGAATATTGGATGGCACGACCGTGAAGCCCTGCGTTGCATTCGGGCTGGCGTTGTTTCTCGCCACCGTTGCAACCAGATTGGCGCCAGATGCGTTGCCTTGCATGGGCATCGTGGATGTATAAATCTGCGCACCCGCAAAGGCTTGTCCAAAGTTTTGCTCCGGGCTGATCTCAATGCGGTCGACCAGGTAAAAATCACCCAAATCAAGTTCTACCCAACCATTGGCCCCAAACCTAGCCCATATTGTTTTGAGGTTGTCGTCAATGATCGCGTTGGCCGATGTATCTGCTGGGCCGTAGACGTTACTTGTCTTGGCGTCTTTCGCAAGGTTAATACCACCTGAAAAGACTTTCAAATCTGATAAGGTAAACCACCAATTCTGGGCTTTTGAGACCATAACATAGCGCACCGGATTAATGGACGATCCTGCAAACGCGATCTGCTTTGCTCCTTGGTCATCCAATATCTGCGGGCTGCCTACGTTATTGAACACCAGTTGATTGTCTGAATCAGCGCCATCCTGGTTGGGGTTTCCTGCAAAATCATTGAATGCGTCGCTGGCAATCTCGATGCGAGCAGCCCCGCTATAGTTGGTATCAGGCGTAAAGACCGCCGTGCGCGTAAGACCTGAGCCCGTGATGGTGCTCAAGCTGCCGCCGGTCACCGCCACGTCGGCGCTATTAAAGCTTGTGCCCGGGTCTTCGCTGAAGGCAAAGGTAATGGCCACTCTGTCTCCGGACTTCAGGCTAACTGGCAAGCTACTGATGGTGACCGTGGGCGCTGCTGTGTCCAGTACAAAGCTGGCGTTGCCCGTGGCGCTGGCATTGCCTGCCGCATCGGTGGCCACTGCGCTCACGCTGATGGTGCCGTTGCCCAAGGTGTTGAGGTCGGCGGCGCTGAGCACCACCGGCTGCGCCGCGCCCGTGGCAATCAGGGTTTGAGTCACGGTGCGTGTGCCGTTGCTGAAGGTGACCGCCACGCTGCTGCCCGCTTCGGCGCTGACCGTCACCACGCCCGTGCTGGCAGCAGCTTCGGCTGCAGTGGCCCCACCGGCCACCCCATTGCCCGGGGACAGCACCGGCGCATTGGGCGCTGCTGTGTCCAGTACAAAGCTGGCGTTGCCCGTGGCGCTGGCATTGCC
>CAYSIY010000064.1:0-6348 GCA_964431215.1 uncultured Limnohabitans sp.
GTGAGACTGCCAACCTGTTCGTGCGCCACGGTGATGATGCGCCCGACTTCGGCTTTACATCTACCACGGCGAGCTATGCAGCCGGCGGTAGCACCACCAGCCTGGCATTCAACTTCAGTGAAGTGATGGATGCGGGTGCAGGAATTTCGAAGTTATTGTCAAACACTGACTTCGTAATCACCGCGAACATGTCCAGCACGGTCTCAACTGCCAGCATGACGGCCAGCACTCTGTCCCTGACAACTTCGGGGGTATTGTCTGGTGCGGTCCGCGTCAAGTACACCGGGTCTGACATCAAGGACCAGGAAGGGGATGAGCTGCGATACAAGGACATGACCGTGGGCGGCGAAGGTGCAGACATCGTTGACCGGTCAACTGAAGACCTGTCGCAGGCCTTGTTTGGAAACAAGGGCTCTGACGATCTGAAGGGCGGCAAAGGCAGCGACCTGATCATGGGCATGGCCGACAACGACAACCTGACCGGCGGTGCGGGTGCTGACACCTTCCGCTTCATTCAGTTTGAAACCGGCAAAGACACCATCACCGACTTCAAAAAGACCGAAGGTGACAAATTGGACCTGCGCGGCATTTTGGAGGGCAGCGGGTTCAAGGCAGACCTGAGCAACATCGCGTCTTACCTGGAGCTCAGCAGCAGTGGCAGCACCGTGGTACTGAAGGTGGACGACCAAGGTATCGGCGCCTTCACTCAGCCTGGCTTCCAGGTCACCATGCTGGCCGCCAATAGCCAAGGCAACCTGCTCGGCGCTACCCTGCAGGAGCTGATTGATCAGCGTGTGTTCTTGGTGTAACCCCGTCATGCCCGAGCCGATCGGGCATCCATGGATTCCCGCGTGCGCGGGAATGACGGGCATCCGTCACCCTCGCGAAAGCGAGGGTCCATGAGTGACGTCGCCGAATTTTCTTTCAGCAATCAGTGGGAACATTTCCCATTTTCATGAAATCCCCTTAAAGTCGGAGCCTTGTGGACACACGCATGGCTTTGACTTCGGACACCTCTGACTTGCTGGCGCTCTGGGTTCGTTGGTGCCTTTTGCAGGGCATCGACTACCGCACGCTCAGCGAGATGCTCAAGCCCCTCTATCTGAAGGCGGGCAAGGCCCGCTTGCATGCGTCGGGCGTCAAGGTCACCGACTCGGCCCTTACGCTGCTCACGGGGCTGCACCGCAAGGACATCCGTCTGGCCCGCGAACAGGCACAAGCCCCGGGCGATGAGGATCTGGCCCAGCGCGAGCATGTGCGTCAGACGGTCAATGTTCCGGCACAACTGGTGGCCCGCTGGCTCACGCAGGATTGGCCCAGGCGTCTGCCCTGGCAGGGTGAGGCACCCAGCTTTCAGGCACTGGCGCTGTCCGTCTCGCGCGATGTGCATCCCAAAGCCTTGCTCAACACCCTGCAAATGCAGGGCGTGGTGAGCGTGGACCCCGACGACAACACCGTGCAACTGCTGCACAACAGCTACACCCCTGCGGGGCAGACGCAGGCCATGCTGAGCCTGCTGAACCAGGCGGTGGCCGACCACCTGCATGCGGGTCTGAGCAACCTGAGCCTGCCGCCGGGCCAGCGCCACCTGGAGCAAAGCGTGTTTGCCGATGGCCTGACGGCCGAATCGGCCGACCGGCTCGAACGCCTGGCCACCCAACTCTGGTACGAAATACAAACCCAACTGCTGGACGAAGCCACTTTGCTGTGCAAGCAAGACGAAGCACGCGAAGACGCCGATTGGCGCTTTCGCGTGGGCATGTACAGCCACAGCGAGCCACAAAAACCATGACCCCCTCCAATTCAGCACGATGGATTCCCGCCCCCCTTCCGTCACCCTCGCGAACGCGGGGGCCATGGATTCCCGCTTTCGCGGGAATGACGAAGAAGGTTGCGGGAATGACGGAGAAAAACGTTTTATCACCAGGAGCATTTCATGAAACATCTGAAACCCTTTGATCCGGCCACCCGCTGGCTGCTGACCGGCCTGGCGTGTCTGGCGCTGGCCGCTTGCGGGGGCGGCGGCGGCAGTGCCAGCAGCGCAATCAACCCGACCGTGGCGGCGCAGGTGCAAACCCTCAAGCCGGACAATGCCGAAGACAGCAAAGGCGTCTTCATTGAGCTGGACACCCGCCAACTGAGCGCAGCGGCACAAGGCATTGGCGACGCCCAGGCCGAGCAACTGGCGCTGCAACAGGCCTTTTTGGCGCAACTCGTGCAAGCCGCGCAGCAGCCTGCCGTGGGCGCGGCCACCGCCACCTGCGATGTGGCGCAACTGACGAAGCGCATCAAAGATGCGTATTTGCCCACCTCCGGCGCAGCCGTGCGGCTGGAGCTCAATGCCTGCGAATTTGATCTGCTGCCGGGCATGGCCTTGGTCAAAGGCGTTTACCCGGATATGCCTTTGGCCTCACAAAACACCGACGCCACCGTCAGCGCCATCAACACCGCTGTGACTTACGGCTTTGATAGCGTCACACCGTGGCAATACAGCAACAAAGCCGCTGATGGCACAGGCACTGTGGTGGCGGTCATGGACACCGGGGTGGAGCTCCAGCATCCTGCCCTGCAAAGCAAACTCGTCAAGGGGGCCTGTTTTTCCAGCCCCACCACCGGTGGCGTGGGCTTTTGCGGCACCAGCACGGTCGACACCAGCAGCGCCAGCGCTGGCCAGAGCTGCATCAACGGTTTTGGCAGCAACAACCGCAGCGCGGCCAACGCCGCTGGCTGTGGCCACGGCACCAGCATGGCCGCAGTCGCAGCCATGAACTACAGCAACGGCAGCGTCAAAGCCGGTGGCGTGGCCAAAGGGGCGCAAGTTCTGCCCATCCAGGTGTTTACGGGCGGCATCAGCGCGGGCAGCGCCAGCATCTACGCCAATTCGGGCGACTTGCTGCGGGCCATTGAGTGGCTCACCACCGAAGCCCAACGCCGCAACACCAACGGTCTGCCGCGCATTGCGGCTGTCAATATGAGCCTGGGCGGCGGCCGCTACACCAGTGCCTGCGACAGCGACTACACCGGCAACCTCTTCAAGACCGCCTTTGCCAACCTGCGTGCCCAGGGCGTACTGCCCGTGGTCGCTGCTGGCAACGAAGGGCTCGACGATGCCATTTCCTTCCCCGCCTGCATCGGCAACGTGGTAGCGGTCGGGGCGACCAAGCTGGGCAGCGGTGCCATCGCCAGCTACAGCAATATTTCTTCGCTGGTCAAGGTGTTTGCCCAAGGCGGTGACCGCGGTGCCGCCTACAGCATGCCCACCACCAGCACCAATGCCGCCTCGCTGGATGTCTGGGCCGCAGGCGCAGGCACCTCGCCCGCCACGGCCATGGTCTCGGGGGCGGTGGCGGTGTTGCGCCAGCTCAAGCCTGCCGCCACCCTCGACGAGATCGAGACCGCCCTGCAAACCTCCGACAAACCCAGCATCATCGACCGCACGGGTGCCTCGCGCAGCATCGCCCAACTGCGGGTGACGGCAGCGGCCAACAAGCTGGTCAGTGGCACCAGCCCCACCGTGCCTGCACCCACTACACCCCCCCCCCCCACCACACCCGCACCTGAGGTCCCAGCGCCAACGCCCAGCCCGCAAGCGGTAGCCCCCACGTTGGTGCTCAATGGTTCGCCCACAGGCCAGGTGAACACGGGTGTGGCTTACACGGTCCAACTCACCGCGCAGGACGCCAACAGCAACCTCCAGTCGGTGAAGCTGCGTTGGGAAGATGAACAAGAACAAACCCAGAGCGTTTCGGGCAACACTCAGGCCGTGACCTTCACGCGCACCTTCAGCAAGGCGGGGGTGTACACCTGGCTGGCCTATGCGGTCGATACAACAGGCCTCCGATCGGGCACTTACATTGGGCAGGTCACGGTTTCAGCAGCCAGCGCTGCACCTGAGCCACAACCACCGACCCCAGCCCCTGCAACGGCCTCCATGCGCCTGTGCGTCTACAGCCAGATCAACTACGCCGGTCAACGCGCCTGCGGCATTTTTGAGCAAGGCGAAAAAGTCACTTTTTCGGGCCAGTGGGCCGTCCGCTCGGTCAGGTACCTGGCCTTTGATGCCGCCAATCCTGCTGACATGAGTAAGGAACTGGCCACCGCCACCAAGCCCACGGTGACCTTCTACAACACCACCCTGGCCCGCCGCCGAGGCACCAGCGCCGGTGTCACCGTGACCGACAGCACACCCAACCTGAGCAGCGCCATGCCCAACAGCCTAGTCAGTGCGATCGGCTTTACATGGCCATAACCCGCCATGCGTCACCCCCGCGAAAGCGCATTTACGTCACCCTCGCGAAAGCGCATTTACGTCACCCTCGCGAACGCGGGGGCGGGAATGACAGGGAAAATGCGGGGGTCCATCGGCCACCACAAGGAAAAGAAAAATGAACATCCACCCACATCTGCTCGTCACGGCGCTATTGACCTGCGTGCCGCTGGCAATGGCACAGCAGGCCACGGCACAGAACCCCGATGCGCCCAAAGCGGCCGCCCCGGCCTGGACGCAGGGCTGGCTCCTGGGCGGGGCGGTGTCCCATGGCAACTTCCGCGAACCCGGGCTGATGCAGGTGCAAGGCCCTCGGCTGGGAGTCTGGGCCGAAAAGCCCATGGGCCATAGAGGCCGATGGCAACCCACGCTGCGGGGCCTGCTGCAGTCGAGCGCCATGCACTACAGCAGCCCCATCAGCGGAGAGCTGCCTAACGTGCCGGACCACGAGCTGGAAGTGCGCGTGACGGCGCTGCACCCGCTGGGCCAGTCTGATGAACCGCGCAGCCCCTGGGCATGGGGGGTCTATGCCGGACTGGGCTACCGGCTGCATTACAACGATCTGCGCGGAACCACTTCCAACGGTGCTGTGGGCTATCAGCGCCTGAACCAGCGGCTGACCCTGCCCCTGGGTCTGCAAGTCAAAAGCGCTTCGGGCGTCACCACCCGCCTCGAATGGTCTCCGGCGCTGTACGGCACCCACACGACCTACATGAGCGATGTGGGCGCTTTGGCCGACGCCACCGTGCCGCAAAAAAGCCGGTCCTGGGCCATTGAGGTCGGCTGGCAACCCTGGCCCGATTGGGAGCTGCGCCTCTACCACCGCCAGGCCAGCACGCAAGCCACCGACGCCTGGAGCAGCACCATCAACGGCGTGACCCGACGTTATCTGGAACCCGCCAGCACCTGGCACGACACCGGCATCCGGATAGCCCGACAGTTCTGAGCCCGCATTCGTCACCCTCGCGAATACGGGGGGCCATGGATTCCCGGTCAAGCCGGGAATGACGGGAGGGAGCCGGGAATGACGGGAGGGCGTCACCCTCGCGAAGCCCTCTTTCGTCACCCTCGCGAAGCCCTCTTTCGTCACCCTCGCGAAAGCGGGGGGCCATGCCTTCAACCCGTCACCTCCTCCCACAGATCTTTCCATTCGGGATTGCGCTCTTCAATGAGCTGGATTTTCCAGGCGCGGTTCCACTTCTTGAGCTGCTTCTCGCGCGCGATGGCTGAGAGCATGTCGGCGTGCAGTTCGTAGTGCACGAGCTGGTGCACGCCGTACTGGCGAGTAAAGCCCTCCACCAGATCGTTTTTGTGCTGCCAGATGCGTTGCAGCAGATCGCTGGTCACGCCGATATAGAGCGTGCCATGGCGTTGGCTGGCCAGGATGTAAACGGCAGGCTGCTTGGACATGGGGCCATCTTGCCAACGCAGGGTGTCGTGGCAATCCATGGATTCCCGCATTCGCGGGAATGACGGAGAGGAGCGCGGGAATGACGGCCCCGTCGTCACCCTCGCGAACGCGGGGGTCCATGGCCATGGATTCCCGGTCAAGCCGGGAATGACGGGAGAGGCGCGGGAATGGCGGGAGAGGCGCGGGAATGGCGGGAGAGGCGCGGGAATGACGGGAGGGAGCGGCTTTATTTTTTGTAGCCCAGGCCTGTGGTTTGGCGTGTGCGGGCGCTGAGGCTGCCGCCGCTGGGCACTGGGCTTTGTTGCCAGTGGCTCAGGCGACGCCATTGGGCGGCGATGGTCTCGGCGCTGTCGGTTGCCAGGTTCACCTGCAAGGCCGTCCCGTACACATACAAGCCCCAGCCGCCCATGTTGACGGTCTTGTAGGTCCAGGTGGTCCAGTGCCAGCCTCTGGCGTCCATGGCGCGGGCCATCCATTCGGCGGCGTTGCCGGAGGTGCTGGTGTATGTCCCGGTGATGGGCGCGTCATAAATCCGGTCACTGTCTTTGGCCTCGGCCACGTAATAAGGGTATTTGGCGGTGACTTCGGTGACCCGCTCGTCGGCAATGCGTTTGTTGAGCGCGGCCAGGTCCAGCGCTTCGGTCGCGTTGCTGTACATGTAATGGTGGTC
>CAYSIY010000064.1:6448-10280 GCA_964431215.1 uncultured Limnohabitans sp.
TCAAACACCACGTACATATTGCGCTTTTGGGCTTCGGCCACAATCCAGTCAAAGCGCGAAAAATCGGTCTGCCCGCAGTCGTTGGTGCGCCAACTGCCATCGGCTTTTTGCAGATTGCGCCAGCCAAAGGGTACGCGCACGGTGTTAAAGCCCAGGGCTTTGATCTGGTCCATGTCCTGGCTGGTGATCCAGTGGTCTTGCCAAATGTTCATCAGCTCGTCGGCCTTGGCTTCGCCAAAGCGTTCTTCGAGTTTTTGCAGGGCAAAGCGCATCCAGATTTTGTCGTCGAGGCCGCTGAAACCGTTCATCCAGTTTTCGGGCACGAGCCAGCCGCCCAGGTTGGTGCCGCGCAATTGCACGGTGTTGCCGTTGCGGTCTTTGAGCTGGTTGATTTGCTGGCCCGTGCCGTCCACCGCCCGAAGGTAACGCGGGTCAGGTGCGGTGCTGACTGCAGTGGCGCTGAGCACGCTGTGGCGGTAGTGCAGGTTGAGTGTGACGTTGCCAGCCAGTTCGGCGGCGCTGCTGACGCTGCGGGTGTAGGCCGGCATGCGGGGGGTGCAGCGGGCTTCGATCCGGTAGGCGCTGGCAGTGGGCAGGGTGATGGTTTCGTTGTGCAAAACCGTGCGGTTGAGCAATTCGGCGTTGTCGGCCTCGCGCACGATGCGAACGGCCGCCTTGGAAGCGCCATTGAACTGGAAGGTGATTTGGGGCTGGGCTGGGGTGGGTAGGCTGGGCGTGGTGGGCGTGGTGGCTTCTGGTGTGGTTGGGATCAAAGTTAGATCGCTGGTACCGGACACGTCCGGTGTGCCGCCCCCTCCCCCGCATGCGACCAAAGCGAATGTGAGGACCAAAACCGCCAGTGGAGAGTTGTGTCGTTGCATGGTGTGGATTATGGATTCCCGGTCAAGCCGGGAATGACGCCCCAATTTCGTCATGCCCGACCCCGATCGGGCATCCATGGATTCCCGCGTTCGCGGGAATGACGGGGGCCATGGATTCCCGGTCAAGCCGGGAATGACGGGAGGAGTCGCGGGCATGACGTGTAATCGGATTTTCGCCAGATGGATCTAGTAAATAAGCTAGACGCATCTAGTAAAATGCATATCCCTATGTCTGCCGCCTACCAACGTTCATTTGTCCACACGCTGGCCCGGCGCTTTGCCGCTGAGAGGCCCTTGATCCAGGTGCTGGCCGGGCCGCGACAGGTGGGCAAGACCACCGGGGTGCGGCAGTTGATCGCGCAAGCGGCCTGGCCGCACCATTACGCCAACGCTGACGATGTGCTGATCAGTGACCGCAACTGGTTGCTGGCGCAGTGGCAGCAGGCCCTTTTGCTGGGCGATGGCGCTTTGCTGGTGATTGACGAAGTGCAGAAAGTGGCCAACTGGCCCGAGACCGTCAAGGCACTGTGGGACGCCCGGCCCGGGCGTTTGCGTGTGTTGCTGCTGGGCTCCAGCGCTTTGCAGATCCAGGACGGCGTGACTGAAAGCCTGGCCGGGCGCTTTGAGCTGCTGCGGGTGCACCACTGGACCTTTGCCGAGCTTCATGCCGCTTTTGGCTACGACCTGCAGCGCTATCTGTCGTTTGGCGGCTACCCCGGTGCGGTGGCGCTGGAGCACGACCCGGACCGCTGGTATGCCTACATGAAAGACGCGATTGTCGAAGCCGTGATTGGCAAGGACATTTTGCAGAGCCGCAAGATTGCCAATCCGGCCTTGTTTCGTCAGGCGTTCCAGATTTTGTGCGCTTACCCTGCCCAGGAGATCAGCTACACCAAACTGCTGGGGCAACTGCAGGACAAGGGCAACACCGATCTGGTCAAGCATTACATCGACCTGTATGGCGGCGCGTTTTTGTTGCACGCGCTGCAAAAGTATTCGCCCAAGGCCTGGCTGACCCGCAGCTCCAGCCCCAAGATGCTGCCGGCGTGTCCGGCGCTCTACAGCATGGCAACAGGGGTGAATGTGGCCCAGAACCCCGAACAATATGGGCGCGCCTTTGAGCTGGCGGTGGGCGCAGAGCTGATGCAACAGCCGGGCCAGGTGTTTTATTGGCGTGAACGCCATGACGAAGTGGATTTTGTCTACCAGTACCGTGATGCCCTGTATGCCATCGAGGTGAAGTCCGGGCGCAAAAAATCCGCCAAGGGGCTGGACGCGTTTTGCGTCCAAGCGCCGCATGCGCTGCGGGCCATCGTCACGCCAGACAACTTCGCCCGGTTCTCTGACCATCCACGCGATTTTCTGCAGGAGGTCGCGTTGTAATCCCGCCGCCTCTTCGTCATGCCCACGAAAGATCGTCACCCTCGCGAAAGCGGGGGTCCACCCTCCCCGTCATGCTCGGGCTTGACCCGGGCATCCATGGATTCCCGGTCAAGCCGGGAATGACGAGGACTGCGCGGGAATGACAAGAGGGGGCCGGAACACTTATCCCCACAAAGTTGACAATGGTGCGGCCCATAGGCGGTCGCCTAGCGGCAGGGTCTCGTCGCCGTCGTAAAGCAGCACGCCCATTTTGAAATCGGCCCCGGCCAAATTGGCCAGCTTTCTCAAACCCCGCAGATCGGTGTCTTTGAGGGTGGCTGAAGCCTTCACCTCGACGCCCACGACATGGCCGGCGGCGTTTTCAACGACCAAGTCCACCTCGACCTTGTCGGCGTCACGGTAGTACAGCAATCGGTATTCATCATTTGCCGTGGTGGTGTGTTTGAGCAACTCTCCAAACACAAAAGTCTCCAGCACATGGCCAAAGCGGATTCGGTTTTGATCCACCTCTTCAGCGCTCAGATCCAGCAGTGCGCTCAGCAGGCCGGCGTCGATGAACTGGAGCTTGGGGGTTTTCACGAGGCGGTTCAATCGGTTCCGTGCCCAAACCTCCACACGTTTGAGCAAGTACATCTGTTCAAAAACGTGGATGTAACGCGCCGCCGTCTTACCGTCCAAGCCCACTTGAGCACCCAACTGGCTGTAGTTGCACATTTGCCCAGCCGTTTGGGCCAACGCACGCAAAAAACGCGGCAGGTGGTCCAACTTGTCGATGCTCGCCACATCGCGAACGTCTCGCTGAATGAGGGCATCCAGGTACTGCCGCGCCCACGCGGTGCGGCGCCTGGCCGTTGCACGCGAAATGGCCTCGGGATAGCCGCCGCGCAGCACCCGCTCTGCCAGACTGTCTGTGCGGGTTGACGATCCTGGCTGCGGCAGGCGTCCGGCAAATGCCGCGTCCAGCCAATTGCAGGAACGCCCCACGATCTCACTTTGGGACAAAGGCAAGAGCGACAAGGTCTCCATCCGCCCCGCCAAGGAATCCGCCACGCTGGGCAAGGTCATGACGTTGGCGGAGCCTGTGAGCAAAAATCGCCCAGGCCGCCGGTCCTCGTCCACACTTTTTTTGATGGCCAACAGCAACTGCGGCGCCCGCTGAATTTCGTCAATCACGACGCGGTCCAGACTGCGGATCATGCCCACCGGGTCTTCTTTGGCTGACAGCAAAGTGAGCCCGTCGTCCAGTGTGAGGTAGCGCATGCCGCTCGCCTCTGCCAGTTGCCGCACCAACGTCGTTTTGCCCGCCTGACGGGGACCCGCCAACAAAACAACAGGCGTATCCGCCATGGCTTCTTCCATGCGCGGCGCGATCCAACGCGCAAACAGCAGGGGAGTATTCATGGGGGAATACTAGCGTAAATCTCGGAATGAAAGAGCCGAAATTTCGGATTATCGCCATGGATTCCCGGTCAAGCCGGGAATGACGGGAGAGGCGCGGGAATGACGCCCCTCCCCGTCACCCTCGCGAACGCGCATAAGCGCTAACTTAGAATACGCCTTGCCTTCAC
>CAYSIY010000065.1:0-10186 GCA_964431215.1 uncultured Limnohabitans sp.
GTACAAATACTCGCTGGCCTTTCTGGGGTTTGACGGGGGCAACCCCGGTCAGGCCGAGATCGAGCTGACCTGCAACTGGGGCGTGGAAAGCTACGACATGGGCACGGCTTATGGGCACATCGCGATTGGCGTGCCCGATGTCTACGCCGCCTGCGACAAAATCCGCGCCAGTGGCGGAAACGTCACGCGTGAGCCGGGCCCCGTCAAGGGCGGCACCACGGTCATTGCCTTCGTCACCGACCCCGATGGCTACAAGATCGAGCTGATCGAGCGAGCGGCCCTGGCCTCGGGCACCGGGCTCCAGCGCTGATCAGACCGCCTCGCCGCGCGGGTCGCGGCCCATGAGCCGGTGCACCGTTTCACCCGCCTGGAGCGAGCCGTCGAGCAAGGCCACCACCGCCGCCGTGATCGGCATGTCGACGCCCAGCGCCTGCGCACGCTGATGCACGGTGCGGGCGCTGTACACGCCTTCGGCCACATGGCCCAGCGACTGCACCGCCTGCGCCAGCGTGAGGCCCTGTGCCAGCAGCAGACCGACCTTGCGGTTGCGGCTGAGGTCACCGGTGGCGGTGAGCACCAGATCGCCCAGCCCCGACAGCCCCATGAAGGTGTCTGACCTGGCCCCCAGTGCAAGGCCCAGGCGCGTCATTTCGGCCAGGCCCCGGGTAATCAGCGCGGCGCGGGCATTGAGGCCCAGCGAAAGACCGTCGCACAGGCCGGTAGCAATCGCCAGCACATTCTTGACGGCACCGCCAACCTCCACCCCCACGATGTCCTCGTTGGCGTAAATGCGCAGCGACGGACCATGGAAGGCCTGCACCAGCGCGTCGCGCACGCTCGCGTGGCGGCTCGCCGCAACCAGGGCAGCGGGCTGGCCTGCAGCGACTTCCTGTGCAAAGCTGGGGCCACTGAGGGCACCGGCACGCAATCGGGGCGCGACTTCGGCCTGGACCTCATGGGGCATGAGGCCGGTGACCGCCTCGAAGCCCTTGCACAGCCAGGCCACCGAAGAGGGCACATCCGCCAAGGCACTGAGGGTCTGCCGCAAGCCTGCCATCGGGGTGGCCACGATGAACAAATCATCGGGCTGCGCATCCGCGATGACTTCAGAAAGGGGTCCGCCGATCACCTGCAGGGACTGCGGAATCGGCACCCCCGGCAAATAACGCGCATTGACGCGTTCGCTGCAGAGGGCTGCCGCCTGCTGCGCATCGCGCACATGCAGGCGAACCACCCGCTGGCCGGGCAGGCGGCAGGCGGCCATGGCCAAAGCCGTGCCCCAGGCACCGGCTCCGATGAAGGTGATGCGCTGACTCACAAGCGCAAACGGCAATTATTGGGCCGTGGCGCCGGCCTGCTGGGCCTGCTGCTGCTCGTACATGGCCTGGAAGTTGATTTCGGCCAGATGCACCGGCGGGAAGCCGGCGCGGGTGATCAGGTCGGCCACGTTGCCGCGCAGATAGGGGTAGACGATCTGCGGGCAGGCGATGCCCATGATCGGCCCCAACTGCTCTTCAGGCAGGTTGCGGATTTCAAAAATGCCCCCTTGCTTGCACTCGGCCAGGAACACGGTCTTGTCGCCGATCTTGGTGTGCACTTTGGCGGTCACGCAAATTTCAAAAATGGCTTCGGCCGCCGGAGTCGCTTCCACCGCCAGCTGAATGTCCACCGTCGGCTGCTGCTGTTCGAGCAGAATGGCCGGGGAGTTGGGTTGCTCCAGCGAGGCTTCCTTGAGGTAGACACGCTGGATCTGGAAAACGGGAGTGGCTTGCTCGGCGGTGTTGTCGGACATGGTTTGCTTTCAGGAATGAACGGCAGGGGCGACAACCCTTGCAAGGTCATGCCGCCCACAAAAACGACGGCCCTGCTGGGCCGTTCGGTGATCCGGATTATGCGCGATGCGCAGGACGGGAAAACCCGGGCAGGCGGGGCTCAGCCGCCCTGCAGCAAAGGCATGAGGCCGCCCCTGGCGTCCAGGGCCATCAGGTCGTCGCAGCCGCCCACATGGGTGTCACCAATGAAGATCTGCGGCACAGTGCGCCGCCCTGTGATCTGCATCATGTGCTCGCGCTGGTCGGGCGCGGTGTCAACGCGGATTTCCTCGATCTGCTCGACCCCCTTGGCCTTGAGGATCTGCTTGGCGCGCACGCAGTAAGGGCAGACGGCGGTGGTGTACATCTTGACGATGGGCATGGCGGGCTCCTTGCGCGTTCAGGCCCTGGAGACCGGCATGCTGGCCTCGCGCCAGGCCTTGAGGCCACCGGCCAGGCTTTGGGCTTTTTCAAAGCCAAGCTTTCGGGCCAAAGTCAGCGCACGACCGGAGCGCACCCCCGCCTGGCAGACCAGAATCACGGGCGTGGCCTTGTTCTTGACCAGGCCCGGAAGCTGGCTTTCGAGCTGGGCCAGCGGCACATTGCGCGCACCGGCAATGTGGCCTGCGGCAAACTCGCCGGGCTCGCACACGTCAATCACCACCGCCTTTTCGCGGTTGATCAGGAGCACCGCCTCGGCCGGGGTCAGGCCCTTGCCCTGCATCAGCGCGGGCAGCAGCAAGGCCACGCCCGAAGTCAGTGCCACCAGGATCAGCATCCAGTTGTCGATCAGAAAGCTCACTTGAATCCTTGTTCAGCTCAAAAAAAGAGGCCCCTGTCAGGGCACCCATGAGGTCAAATTCTAAAATGCCGGGAATCTCCCTGTTTTTCCACATCGTTTGAGAATTTTGCCCATGTACAAACTCGTCCTGATCCGCCACGGCGAATCCACCTGGAACCTTGAAAACCGCTTCACCGGCTGGACCGATGTGGACCTGACCCCCGTGGGTGTGCAGCAGGCCATGTCGGCCGGGCAACTGCTCAAGGCCGAAGGCTGGGACTTTGACGTCTGTTTTACTTCGGTGCTCAAGCGGGCCATCCGCACTCTGTGGCTGACGCTCGACGAGATGGACCGCACCTGGCTGCCGGTCATCAAGGATTACCGCCTCAATGAGCGCCACTACGGCGCGCTGCAAGGTCTGAACAAGGCCGACATGGCCAGGCAGTACGGTGACGAGCAGGTGCTGGTCTGGCGTCGCAGCTACGACACCCCGCCACCGGCCCTAGAAGCCACCGACCCCCGCTGCGAAAAAAGCGACCGTCGCTACCCCAACGCCTCGGTCGTCCCCCTGACCGAGTGCCTCAAGGACACCGTCGCGCGCGTGATTCCCGCCTGGAACGACAGCATCGCGCCCGCCATCCAGAGTGGCCAACGCGTGCTGATCGCTGCCCACGGCAACTCGATCCGCGCCCTGGTCAAATACCTGGACGGCATTTCCGATCAGGACATCGTGTCCCTGAACATCCCCAACGGCATCCCCCTGGTCTACGAGCTCGACGCCCAGCTCAAGCCCATTCGCCACTACTACCTGGGCGATGCCGAAGCCGCCGCCCGAGCTGCTGCTGCCGTGGCCAGCCAGGGCAAGGCCTGAGGGCCTGTGGTGATTGGCCGACCCCGCCCACAGCCAATCCGGGCCGGGGTGTATATTGGGCCCGTTCTCGTACAGCAAGCAGATGGAGCAAGATGGGACAGAAACTGAAAATCGTCGGCTGGGTGGGAGTCGGTGCCCTTGCGGGTGCCCTGACCACCGCATCGCTGCAGACGGTGGCGCGCGGCAACATGGCACCCCTGCCACTCGAAGAACTGCAGCAGCTCGCGGCCGTCTTCAGCATGGTCAAGAGCGACTATGTCGAACCGGTGGACGAAAAAAAGCTCATCACCGACGCCATCTCGGGCATGGTCTCCAGCCTCGATCCGCATTCCCAGTACTTTGACAAGAAAACCTTCAAGGAATTTTCGGAAGGCACCAGCGGTCGCTTTGTCGGGGTAGGCATCGAGATCACGCAGGAAGACGGACTCATCAAGGTCGTCTCTCCCATTGAAGGCTCTCCGGCCGACCGCGCCGGACTCAAGACCAACGACCTGATTACCAAGATCGATGACACCGCCGTCAAGGGCCTGTCGCTCAGTGATGCCGTCAAGCGCATGCGCGGCGAGCCCCGGACCCGCGTGGTGCTGACCATCTTCCGCAAGGACGAGAACCGCACCTTCCCGGTGACCATCATCCGCGAAGAAATCAAGACCCAATCGGTCAAGTCCAGGATGGTGGAGCCCGGCTACGGCTGGGTGCGTGTCTCCCAGTTCCAGGAACGCACCGTCGAAGACTTTGCCCGCAAGATCGAAGAGCTCTACAAACAGGACCCGGCCCTCAAGGGTCTGGTGCTCGACCTGCGCAACGACCCGGGCGGCCTGCTCGATGCCGCCGTGGCCCTGTCGGCCGCCTTCCTGCCCGAAAACGTCGCGGTGGTGTCCACCAACGGCCAGCTCGAGGAAAGCAAGTTCACCTACAAAGCTGCGCCCCAGTTCTGGCGCCGCAACGCCAGCAACGACCCGATTGGCAAGCTGACGCAGGCCACCAACGGCGCCCTCAAGCGGGTGCCCCTGGTGGTGCTGGTCAACGAAGGTTCGGCTTCGGCCAGCGAGATCGTCGCCGGTGCGCTGCAGGACCACAAGCGCGCCACGCTCATGGGCAGCCAGACCTTTGGCAAGGGTTCGGTGCAGACCGTGCGCCAGCTCGGCCCTGACACCGCCCTCAAGATCACCACGGCCCGCTACTACACCCCCAACGGCCGCAGCATCCAGGCCAAGGGCATCGTTCCCGATGTCATGCTCGACGAAACCGCCGAAGGCAATGTGTTCGCCGCCCTGCGCACCCGCGAGGCCGACCTTGAAAAACACCTGTCCAACGGGCGCGAGGAAGAGAAAAAAGACCCGGATCGCGAAAAAGCCCGCGAGGAAGCCCTCAAAAAGCTCGAAGAAGATTCCCGCAAGCCCGCGGCCGAGCGCCGCCTGCCCGAGTTCGGCTCCGACAAGGACTTCCAGTTGCAGCAGGCCCTCAACCAGCTCAAGGGGCTGCCCGTCAAGGCCAGCACCACGGTGGCCGAGCGCAAGCCCGAGTCGCGCGACAAGAAGTGAGCCCCGGCTCCAGGCGCGGCATGGACGACACACAACTGCTGCGCTACTCGCGCCATATCCTGCTCGAAGAACTGGGCATCGAAGGCCAGGAAAGGCTGCTCGCCTCCCGTGCGCTGGTCATCGGTGCGGGCGGCCTGGGCTCGCCGGTGGCCCTCTACCTGGGCAGCGCAGGTGTGGGCCGCATCACCGTGGTCGACCACGACACGGTGGACGCCACCAACCTGCAGCGCCAGATTGCCCACACCCTGGCACGCGTCGGCCAGCCCAAGGCCGAATCGGTGCGCACCGCGATTGCGCAAATCAACCCCGATCCGGTGGTCGAAGTCATCACCGAGCGCGCCGACGAAGCCCTGCTGAGCCAGCTCGTGCCCCAAGCCGATGTGGTGATCGACTGCACCGACAACTTCGCCACCCGCCAGGCCGTCAATGCCGCCTGCGTGCGCCATGCCAAGCCCCTGGTCTCGGGTGCGGCCATCCGCATGGACGGTCAGGTCTCGGTCTACGACACGCGCCAGCCCCAAGCCCCCTGCTATGCCTGCATCTTTCCGCCCGACCAGATGCCCGAAGAAACCCGCTGCGCCACCCTGGGGGTGTTCGCACCGCTGGTGGGCATCATCGGCACGGTGCAGGCTGCCGAGGCGCTCAAGGTCCTCAGTGGCATGGGCTCGCGACTGACCGGTCGCTTGCTGATGCTCGATGGCCGGGCCCTGTCGTGGACCGACATCCGTATTCAGCGCGATCCGGCCTGCCGGGTTTGTGGCACCCGCGTCACTGGCGGCAACTGAAGCTCTGTTTCAGGCTGGCAACTGCCATGAAACTGTCGGAACACCGCCGGTGACATGGCGGTCTGTCGTGCTGCAAACAGGCCGCGCCCCGCCCCTTGGGCCTGCCGCTGCAAAGTCGCATAAGGGCCACGGCCGGTGCGGTAACTGTAGGCCCAGGCCCAACCTGCGCGGACCATTTCGGCACCTGCATCCTGCCCATCTGCCCACAGACGACCGAGCTGGCGTCCATAGCTGTCGTGCCCCTGGGCTTCGACGCGGACCGTGCGCCGCAGCACCAGAGCAATCAGGGCGTCACGCGAAGCCTCGCCCCCGGGCTGACAGGACTCGGGCGCATCGATGCCCTGCAGGCGGAACTTGACCGGCTCGCGCTCGCCTTCGGGCACCAGCAAGACCGTGTCACCGTCCATCACCCAGCTCACCCAGGCCGTGTCCATGGCCCGGACAGGCGCAGCTGCGGGGCAAATGCAGCAAAGCATCAACGCGACCCACAAAGCACGCCTGAGGTCGGACATCCTGACCGGGTAAGGGTTCAATGTATTCATCATGGTCAACGATCCTACCGCCCGGACACGGGCACGCAGCACGGCAGTCCAGGGCAGGCCCATGGTTCACAATCGAAGCCATGAAGCGGTTTTCCTGGCAGCGCATGCTGCCTTTCCTGAACTGGCCCCGGCCCACGGCCGGTCTGCTGCGCAGCGACGCCCTGGCCGGACTGACCGTGGGGCTGCTGATGATCCCGCAGTCGGTGGCCTATGCGGCCCTGGCCGGCATGCCCTTGGTCACCGGCCTGTACGCCGCCGTCTTGCCCGCACTCGTGGGCGCGCTGTGGGGCGGCTCGACACGCCTCTCGGTCGGCCCCACGGCCCTGACCTGCCTGCTGGTGAGCGCCTCCCTCTCGGGCATGGCCGAGCCCGGCAGCGTCATGTGGGTGGAGCTGGCCATCTGGCTGGCGCTGCTTTCGGGCCTTCTGCAACTGGCGCTGGGTGCGGGCGGCTATGGCTGGCTGCTCAACCTGATCAGCTCGCCGGTCATGACCGGTTTCACCCAGGCGGCGGCCTTGCTGATCATCGGCTCGCAACTGCCGGCCCTGCTGGGTCTGCCTCTGGGCTGGTCGGGCTTTTTCAGCGGCCCGCTGGCAGGACAGTTTGACGCCCACGCGGCGCTCTTTGGCCTGCTGAGCCTGGCGGCCCTGCTGGCCGCCCGACGCTGGGCCCCCAAACTGCCCGCCATCATGCTGGTGGTGGTGGGTGCCGGGCTGCTGAGCCATTTCAGTGGCTTTGCCGAGCGCGGCGGCGAGGTGATCGGCACCCTGCCCTCGGGCCTGCCGCCGCTGGCGCTGCCGTCGTGGCCGGGCCTGGACGATCTGTCGCAACTGCTGGTGCCCGCCATGGTGATCGCGCTGGTGAGCTTTCTGGAAACGGCCTCCAGCGCCCGCACCGAACACCAGCAGACCGGCACCCGCTGGAATGAAAACCAGGACCTGCGCGGCCAGGGTCTTGCCAAACTGGCCTCGGCGCTCAGCGGCAGCTTTCCGACCAGCGCATCCTTCTCCCGCTCAGCCATCTACCTCTATGCCGGTGCCCGCAGTGGCTGGGCTGCCGTGACCACCGCCATTTTGGTGGCTCTGGCCCTGATGGGTGCGGGCGCGCTGGCACCCGTGCCGCGTGCAGTGCTGGCTGCCGTGGTGGTCATGGCCGTGGCCCACCTCATCCAGCCGCAAGCCTTTGTGCGCCTGTGGCGCATCGGCCGGGTCGAAGCCATCACGGCCGCCGTGACCTTTGCCATCACGCTGCTGACGGCACCTCGCATCCAGTGGGGTGTGCTGGCGGGCGTGCTGCTGACGCTGGGGCACTTTCTGCACACCCGATTGCACCCGCGCATCATTGAAGTCGGCCTGCACCCGGACGGCTCGCTGCGCGACCGTCACCTCTGGAAGCTGCCCCCGCTGGCCGATCGCCTGTATGCCCTGCGCATGGACGCCGAGCTCGACTTTGCCGCCGCCAGCGGCCTGGAGCGCGCCATCAGCGAACACCTGACGCAACACCCGGAGGTGCGGCAGGTGTGCCTGTTTGCCCAGCCGATCAACCGCATTGACGTGACCGGTGTGGAAACCTTTGGACAACTGCAGCGCCAGCTCAGGGCGCGGGGCATCACCTTGCACATCAGCGGCATCAAGCTGCCGGTGGAAACCACTTTGCGCAATGCTGGAGAACTGCAGGACACGCCGCTGCTGCGCCTTTACCGCACCGATGCAGAGGCGCTGCAGGCCCTGACGCAACGGGGTACGCCGCCTGACGAGCCCGGCACAGCGCCCCGCTGATCAGCTTGCGGGAATCTCGGCCTCGACCAGCAGCGCCAGCAAAGCCAGCGACTCCTGCCAGCCCAGGCAGCAGGCCTCGGGCGGGATCACCTGCGGAATGCCGGTCTGCTCGATGTTGACCTCGGTGCCCACCGACACAGGCCGGAAGGTGATGGTGGTGACCATCTCGCCGGGCAGGTTCGGATCGTCAAAGCGGTCGGTGTAACGCAAGCGCTCGCCGGGCACCAGCTCAAGAAACTGGCCGCCAAAGCTGTGCGACTGCCCGCTGCCAAGATTCGTGAACGACATGCGGTAAGCCCCGCCCACACGGGCGTCCATGTCGTGGACGCGCCCGGTAAAGCCATGCGGCGGCAGCCATTTGGCCATGGCGTCCGGGTCAATGAAGGCGCGAAAAACGCGCTCGGCAGGGGCGCGAAAAACGCGCTGAAAACGAACCGTATGCGGCATGGGATCTCCAATCAATCAGACAACATCCAGTCTACCGCCGCCTGGGCATGCAGGGCGGTGGTGTCAAACAAGGGCACCGTGCTGTCAGGCGCGCTGACCAGCAAACTGATTTCGGTACAGCCCAGAATGATGGCCTGCGCCCCCTGCGCCACCAGATCGGCCATGACGCTTTGGTACACCCGCCGCGAGGCCGCATGCACCTGCCCCAGGCACAGCTCTTGGTAGATGATGCGGTGCACCGCCTCGCGCTGCTGCGCGGGCGGCACCCGAACCTCCAGCCCAAAACGCTCGCTCAGCCGGGCCTTGTAGAAATCCTGCTCCATGGTAAAGCGCGTGCCCAGCAAGCCCACCCGCGTCAAGCCTGCCTCAGCAATCGCGCGGGCCGTGGCGTCGGCAATGTGCAAAAAAGGCAAGTCCACCGAGGCTTCAATCGCATCGGCCACCTTGTGCATGGTGTTGGTGCACAGCACCAGGCCCTGCGCTCCGGCGGCCTGCAAAGCCTGTGCGGCCTGCGCCAGCAAAGCCCCGGCTGCCGACCACTGGCCCGTGCGCTGCAGCGCCTCGACTTCAGCAAAGTCCACGCTGTAGAGCAGCAATCGGGCCGAATGCAGGCCCCCCAGGCGGTTTTTCACGCCTTCGTTGATGTGGCGGTAATACGGCACCGTGGATTCCCAACTCATGCCGCCGATCAGACCCAGGGTTTTCATGTGGCGAGACTTCTTTCAAATTCATTCAGGCGCTTGTAAATGGAGCGCAGCTCGGTGATGTCGGTCCAGCGCTCGATCAGGTAGGAAAACGCCTCATTCACCTTGCCGAACGCGTTGCTCACCTGCTGGATCACGCCCAGGGTGATGAGCCCGGTAAACAGCGACGGCCCCATGAGCAGGTAGGGAAAGATGATCATGGTCTGGCTGTAGAGGTTGCTCCAGAGGTTGAAGTAGGCGTAGTGGTTGAACAGGCGGAAATTGTTGACGCGCACCCCCATGAAGAGCTGCATCACCTCGGCCAGCGTCATGCGGGCGCGTTCGTCTTCGGCGTAGACCAGCGCCTTGCGCAAAGCCGCCTCGGTCTTCTGGTTGTTGTACTCCAGACCCGGCAGGCGAATGCCCACAAACCACGACAGCACCGTGCCGCCGAGTGCCGTGACCAGCGCCACCCAGAACAGCGAGCCCTCGAACTGCAACCAGGCGATCGCCATGCCCTGCGACAAACCCCACAAAATCGGGATGAAAGACACCAGCGTCAGCACCGCCCGCACCAGGCCCAGCCCCAGGTTTTCGGTTTGTTTGGCAAAGCGCATGCAGTCCTCCTGCAGCCGCTGCGAAGCGCCCTCCACCGTCTCGGCGGTGCGTTGCCAGCGCGGCAGATAGGTCTCGGTCATGGCCTGACGCCAGCGGAAGGCGTAATGCGAGGCCAGATACGCCTCAAAGCTGCGCAGCAGCATGTAGGGAAAGGCGATCCAGGCGAACTGCTGCATGAAGCCCCAGAACTTGCTCAGGCCACCGGCTTGCTCGGGCTTTTGCAGCAGATCGTAAAACTCGCCGTACCAGCTGTTGAGCTTGACGGTCTGGTGTGTTGAATCACATCCAAAACTGAGCCACTTTCCGGGCTGTTCACGTTGAAATTT
>CAYSIY010000066.1:0-10035 GCA_964431215.1 uncultured Limnohabitans sp.
GGGTCCTGCCGCAGGATGGCGCGCAGGGCCTTGGCAAAAGTCAGATCGATGCGGGCGTTGATCTGCGTCTGCCCCACGCCCGGCAGCTCGTATTCGATCGGGTCTTCCACCGTCATGATGTTGTTGCGCGTGGCGTCCAGCCGCTGCAGGGCCGCATACAGGGTGGTGGTTTTGCCCGAGCCGGTCGGGCCGGTCACCAGCAGGATGCCATGCGGCTGTGCAATGAGCTGCTCGATTTGCTGCAGCACCCGTCCCTGCATGCCCACGGCTTCGAGCGTCAGGCGGGCGCCACTCTTGTCGAGCAGACGCAGCACGGCACGCTCGCCGTGGGCGCTGGGCAAGGTCGAAACCCGCACATCCACCGCCCGCGAGCCCAGGCGCAGGCTGATGCGGCCGTCCTGCGGCAGGCGTTTTTCAGAAATGTCCAGCTCGGCCATGATCTTCAGGCGCGAGATCAGCGCGGCGTGCAGCGCACGGTTGGGCTGCACCACCTCGCGCAGGCTGCCATCGACCCGAAAGCGCACGCTGGAGTGCCGCTCGTAGGGTTCGATGTGGATGTCGCTGGCCCCATCGCGTGCCGCCTGGGTGAGCAAGGCGTTGAGCATGCGGATGATGGGCGCGTCGTCGCTGGCTTCGAGCAGGTCTTCGACCGCCGGCAGCTCCTGCATCATGCGCGAGAGATCGGCGGCCGACTCGACTTCACTGACCACAGCGGCGGCGCTGCCTGCGCTGTCGCTTTGCGCATGGGCATAGGCCTGCTGGATGCGCTGGGCCAGTTGGCCCGTCGGCAGGTGTTGCCAGAGCGGCTGCGCCGGTCCGTGCACCCGCAGCACTTCAGACAGTCCACTGCGGTCCGAATCGGCGCTCACCCACAAGGTCAAAGCCTGGCCGTCGTCTTCGAGCAGCAGCCGATGGTCGCGGGCAAAAGCGTAGGGCAGAAGCTGACGCATGGCAGGCTCAGGGTTGCCGGGGGGCGGCAGGCGCAGCGTCCAGCGGGCGCATGACCGGCGCGCCGGTGACGCTGTCGAGCAGCGGATTGGGCCGGGGCTGCGCCTGCTGCTGCAGCCCCATCATTTCCTGGTAGCGGCTGGTCGAGAGGGCCTGCGTGCCTTCCGCGTCCCGCAGGACCACAGGACGCAGGAAGACCATCAGGTTGGTTTTGCTGCGGCTGCGGTTTTCGTTGCGAAACAAATTGCCAAACAAGGGGACGTTGCCAAGCCCGGGAACCTGATTTCTTTCATCGGAAAAGTTGTCCGAGAGCAAGCCGCCCAGCACGATCACGCCACCGTCTTCCACCAGCACATTGGTTTCGATGGCGCGTTTGCTGAAGGCCCGGTCGCTGACGGTGTCCATGCCGTTGACCTTGATAACATCCGAGACCTCCTGATAGACATTGAGCTTGACGGTGCCGGTTTCGCTGATCTGCGGCCTGATGCGCAGGGTCAGGCCCACGTCCTTGCGTTCAAAGGTCTGGAAAGGCGAGGTCACGCCGCCGGAGTTGACCGTGGTGTTGCCGGTCTGGAAAGACACGTTCTTGCCCACCACAATGCGCGCTTCCTCGTTGTCCAGCGTCATGAGCGTAGGCGTGGACAGCACATTGGCACCGATGTTCTTTTCCAGAAAATTGGCCAGTCCGGCCAGCACGTAGATGCCGTTGGTGTAGCGGAAAGCGCCAACGTTGATGCCGCCGGGCAAGGTGGAGGTGGCGGTCACGCCCTGGGTCGAGAGGTTGACGATGTTGCCGGTGGTGCCGAAATTGGTGCCCAGTACGCCCACATTGCCCCCCCGGTTGCCCAGAATGTTCTGCCACTGGATGCCCATCTGCGCCGCCTTGTCGGCATTGACTTCGGCAATCAGGCTCTCGACCATCACCTGCGCGCGCCGCTGGTCGAGCCGGTCAATGACCTCGCGCAACTGCCGGTATTGCGGCTCGGGTGCGGTGATGATGAGCGAGTTGGTGGCCGGGTCGGCCTGAATCTGGCCGCCCACCGAGGGCGGTGCGGTCGGCGTCACGCTGGCCGTGCCCGGATTGGCGTTGCTGGGGGTGGGCGTGGGCATCGGGCTGCCACCGGTGAGGCCGGTTGCCGCTGTGGCTCCCGGTGCCCCTGAGGCGGATGTCATGCTGCTGCGGTCGGCCGCCAGCGCCGCACGCAGGGTCACCGCCAGCCGAGTCGCATCCGCGTTCTTGAGGTACACCACGTGGATGTTGCCGCTGGCGCTGCCAGCGCCTTGGGCCGCCGGCAGGTCCAGTTGCTCGACCAGGGCGCGCACCAGGCCCAGGCGGGCGGCGTTGGCGGCCCGCACGATCAAGGCATTGGCCCGGGCGTCGGCCACCACAGTGGTCCGAAAGCCGCCATCCCCCGGCGATGCCGGGGCACCGGCTGCCGCACTGGAGGCGGGGCTGGCGTCCAGCAGGCGCTGCACCAGCGTCGCCATATCGCTGGCGATGGCGTGCCGCAGGCGGATCACATCCACCCCGGTGGCGTTGGCCACATCCAGCGCCGTGATGATCCGGCCCAGCCGCTGCAGGTTGTCGGCGTAATCGGTGATGACCAGCGCATTGCTGCCCGGTGTCACGTTGATGGTGTTGTTGGGGCTGATCAGGGGGCGCAGCACCGGCACCAGGCTGTTGGCGTTTTCGTGGTTCAGCCGAAAGATCTGGGTCACGACCTGGCCGCCGCCACTGGGCGTGTTGCCCGCATTCACGGGTCCGCTTTGCAGCTTGGCATCGGCTTCGGGCACCACGGTGTGGATGCCGTTGTTCTCGACCAATGCAAAGCCCTGTGTGCGCAGTTGCGCGGCAAACAGCCGCAGTGCCTGGGCCGGCGGCACGGCCACCGTGCTGCCCAGGTTCATGGTGCCCTTGACACGGGGGTCCACCACCACATTGGCACCCGAGAGCGTGGCCACGGTGCGGGCCACCGCCTCGATCTCGGCATTGACGAAATTGAGCATGACCGGCTCACCGGGCTTGACGGCCGGCTTGCCATTTTGCGCCCCCGCGTTGCCCAGGCAGGCCGCAGCCAGCGCGGCGCTCAGCAGCACAGGGCGCAACAAGGAAAGAGAGTGTAGTGTTGACATGGGCTCATCCCAGTGAAAGCAGGCTGCGCGAGCCATCGCGTCGGCCGATGATGTTGAGCAGGTTGGACAGGGCGGCCTCGGCACCTTCTTCTGCAGAGGCCTCGCCCGCAAAGCGCAGACGCTGGCCCAGCCATTGGCCTTGCCCCTGCAGTTGCAGGGGGCCTTGCAGAGTGCGAAGCGTCAGTTCGGGCGTCGGGGTGCCGCTGGCGCTGCCCTGCAGGGTGATCTGGTAGCTGCCCATCGGGCGCAGTGTAGAAAGGCGCGAGCTCAGTTGCTGCGCCTGCAGCCGGGATTGTCCCAGCCAGAGCCATTGGCCCTGCTGCCAACGCAGTTGCAACCCCGCGCTTTGCCATTCGAGCCGACCGTCGGCATCGAGCGTGTTCCAGGGGGCCCCCAAACCGGCCAGCATGGCCACGGGCCATCGGGATTGCTGGTCCTGCAGTTGCACGGTCAGGCCTTCGCCGGTGGCCAGCAGCCGCCATTGCAAAGGCTCAGGCGTGCAGCATTCGGCCGTCAGCTCCAGCGACAGGCCCGGCCAGGTCAGGCCCCAGCGCCAGATGATTCGCCCGGGCAGGCTGCGCCGGTCCTGTGTGCCGGCACCGCCGGTCAGCAAGAGTGTGGCCGAGCCCGACCAGACGGTGCCCCGTGCGGCCTCCAGTTGCACCCGATCGAGGGTGGCCCAGCGCACCGCACTGCCGAGCCAGCGGGCCGGTGCCCCTGCCAGCAGGGCCAGCACCAGCCCCAGCGTGGCACCCGCCATGGCCCAGCGCCAGGGCGTGGGGGCAGAGGGCTGGGGGCGAGTGGGGCGCTGCATGGCGTGCATTCAGGGCAGACGAAGGGCCAATTCGCCCCGCCAGAGAATCTCGGTGGCGGTCGGGGCCGGGGTCGGTGCCGTGGCCGATGGGGAGGGGGGCACGCGCTCCAGGCGTGCGCTTTGTGGCAGCGCAAGGGCTTTTTCGCGGGCCTGCGCCAACCACTGGGCCAGACCTGCAGCGGGCGCAGCCACCAAACTCACCCGCAGCAGATCGTCCTGAACCGTCAGCCGCGCGTCCTTGCCCAGCAGGCTGGCGGCGCTGCTTTCGAGCAGGGCGATGGCCTGTGGGCGCGGCATGCGCGTGGGCGCCTGAAGCTGTCGCGCCTCGGCCTGCAGTTGCAGCATGTGTCGGGTCTGCAGGTCGAGTTCGGCCTGGCGCTGCGCTGCGCCTTGCCAGGTCGTGAGGGCCGGGGCCACGCCCAGTTGCCAGAGCAGCGCGATGCCCAGCACCGCAGCGGCCAGGGCCAGCAGGCGGCGCTCGCGCACGGAGCGCTGTTGCCATGCGCTTCGCAGCGTTTGCAGGGTTTGCCGCATTCGCGGTTTCATGGACGCGCCTCCCGCGCTTGCAGGCGCCACGGCTCTGCTTGTGTCATCAGGCTGTAGCCCTGTTGGGCCAGGGCCTGCTCGAAAGCCGTTTTCTGGCTGGCGCTCATCGGCAGGCCAGGCCATTGCAGCACGCCGTCCTGATAGCTCAGGCTGTTGGGGCCGCTCACCCCTTCGGGCAGGGCCGAACCCAGGGCCTGCAGTTGCGACTCCAGATCGGTGGGGCTCAGTTGCCCTGAGGCCTGGCGCAGGCGGGCGACTTCGCGGGCCATCTGCAGGGGGGCATCGAGCACCACTGTCACCTTCGGAAAGCTCTGCTGCAGCATGGCCGTCCAGGCGTCCTGCTGGGCCTGCCACTGCTGACGGCTCATCCAGGCCCAGGCGTTCAGGCCGATGAGTTGAACCAGCAGCAACGCCAAAAGGCCCCAGCGTGCCGGTCGCCATGAGGGATGGCGCAGCAGCCCATCGAGCCGCTGGCGCCAGCGCAGCCAGTGGCGCTGGCGCAGCCGGGCCGCGAGGGCAAACTGGGCCAGGTCCCAGCCGCCGCTGAGCGCGGCAGGCCAGTGGCTGGCGGTGCCGACCAGCGTCACCCGGTCGGGCCAATGCTGCTGTGCCCATGCGGCCAAGGCCGGCTCGGCCAGTATGCGGGCGTTGTCGGGGCAGCGCACAGCGCCCTGGCTGACGGCGGCCAGCGGCCAGCCGGTCAGGCCCTGGCTGGCGCTGCCGTGCCAGAGCCAGCCGTGCTCCTCATTGCCCACCGCATGCCAGTACTCGCCCTGGTCCGGCGGTGCAAATTCCGGCACGATGCGCTGGACGGCCAGTCCGGCGTCATCCAGGGCCTGAAGATGTTGCAGCAGCCAGCCCTGGTCATACACCGCCACCCACAGCGGCGCACCGGCCTGCCATTGCGGCGGCAGGGCCATGTGTACCTGGGCCGTGTCCTGCAGCAGCCGTTCTTCGAGCAGGCCCACGACGGCGGCCTGCACACGCGCTGGCTGCTTGCCCAGCCCTGAGGGCAGTGTGATGCGGTGCCAGGACAGCGCGGCGGCCGGCACGATCAATGCCACCGCCGCCTGGCGCTCAGGGCGTGGCAGCAGGGCCAAAGGCACAAAGCGTGCCTGCAGCGGCGCCGGGGCTGCTGTGTCCAGCCAAGCCTGACCGTAGATCGCCTGGGCAGCGGCAGGCGAGGTGGGGGGCAGGATCAGCAAGGTGCGCATGCGGGTCATTGTAGAGAGGCATTGGAGCGCTTCGCGCTGTCGACCCCGGTGCGCCAGAGCATGCGGGTTTGCAGGCCCTCCCGTTCAATCAGGGCGCGTTCCTGCTGCACCGTCTGGTCGATGCGCAGACGGCCCTGAATTTCGAAGTAGCGGCTGCGCACGCTGTGCTGACGCTCGTCGAGCGTGCGTCCTCCAGCGCCCAGCGCTTCGGCTGCCTCCTGCAGCGACATCCAGGGTTGGCTGTTTCGGCGCTGCAGCCACTGCCTGGCGCGGGCCGCATCCAGCCCCGGGACCACTGCCTGCAGCACCACCTCGGACGCGGTGTTGAGGTTGACCGGGGTGGGGGTGGGCAGCAGGGTGGCGTAGGGTTGCAGGCGTTCGACGGTGGTGGCGCTCAGACCCAGCCAGCCCAGTTGGTCCCAACGCTGGGGCAGCAAGGGGGCGTCGGCAGTCCGCTGCGCCAGGGCCGCGTTCTGGGTGGCGCCCAGCGCCTGCGTCCAGCCCTGCAAAAGGCGCTGCAGTTCCGATTCCGGCAGATCCAGCAGCGCAAACAGGCGGGTCCAGGCGGCCACTGCGGCGGGCACGGCTTGGCCCTCCTCGATCAGTGAACGCAGGTTCAGACGCGACTGGGCATCGATGATCTGTCCCGACAGGTAAACCTCCGGATCGCCTTCACGCCACTGTCGGTCCTGTGAGAGGAAGGTCGAGAGTTTCGATTCCTGCACCGGCAGTGCCCAGGGCTCGCCCGGATGGTCTGCGGTCTGGCCCGAGCGCGCGTCTTCGGCCAGCACCAGCCGCGTCCAGTCCATGGCGCCGGTCATCAGCCAGGTGTTTTGCGCGCGGGTGCGTTCGGCGGTTTCGATCTCGATTTGTCGCCATTGCAGCCACAGCGCAGCCGAGGCCAGCGAGGCCACCAGACTGACCACCAGCATGGCGCTGAGCAAAGCCGCCCCACCTTGTGCAGCGGTCCCTTTCATACGCCGGCTCCGGTCAGGGTGGGGCGCACCCAGTCCAGGGTGATGCGTCCCGGCAGCGGTGTCTGCGCCGGCAGATCCAGCAGCAGGCGCACGCCATCGGGCAGGCGCAGGGCCTGAGCGTTGCTGCTGGCGGCGTTTTCGGTCGCTGTGCCCGTGCCGGGCTGGGTGGCGTCGCTGGACAGCGGGTTGGTCCAGCTCCCGCCACGGTGCACGAACAGTTGCCAGCCGGCCAGCGGGTGAATGCTGATTTCTCCGCTGCGCAGGCTTTCGGTGGGCGTCTGGCTCCAGACCAGGGCGTTTTGCCAGGCCTCCTGCCAGGCGCGCAGGGTGGTCAGTGCGGGCGATTGCCAGCGCAGCCAGTGCCCTTGTGCCGGGCCATCGGTTCGCCATGTCCAGGCCACCACCCGAAGCCCCTCACCCGCTTGGCTGCCCTCTCGCGTCAGGCGCAGCACCCGGCCGTCCCAGCCCCAGGCCTGGGTGCCTTGCACCGCCGTGACCCGGTTGAGGTCGGTTTGCCATTGCGCCAGCCCCGCCTGCAGGGTGCGGATCTGGTCAGCGCGTTGCTGCAGCTGCGTCTGTACGCGCAGCATGCCGTCGATGCCACGCCAGGACATCAGGGCCAGCACCGCCATCACGCTGATGGCCACCAGCACCTCGACCAGGGTGAAGCCTTGGCTGCGTCGCATCAGTTGCGCCCCATGACGGTCGAGAGCTGCAGCAGCGGCACGCCAAGATGACTGACGCGTGCGTCGACCCGCCGGAAGTTGGGGTTGGGCGTGGTCTGGATGTCCAGCGTGACCTGCAGGGGCCAGCCCGCTTGCGGGCACTCGGTCTGCACGATGCCGGTGCCGGGCAGTTGGCGCAACAGGCGCAGGCGGGTGAGCTCGTTTTCGGCGCAGATCTGGCCGAGCATCGCCTGAATCTGGCGCTCGGCATTGCGGCTGAGCGAGCCTGTGGCCTGAAGTCCGGCCATCAGGGCCACAGCCACGATACCCAGCGCCACCAGCACCTCGATCAGGGTCAAGCCGCGCTGCAGAGTGCGGGTCTTCATGGCGCTGCCGGCGTGGCCGTGGACTGCACCGCAAAGGGCCTGAGCCCATCGGTGACGACCCACAGTCGCTGCCGGGGGGCTACAGCCGAGTACAGCTCGATGCGCTGCGCTGCCATCAGGGGCTCAGGGCCGAGCACCACCGGGCTGTTGCTGCGGGCACGGGTGTGTTCCGACTGCCAGGCTTGCGTCACCTCGGGCCGCGGCAGGCCGCGCAGCACATAGCCCTGCTCATGCGGCTGCCACAGCACGGCGGCATGGTTGGCCCGGGCTTGCGAGCGGGCGCTCTCGAGCACGGCGGCCAGGCGCTGGGCGTCGCGCTCCAGGGCCGAAGCGGCACTGTCGCGCAGTGACAGCACCGCACCGGCGGTGGCGATGCCGATCAGCGCCACCACCACCATCAGCTCGATCAGGGTAAAGCCACGCCCTGCATGGCCGAAGGCGCTACTGCCAGCTGCCGATGTCGGCATTGTTGCCTTCGCCGCCGGACTTGCCGTCGGCCCCGAAAGACAGCACATCCACCTCGCCCCGGATGCCGGGGTTGATGAATTGGTAAGGGCGTCCCCAGGGGTCATTGGGCAGCTTGTCGAGGTAGCGCTTCCAGTTGCCCGGCACCGGCTCGCTGGTGGGCCGGGTCACCAGCGCCTGCAGGCCCTGCTCGGGGGTCGGGTAACGCTGGTTGTCGAGCTTGTAGAGTTTGAGCGCCTGCATCAGGTTGGCAACATCGGTGCGGGCCGCAGTGACCCGGGCGTCGTCGGCGCGACCGATCACATTGGGCGCGATCAACGCAGCCAGTACCCCGATGATGGCCAGTACCACCATGAGTTCAATCAGCGTGAAGCCGCGCTCGCGGCGTCGGTGGGAGATCAATGAAGTGTTCATGCACTCGATCATAATGGCCGCATGTTGTCCGTTCGGTTTTTCAGTGTGTCCAGCCGCACCTGGCCCGCCCTGGTGGCTGCGCTGCTGTGGGCACTGCTTGCTGCTTCTGCGGCGCTGTGGTGGTTGCACCTGCCAGGCGGACAGCCCTCCGGAACCCAGGCTGCAGCCCCAGGCCCGGTATCTGCCGCCGCTCCCGCGCCCGGCCAAACCGGTATCGCCCGTGCGCTCGGCCACCTTGACCTCACGCCCGTCGCCCCCGATGCCCCTAAGCGCTTTCAGGTCCTGGGCGTGGTGTCCGGTGCTTCAGGCCAGGGCAGCGCCTTGCTGGCCGTCGATGGCCAGCCGCCTGCGGTGTTTGTGCAGGGGCAGGTGGTGGCTGAGGGCTGGCGTCTGCAATCGGTCCGCGAAACCGGGGTGCGCCTGAAGGCGGTCGCCGACGCGCAGGCATTGGACCTCGATCTGGTTTCCCGGCCCTGATCGAGCCCTCAGCCCCGCAAAAACATCCGGTACAGCGGGTTGTTCGTTTCCTCGACATGGGGGTAGCCCAGCGTGTCGAGGAACTTGTCAAAGGCCTTGTGCTCCTTGGCGGGCACCTGAATGCCCACCAGGATGCGGCCATAGTCGGCCCCCTGGTTGCGGTAGTGAAACAGGCTGATGTTCCAGCCCGGGCGCATCAGGCTGAGGAATTTCATCAAGGCCCCGGGCCGCTCCGGAAACACAAAGCGCAGCAGCCGCTCGTCCTGTGACAGCGCCGAGTGCCCGCCGACCATGTGGCGGATGTGTTCCTGCGCCAGGTCGTCGTGGGTCAGGTCCAGCGTCTCGAAGCCCTGCTTGACGAACCGTGCCGCGATCTTGCAGCTCTCGCCCTTGCCGTGCGTGGTCAGGCCCAGAAAGATGTGGGCCTTGCGCTCGTCGCTCATGCGGTAGTTGAACTCGGTGACATTGCGCGGGCCGCCGGGCAGACTGCCAATCAGCTCCAGAAAGCGCTTGAAGCTGCCACGCTCTTCCGGAATGGTGACGGCAAACAGCGCTTCGCGTTCTTCGCCCACCTCGGCCCGCTCGGCCACAAAGCGCAGGCGGTCAAAGTTCATGTTGGCACCGCACAAAATCGCGGCGTAGGTCTGGCCCTTGGTCTTGTGCCGGGCCACGTACTGCTTGATGGCGGCCACCGCCAGCGCACCGGCGGGCTCCACGATGGAGCGGGTGTCCACAAAAATGTCCTTGATGGCGGCGCAGACCGCATCGGTGTCCACCGTCATCCAGTCGTCCACCAGGCCACGCGCCACCCTGAAGGTTTCCTCGCCCACCAGCTTGACCGCGGTGCCGTCCGAGAACAGGCCCACATCGGCCAGCGTCACCCGCTTTTGCGCCTGCACCGACTGGATCATGGCCTGCGAGTCGTTCATCTGCACGCCGATCACCTTGATCTCGGGCCGCACGGCCTTGATGTAATTGGCCACGCCCGAGATGAGC
>CAYSIY010000067.1:0-9935 GCA_964431215.1 uncultured Limnohabitans sp.
TTGCGCCCTTGTGGGCCATGAAGCGGGCAATCTCTTCGCGCAGCGGGTTAAAGCCCTCGGTGGCACCATACTGCAGCGCAGCGCCCGGGTCCTGGGTGAGCGCCGCGTGGCTGGCTTCGCGAATGCCCTCGACATCGAACATGGCACTGTCCGGAAAGCCGCCGGCAAAACTGATGATGCCGGGCTTGCCCAGCAGCTTGAACAGCTCGCGGATCGCGGAGGTTTCCACCTTGTTCAGACGATCGGCGAAGGGGATGGCATACGGGGCAGACATGAGGGGACAATCTCGGGCATGAAAAAGCAATTCATCGAGCCGTTTTTCGCCACCCTGAAGGCAGCCAATCCGCAGCCCAACACCGAGCTGGAGTATACGAGCGTGTTCGAGCTGCTCGCGGCCGTTCTGCTCTCGGCGCAGGCCACCGATGTGGGCGTCAACAAGGCCACGCGGCGCCTGTTTCCGGTGGCGGGCACTCCGCAGAAAATCCTCGCGCTGGGGCTCGACGGCCTGGAGGACTACATCAAGACCATCGGCCTGTACCGCAGCAAGGCCCGGCACCTCATGCAGACCTGTCGCATCCTGGTCGAGCAGCACGGCGGCGAGGTGCCCCGCAGCCGCGAAGCCCTTGAAGCCCTGCCCGGCGTGGGCCGCAAGACCGCCAACGTGGTGCTCAATGTGGCCTTTGGTGAGCCGACCATGGCGGTCGACACCCACATCTTTCGCGTCAGCAATCGCACCGGCCTGGCACCAGGCAAGACGCCCTACGAGGTGGAGATGCAACTGCTCAAACGGGTGCCCGCCGACTACCTGGTCGACGCCCACCACTGGTTGATCCTGCACGGACGCTACATCTGCCAGGCACGCAAACCCTTGTGTGGGCAGTGCGCCGTGGCCGGCTATTGCGACTTCAAGCCCAAAACCCCCTGAACTCGCCCGGTGGCGAGTCAGGCGTGCGAAGATAATGCCGACATCCTCTTGCGAAGAAAGCTGACCATGCCCCCCCTGCACTTTCGATCCGCCGCCCTGGCAACCGTTCTGACGATGACCAGCCCCTGCTGGGCTCAAGCCCAGGCCACGCCAGCAACGGGCGAGAGGATCTACCAGCAAGTCTGTGTGGCCTGCCATGCCACAGGTGTGGCCAATGCGCCCAAGGTGGGCGACAGGCAGGCCTGGAAGCCGCTGATCGCCGAGGGGCAGGCCACCCTGACCGGGCACGGCTGGGTTGGCGTGCGCGCCATGCCCGCCCAGGGCGGTGATCCGAAACTGGGCGTGGAAGACTTTGCGCGTGCACTGGCCTGGATGGTCAGGAACTCCGGCGGCAACTGGAACGACCCCGATGCCGACACCCTCAGGGCGATTCGCAAGGAAGCCCGCGAACAACTGCAAAAACAGCTCACCGCCCGCCGAAAAATGCTCGAAGAGCCCGCCCGCTGAGTCCACACGGGGCGCACAGGCGCTCACCCGCCACAGGCCCGTGCTCACCCGATCTGCGGCACGACCACCCACTGCCCGTCGGCGGGCACGATCCGTATGCGCCGGGCAAACACCGCCTCCAGGGCCTGGCGGGTCTCTGCCCAATCGCAAGGTCCGTGGTGGACCACGGCCCCGGCCTCCATGACCACCATATCGTCGGCATGCAAGGCCATGCCGATCTCGTGCAACACACTCACCACCGTGGTGCCCTGGGCCTTGAGGCACTGTACCTGCTCGAGCCAGTCCACCTGGTGAGGCGGGTCCAGATTGGCCAAGGGTTCGTCCATGAGCATGAGGGGTGCGTGGCCCGCCAGGGCACGGGCCAGCAAGACACGCTGACGCTCACCCCCCGAGAGCTCACCCAGGCTTCGCTCACGCCAGGCCCAGGCCTGCGTGGCCCGCAGCGCCGACTCAACCATCGCATGGTCCTGCGGGCTGGGCGAGGACAACCAGCCCTGGTGCGGCAGGCGGCCCAACATCACCACATCCAGCACGCGCAGATCCGGCGAGGCCGACTCGCCCTGCCCCAGCCACGACAGTTGCAGCGCCCGCTCACGTCGGGGGATGTCCTGCACACAGACCCCCTGCCAGGCGACGCTGCCCCCAAAGGGCAGCAGGCCCGCCAGGGCCATGAGCAGGGTGGACTTGCCGGCACCGTTGGGGCCGACCACCGCGGTCCAGCGACCGGGCTCGATGTCCAGGTCGAGGCCGTGAAGCACCTCTTGTCCACCGAGCGCCACTTTCAGGCCACGGGCTTGCAATGCCGGGCTCATGCGCGGCCTCCGGCGGCGAGTTTCATGCGCCAGAGCAAGTAAAGGCCGCCCAGGACGGCCGTCAAAACCCCCACCGGCAAGTCCTGCGGGGCCAGAAGCCAGCGCGCCAGCACATCGGCCAACAGCAGCAAGGCCCCCCCCATCAGGGCAGACAGGCACAGCAGCCAGGCATGCGTGCAGCGCAGCAAAGAACGGACGGCGTGGGGTGCCGCCAAGCCGACAAAGGCGATCAGGCCCATCTGGGCCACCGCTGCGGCCGTGGCCAGGGACATCGCTGCAACCAGCAGCAGACGCGCCTGTGCCAAAGGCAAGCCCAGACTCCGGGCGGTGGACTCCCCGAGGGTGAGCGCGTCCAGCACGGGCGAGAGCGCCCAGGCCACACCGAGCGAAAAAAGCAAGGCCAGCGCCATCAGGCCACAGGATGTCCAGCCCACAAATGAAGTCGAACCCAGCATGAAACCCTGCATGGCCTGCAAGACCTGCGGCTCAAAAAGCGCCACCAGCGAAGCCATCGCCCCCAGCACCACGCCCACCACCACGCCCGCCAGCAACAGCCGCAGGGTCTGCTGAACGCCTCGCGCCAGCATCAGGGTGAGCGCCACCGCCAGCACAGCCCCCACAAAGGCCGCCGCCGTCATGCCCAGGCGCGGCAGCCAGGCCGTGGCCAGTACAGAGCCTCCGAACAAGCTCAGGCAGAGGCTCAGGCCCAGCGATGCGCCCGAGGCACTGCCCAGCAAATACGGATCGGCCAACGGATTGCGAAACAGCCCCTGTGCCGTGGCACCCGAGAGCCCCAGCAAGGCCCCGCCCAGCCAGGCGCCCAGGCTGCGGGGCAGACGAATGTCCCAAACAATCTGTTGCATGACCGGGTCTTGTGCCGAAGTCCACCAGACTTCCCAGCCCTGACTGCCCACTGCACTGCCCAGCACCAGGCCGAGGCCACCGACCCCCAGCAGCAGCACCGCCCAGAGCCAAGCCACCGTGCTGCGCATCAGGGCTTGCCCCCTGCGCTGCGCTGCAGGCATTGCGCCATCAGGCGCGCGCCCTCGGCCATGCGCGGACCCGGACGCACGATCATGTCCGCTTGTTCAGGCGCAAACACACACAGGCGGTCTTCGCGCACGGCGCGAAGTTGTGGCCAGCCCGGGCGCTGCAGCATGCTGCGGCGTGAACTGTCACCGGCCATGATCACATCGGGCTGGGCGCGCACCACAAACTCCGGATTGATCTGTGGAAACGGCCCCAGAGCCCCCGGCAGGATGTTGCGCACCCCCATGCGCTGCAAGGTTTCGCCAATAAAGGACGATTCACTGGCCCCATGCGGTACGGGGCTCACTTCGAAGTACACCCGCAGGCGTCGCGAGGGCGGCGACAGGGATTGTGCGGCGGCCTGAATGCCGGTATCGATCTCGCGCCAGACCCCATCGGCCTGCGCGCCGGGCAGCCCCAGGACCTCGGCCACCGTGCGCAGTACCCGCTGCACATCGGCATGGGTGCGCGGCTCCAGCCGCAACACGGTGATGCCCAGCGCCTGCAACCGCTCTGCCCCTCGGGTGGAGCCCGCCAGCAAGACCAGATCGGGCTTTTGCGCCACGATGCTTTCAATGTTCGGATCGAGCCCGCCGCCCATGCGGGGCAAGCCCTTGAGGCTCTCAGGCCAGTTGGAATACCGGTCCACCCCGACCAGACGCTGGCATTGCCCGAGGGCACAGACGGTTTCGGTCAGGGCGGGCAACAGGCTGACGATGCGCTGAGGCGGGGCGGCAATCCGGACTTTTTGCTGCGCATCGTCCAGCACGGTCACCGCAGGGCTGGTGCTGCACAGCAAACACAGCACGAGCCAGGGCATGAAGCAACGCATGAACCAGCGCAAGAGTGGCTCACGCATGGCGCTCAGTCCAGTCGCAGAAGATGCGGTGCAGTTGCGCCACCCCATCGGTCAGGGCCGCCGGCCCCGGCTGCAGGATGTCGGCCGACTTGATCTCGAACAATTGCCCGTCACGTACAGCGGGTACGCCCTGCCAGCCTGAACGCGCAGCCACTTTTTCGGGGCGGAACTTCTTGCCGCACCAGGAACCGATCACGATGTCCGGGGCGCGGTCCACGATGGTCTGGCCGTCGGCAATGATGCGGTCCTTGCCCAGCGGCTGCAGCGCGAGTTCAGGAAAGACATCGTCACCCCCCGCGATGCCGATCAGCTCCGAAACCCACCGGATAGCGCTGATGTGGGGCTCGTCCCACTCTTCAAAAAACACCTTGGGGCGTCGCTTGAAGCCTGCACTGCTCAGGCGGATCGCGTCGAGCTGTGCCTGCATTTGTGCCAGGCGCTGCAGCGCCTGTTCGGCCTGCCCGACCATGGCCCCCACCTGATACAGCATGGAAAAAATCTCGGCCACACTGCGCTGGTTGAAGACCGTGACCTGCACGCCTGCACGAATCAGCGCAGAGGCAATGTCCGCCTGCAAATCGGAAAAGCCAAAGACACAATCGGGCTCAAGCGCCAGGATCTTGTCGATCTTCGCGCTCAGAAAGGCACTGACCCTGGGCTTTTCTTCCCGAGCCCGTCGCGGACGGACCGTGTAGCCCGAGATGCCCACGATGCGGTGCTCCTGCCCCAGCAGGTAAAGCCATTCCGTCGTCTCCTCGGTCAGGCAGACGATGCGTTGGGGCTGGAGGCGATCCATGGGCATCGCTACGACTTAAAGCGCAGCTTTGAGGTTGATGAAAACACCCCGGCCGTCGGCTGGATAGAGTCCGTTGTATTGCGCGAAATCGTAATAAGACTTGTCAAACACATTACGGATCCAGGCCGACAAGGACAAGGTTCTGGATAGCGATGTACTCACGCCCAGGTCAACCACATTGCGAGCGGGCATCCGCGGGAAGGATGCTGAAGCGTCATCGCCTTGCACCATATCGCTTCGGTACCGGCTGGTGGCCATCCAGGTGTACCCACCAGCGCGATGCTCGGCGCTCAGGCGTGCGGCCCGCCGGGGTGTCAGCGGTATGCGATTTCCTGCATTCAGCCCGCTGTCAATACTGGCGTCAACAAAGTCCATCCCTGCCCTCAGGGTCAGTGTGCTGCTCGGTTTCCAGTGGCCCGTGAACGTCAGCAAATGGCGCTGCGTGTCATAGAGGTTGCTGTTACAGGATGCTGGCTGGGTAGCCACTGAACCACAGTTGAACCGATAGCCGATTTCATCGCTGGCCTGAATGTGACGGTAGTGAACATCGACTTTGCCCGACGCATAGGTGTGCTCCATGTGGGCAAAATACTCTTTGGTACCCATGGGCTTGACCTGCGGATTGATGGCGAGCAGCGCAAACGTATTGGAGTTGAAATAGTAGAGCTCGTCGGCATTCGCAAAGCGAAAGCCCGTCAGAGCACCAGCACGTAGCACCGTGCTCTCAGACAGCTGATGGCGCAAGGCAGCAGACAAGCCTGACTTGCGACGGCTTGCCGAAGTCATTTCGCCCAGCTCGCTGGCCTGAAAATCGTTGTTGACCCTCTGCGTTCTTGCGCCCAGCTCCAGATTAAGCTTTGGCGTAATGGGCTGAATGGTTTGCGCGTATACGGACTGGCTGTACTGCCCCACCTGTTTGCCGTTATCCGTGTTGGCGGATGCATCCGCAAACTCAGCTCCTATCACCCATTGTCCGGTTCCCCAGCGCGTGCGGAACTCAGGACTGAGCACCATGCGACTGTTGTGGATCGTGCTGTAGAGCTTTTCCTGTGAAGACTGGTGAAATGCATCCACCGAGACAGTGCTGTCGTTACCCACTGCACGGTCGTAACGTAAACCCACAGCGCCACCTGAACGCTCGGAAGCGATCGGGCTGGCACCGATTTTTCTGGGGTTAGTCGAAAACTCCTGCGGCGTCAGGTAGCTTGGCAACTGCGCTTTTTCTTCAAAGCCTCGAGCAAAAAAACCCAGACGCCCCCAGTCCCCTGAGGTGCCCAACCTGAGTTGGGCACTGTTTTGCCGCGACTCGCTAAAGGCCCGATACCCATTCGAACTGGCCGACATCATGGCAATCGAGCCTTGTAGGACGTCGTTTTTCAGTCCCAAATAAGCATCCAGCTTTTTCGTGCCGAAGCTGCCCAGGCTCAGTCCTACATCCCTGCCCGCATCACTGCGCGTGATGATGTTGATCACCCCGCCCTGGGCTCGATCACCATAGAGTGCACCGCCGTTGGCCTTGCGGATTTCAATGCGCTCAATGCTGCTCATGGGGAGTTGGGCAAAACGGACACCGGAAGAATCCAGATTGTTGAGCCGTTGCCCATCAATCAGGACCAGCACGTTTTGCGACCCGGCCTGGCCCATATAGCCAATATCCAGTGAGGCGTCGACACCCGTGCGTCCGTACAGACGCGTAAGAGACATGCCCGGAACAGTATCCAGGAATTCGGCCACATTGGACGCGCCGGACTGCTCGATCTGCTTGCGGGTGATCACATCCACAATCACTGCAGATGCAGAGCGCGGTTGCGCCATGCGCGAGGCGGAAATGACAACAGGATCCATTTCCTCACTTGCAGCAGAGGGAGTTTGAGCTGCAGATGGGGGATGAGAGAAAGCCACCAACGTGAATACGCCGGTCAGAACTGCGTAATGGTTTTTCATGAGAAACAAACAAGTCAAACGCCCTCACCGCCTTCCCCGACAGTGCATGGGCTTCACGGCACACCCTTGCGGGCGCACCACCTTGTTGGCCGGTATCCGGGCTGGCAGATTCGACCTTCATCGCCTTCCCGGTCACCTGTTTCAGGGCGGCCAGTGGCTTGCGAGATGAAAGCGGAGCGCGGCCGGAGCCAGGCTCGTCTGCTTACCGTTGCGGGGGCAGCGCAGGTTAGGTGTGCTGTGGGGCCAACCCTCCTGCTTCCCGTTGAACTGCAGGCCGTGAACCGGCCTGCGAGCACCAACGGTCTGCATTTTAGCGATCAGGCTGTCACCAGCCCTACAACCAGAACGCCAGCAGATCGAACCCCCTACAATCACTGGTCCGAATGCGCTTTGCCCGCCATGGCCAACAACGACCTCATCGACCACATTGCCGAACGTGTGGAGCATTTGCTGCTCCGCCACGAAGAGCTGCAACGCACCAACGCGTTGCTGCGCGAGCAGGTCCAGACCCTGACACAAGAGCGTGATCAACTCAAATCCCGCCTGTCTGCGGCGCGAGCGCGGGTCGATGCACTGATCGACCGACTGCCCGCTGCCACGTCACCCTCCGAGTCCTCGACATGAGCGCCAAACAGATCGAAGTCCAGATCATGGGACAAAGCTACTTGCTCGGATGCCCTGAAGGCGGTGAGGCGCGACTGCATGCGGCCGTCAGCCGTGTAGACCAGGCCATGTGCAAGATCCGTGATGCCGGCAAGATCAAGGCCCGGGACCGCATCGCCGTGCTGGCGGCACTCAATCTGGCTTTTGATCACCAGGACGCCACTTCGGTGACTTCCGCAAGCGCCCAGCCGCAGCTTGACGATGCGCCTCAAGCCTCGAACGAGCGCCTCCAGCGTCTGCTGCAGCGGCTCGACCAGGCACTCGGCCAGGACGGCCAGTTGCTCTGACCGCCGTGCAGGCACAGGCTGCATCGAAGGCCTACAATCGGGCGGGTCTGCGGTGCGCGCTGGGCTTTATATTTCCTTGAACCAATGCTCATTGAGCTCGGGCTTGGTACATCGGCTGGTGAGCGTGATCGTCTCGCGTCAGATGAACCCAACGCCAGTCTGCCCTCGCCCACCTGAACCCCCGGTTCAGGATGCCGGTCCAGTGGCACTCGCAGACACCCTCTTCACACTCTCCCCTTGCCATGATGTTTGAACCCACCCTGATTCTTGAACTTGTCGCGCTGGGCCTGTGCACCGGCTTTCTGGCGGGCCTGCTGGGCATTGGCGGGGGCATGATCATGGTGCCCTTTCTGACCTTTCTGCTGGGCCAACGCGGCGTGACACCCGACCTGGCCGTGAAAATGGCGATTGCCACTTCGATGGCCACCATCATCTTCACCAGCGTGTCAAGCGTGCGTGCGCACCACAAGAAAGGCGCTGTGCGCTGGGACCTGGTCAAGGGCCTCGCTCCGGGCATCGTGCTGGGCAGCCTGCTGGGCAGCCTGGGGGTCTTTGCGGTGGTCAAGGGGACGTCATTGGCACTGTTCTTTGCAGCTTTCGTGGGCTTTTCCGCGACCCAGATGTTTCTGGACAAAAAGCCTGCGCCCTCGCGGCAGATGCCCGGTTTTGCGGGCCAGGTGGGTGCCGGAGGCCTGATTGGCCTGCTCTCGGGCCTGGTGGGCGCGGGCGGCGGTTTCATCAGCGTACCGTTCATGACCTGGTGCAATGTGGCCATCCACAACGCTGTGGCGACCAGTGCGGCATTGGGCTTTCCAATCGCTCTGGCCAATGTGGCGGGTTACATCGTCAGCGGCCTCTCGCTGGGTGATCTGCCGCCCTACTCTTTCGGCTACCTCTGGCTTCCTGCGCTGGTGGTGATTGCCAGCTGCAGCGTGCTGATGGCCCCGCTGGGCGCAGCCACCGCGCACAAGCTGCCGGTCAAACAGCTCAAGCGGGTCTTTGCAGGCGTGCTTTACCTGCTGGCGGCCTACATGCTCTACAAAGGTCTGTTGGCCTGAATCAGGCAGGTGTGATGCACCAGGGGGCCTGGTCATGAACCAAGCCCATCCACAGCCCCCAGCCGGATACGGCCAACAGCGCCAGACCGGCCAGGCGCATGCCCCAGGCGCCATCGCCCAGGGTCTGCAGTCGCAGCCACAGCCAAGGCCCCGCCCACAGACTGACGCTGCTGCCCATCGCAAAAAAGCCCATGGTCATGGCCCCCTCCGGTGCGCCACCACTGAGGGCGGCCACCATGAGCGCCGAATACAGCAATCCACAGGGCATGAGCGCCCACAGCGCCCCCACCAGCAAGGGCATCAGCGCCCCACGTCGCTCATGCCATCCCCGCACCCGAGACCACAGGCGACGGGCCGACTGGTCCAGCCATACCGGCTGCCGGGCCTGCAAGATCAGGAGCAAGCCCAGCGCCATGGCCGCCAGATGCAGTCCGGTCCAGAGCGGTCGAAGCGCGGCCGACTGGGTGGTGAGCCAGCCCAGGCCCTGCACGCTCACAGCCGCCAGCGCGCCCAGCACGCTGTAGCCCGCCAACCTGCCCAACTGGAAAGCCGTGAGCGCCTGCAGGCGGCGCTCACCCGCAGCCTGGCCCAGGCCTGCACAGGCTGCGCCGCACATGGCCACACAATGCGGGCCGCCCGCCAGGCCCATGAGCAAGGCCGTCAATGCCAGTGAACTTTGCATGCCGCGATGATCGACAGGATCAAAGGATCCTGGAAAACTGGGCGTGGCTTCGACCTTGCTGGAGGTAGCGGTCAAACACCATCCCCACGGCCCGCACAAAGAACCAGCCCATGGCGCTGACCTCAATCCCCGCATCGCTCAGTTTGACCAGACCCTGCTGCTGCATGTCCTCAAGGATCTGCAATTCGCGAGCAAAATAGCTTTTGCAGTCGATCAGCCAGGCCAGGTTGATGGACTCGAACTGCAGCTGGCCCTGGCACATCAAGGCCATGATGACGGCGCGGCGGATCAGGTCATCACGTGAGAGCGTCATGCCCCGAACGATGGGCAGGTGCCCCTGATCCAGGGCATCAAAGTACTCCTCAAGGGTCTT
>CAYSIY010000068.1:0-9903 GCA_964431215.1 uncultured Limnohabitans sp.
CACGTTGTGGCCGGTGTCCCACAGGCTGTAAGGGGTGATGGAGGGCAGGAAGGCGATGCGCCCGAGCACCTTGTTGAGCTCGCGGTGGGGGGTCAGGCTCTGGTGACAGGCGTCGTGGCCAATGATGAACAGGCGGCCGATCACAAAACCGGCGGCCAGACCGCACAGCAGCTTGGCCCACACGGCCTCGAAATACACCGTGCCGGTGATCAGGGCCAGAAACAGGGCGTAGTCGATGGCCAGCAGCACGAAGGCCCGCAGGGTGGTGCGCCCGGAAAGCGGAATCAGCCACTCGCGGATCACCTTGCGGTGGGGCATCGGCTGGTCAAGTGCTATCGGGCTCCGGGAGTCGGGGGTGGAAGAGGCAGTCATGGGCAGTCCGCACAAAAGCGCTTAAGGGAAAACACGTAATTTGGAGATTCTAAGGGTCGATATCCCAACCCGACCTGACATTGATCAATCCCCGTCTTGGCAAAGGGCTGGCCGGCAATGCCGCGTGCGCAGACTTTCTTGCCCGAAAGACACCGGCATGTAACCGCTTTCGTGTGAAAATTGAAACCAAGTTACAAGGAGACCTTTTCATGCCCCGTCGCGCCACCAAGATCGTTGCCACACTCGGCCCGGCTTCCAGCACCCTCGAAATGCTCGAAGCCATGATTCGCGCCGGGGTCAATGTGGTGCGGCTCAACTTCAGCCACGGCAAGGCCCAGGACCACATTGACCGCGCCCGGCTGGTGCGGGATGCGGCCATCCGCGCCGGCCGCGAAGTGGCCATCATGGCCGACCTGCAGGGGCCGAAGATCCGCGTCGGCAAGTTTGCCGAAGGCAAGGTCATGCTCGCGCCCGGTGCCAAGTTCATCCTCGACGCCTCGCGCACCGAACCGGGCGATCTGAGCGGGGTGGGTCTCGATTACAAAGAATTGCCGCGTGATGTGAAGGCCGGCGATGTGCTTCTGCTCAACGATGGCCTGATCGTGCTGACGGTGGACGCCGTCCGGGGTGAGCAGGTCCAGACCACCGTCAAGCTCGGCGGCGAGCTGTCCAACAACAAGGGCATCAACAAGCAGGGCGGCGGCCTGACCGCGCCGGCCCTGACCGCCAAGGACATGGAAGACATCAAGACCGCCATGAGTCTCAAGGCCGACTATGTGGCCGTGAGCTTTCCGAAGAACGCCACCGACATGGAAATGGCCCGCCAGTTGTGCAATGTGGCCGGGGCCGAATACGGCCACAAGCCCGGCCTGATCGCCAAGATCGAGCGGGCTGAAGCCATCCCGCGCCTGGAGGAAATCCTGGCCGCCAGCGACGGCATCATGGTCGCGCGCGGTGACCTGGCCGTCGAGGTGGGCAACGCCGCTGTGCCCGCCCTGCAAAAACGCATGATCAAGCTGGCCAAGGTGCATGACAAGGTCGTGATCACCGCCACCCAGATGATGGAGAGCATGATCACCAACCCGGTGCCCACCCGTGCCGAAGTGAGTGATGTGGCCAACGCCGTGCTCGATGGCACCGACGCCGTCATGCTCAGCGCCGAAACTGCTGCCGGCAAGTTCCCGCTGGAGACCGTCGAGGAAATGGCCAAGATCTGCGCGGCCGCCGAAAGTGCCGAGCATGTCGAGCTCGACGCCGACTTCATGGGCCAGACCTTCAACCGCATTGACCAGACGATTGCCATGGGGGCGCTGTTCACGGCCCACCACATGGGGGCCAAGGCCATCGTGGCCCTGACCGAGTCGGGCTCCACGGCGCTGTGGATGAGCCGCCACCGCGTGCACATCCCGATCTATGCGCTGACCACCAAGGTTGCTTCGCAGCGCAAGATGGCGCTTTACCGCAATGTGCGGCCTTTGCTCATGGACACCAGCGCCGACCGCGACACCGCCCTGGAGCAGGCCGAAGGCCACCTCAAGAAGCGCAACATTGTCAGCACCGGCGATGTGTACGCCATCACCTGCGGCGAGCCCATGGGCGCGCCCGGCGGCACCAACATGCTCAAGATCTGCCGGGTGGGCTGAGGTCTTGCCGCTCGGCTTCTTGCTGGCGCGCCAGAGCGTCCAGCAAGCGCTGGTCATTGTGGGTGAAGGCGCGGCAATGACGGCACATCAGCCGATGCCATTGCGCAGCCAGCGTCATGGACGCCCGGCTTTGCTCGAGCTGCTCCGATGTCAGCAGGAAGATGTACTCGCGGCACTTCATCATGAAGAAATTCCTTTGAACCAATGCTGGTCCAGACAAAGCTGTAGCTGCTTGCGCGCTCTGCTCAGACATTGCCAGTAATCGGCTTTGCTCAGATTGAGCACACCACAAACTTCCTCGGCCTCAAATTCCAGAAACATGCGCAGGCTGAACACCCGGGCAATTTTTTCGGGCAATTGGTTCACGCACAGGTCCACCACAGCAAAAAACTGGTCACTTTGCATGCGGAATTCGGGGTTGTTCCAGGCCCCTGGCGCAGCGTTTTCGCGCCAGGCCCCCTGCGCATCAAACAGCAGATCGTCCAGGCTCTCGATGGATTCGGCACCGTGCTCGGGCTGCCGGTAGCGGCGACGCAGCGCATCCGCCACCTTGTTGCGCAACACGCCAAAAACATAACGTCTGGGGTCCTGCATGCGCGACAGGGTGTCGGCAGATTCAAGCAGGGCCAGCAAGGTGTCTTGCACCACATCTTCGGCCTGATCGCGCGGCTCAAGCAGTCTTTGCGCAAAGCGCAACATCGGGCTGCGCAAGCTGCGACTCAGGGCATCAAACTCTTTGGGTGTCATGGGCAAGCAGATTATGGACAGACCAGCGGCCTGCGCCGTGTCCCAGCAGGATCAGCAACATCAGGGCCATCATGAGCGGCACCTTGAAGCCGTTGCCGCTGTCGGTTTCGATGAGGCGCCAGCCCGCCCAGCCCAGATCAAAGTGGACCGTGTAGACAGCCACCCACGTGATGAAGAGCAAACCCAGTGCGGCCATGCGGGTGCCCAGGCCCAGCAGCAAGGCCAGGCCCAGTACCAGCTCTCCCAGGCCGGCCGCAGCCCAGTTCAGCGAGACCGGAAGCCAATGCAAAGGCATTGGAAAGTTCAGTTGCGCAAACCAGTCAGGCGGGGTGAGCCCGCCTGACAGCTTCCGCCATGCGGCATAAAGGAACTCCTGGGCCAGCCAAATCCGCAGCAGCAGCAAAGCCGCGTCAGCCGTCTGCTGCTGCAACGGTACGAGCCAGGTAGGTTTGAAATTCATGTTCCAGATCTCCGTAAAAAGGCGATGTCCATTGTGAATGCTTGACAAAATCCGCGATCAGCAGCGTCCAGGCCTCCTCGCCCAACTGTGCCCGCAAACCGGGGAAGCTGGCTTCGACCATCTGACTGGCACCCAAACGGACGAGATGGCGGTAGACCTGCAAGCCCTGCCGGCTGTAGCCCTGCGGTACCTCGTCGCTCAGGCCGCGCACATACTCGAAGAATGTCGCAGCCATGCGATCTCCTGATTGAATATCTCTGGCGCTGGCACATCGTTGTCCCATTCGAGCAGCACATCCAAAGAGTGGTGTTCGCCCAGCGTCTGTGCCATCTGCCGCGTAGCGGGTTCGACCGCTTGACTGTGGGTGTCGAGGTACATGCCAAAGCGGGCATCCAACTCGTGACCCGCGACATGCAGATAGCTCACCCGCGAAAGGTCCAGGCCGGCAACAAAATCCCAGGGGGCGTCAACCCCGTGGTTTTTGTGGTTCACCACCACATTGTTGAGATCGAGCAGCAGTTGGCAATCGGCTTTTTCGACAACGGCGGCGATGAAATCCGGCTCCGCCAGGGTGCCCCGGTTGGTGTACCAGGTGGTGTTTTCCACGGCCATGCGACAGCCTAGTATGTCCTGCGCCTGCCGAATGCGGTCGCTCACGCGCAGCACTTCGCCGGGCGTTCTTTCCACCGGGAAAAGCTCGTAGAGCTGGTGGGCGTCACCGCTGGCGGCCAGGTGGTCGGAATAGAACGATGTGCGCAACTCGTCCATCAAGGCCCGAACCGAGCGCAGAAAACCGATGTCAAGTGGCGAGGTGCCGCCCAAATTGAGCGACACCCCGTGCAAGCGCACCGCCTTGCCCATGCTCAGCAAGGCCTGCAGGGGTTCGCGATCACGACGCAACCAGTTTTCGGGTGCGACCTCGAAAAAGTCGGCGTCCAGTCGCAACAAGTCCCAGTCGAGCATTTCGCGCCGCAAACCCATGCCGACACTGCGGCCCTGACGATGGGGGGTGTTCACTTTTTCGGGGTGCTGCTGCTTTTTTGAGACCCGGCGCTTTCCTTTTTGGAGCATCCGCCGTCTTTCTTGGAGCAACTGGCCTCTTTGGCTTCCTTTTTGCTGCAAGAGCCGGCACCGCAACTTTGCTGGGGTTTGTTCTGGGCCAGGGCGGCGCTGCTGGCAATGAGGGTGGAGGCCAAGAGGGCGATGGATTTGAGGTTCATGGTGCAATTCCTTTGAAGTGATGAAATGTGCAATCAACTGCTGCACAGTCCCTTAGTCGTTGTTCATCGCCCATTCCTGACAAAGCCCCTCAAAAAAAATCGCCCAGCGCTGCATCCGGACCGTAGCAGCAAGGGCCTGCGTCGACAGCGGGTCCCGTAAAATCAAAGCAGTTACACACCGGGTTCATCGCCGGACATCCCCATTTCAACTCTCTGGGAAACCACCATGGCACTCGTCTCCATGCGCGAACTGCTCGACCACGCCGCCGAAAACGGCTATGGCATTCCGGCCTTCAACGTCAACAACCTCGAACAGGTCCAGGCCGTCATGCAGGCCGCCGACGAGGTCGGTGCGCCGGTCATCCTTCAGGCCAGCGCCGGTGCCCGCAAGTACGCGGGTGAACCTTTCATCAAGCACCTGATCCAGGCTGCCGCCGAGCAGTGGCCGCACATTCCTCTGGTGATGCACCAGGACCATGGCACCAGCCCCAGGATTTGCCAGGGCGCGCTCGACCTGGGCTTTGGCTCGGTCATGATGGACGGCTCGCTGATGGAGGACGGCAAGACCCCGTCGAGCTTTGACTACAACGTCAAGGTCACCCAAACCGTGGTCGAGATGGCCCACAAGGTCGGCGCCACCGTCGAGGGCGAACTCGGTTGCCTGGGTAACCTCGAAACCGGCGACGCCGGTGAAGAAGACGGCATTGGCGCGGTGGGCAAGCTTGACCACAGCCAGATGCTGACCGACCCCGAAGAAGCCGCGGTCTTCGTCAAGGCCACGCAGCTCGACGCCCTGGCCATTGCGATCGGCACCAGCCACGGCGCCTACAAGTTCAGCCGCAAGCCCACCGGCGACATCCTCGCCATCTCCCGCGTCAAGGAAATCCATGCCCGCATTCCCAACACCCATCTGGTGATGCACGGCTCCTCCAGCGTCCCGGCCGATTTGCTGGCCATCATCAACCAGTACGGTGGCCGCATCAAGGAAACCTACGGCGTGCCGATCGAAGAAATCCAGGAAGCCATCAAGCACGGCGTGCGCAAGATCAACATCGACACCGACATCCGCCTGGCCATGACCGGCGCCGTGCGCCAGTTCATGTTTGAAAACCCCGACAAGTTCGATGCCCGCGAATGGCTCAAACCCGCCCGCGCCGCCGCCCAGGCCATCTGCAAGCAGCGCTACCTGCAATTCGGTTGCGAAGGTCAGGGCAGCAAGATCAAGGGCCATGGCCTCATGGTGATGGCCCAGCGTTATGCCAAGGGCGAGCTGGCGCAGGTGGTGCACTGAGCATGAGCGCTGCCCTCCACACCTCGGCCCTGACTTCCTTGCCCTTGCTGGCGCGCGGCAAGGTGCGCGACAACTACGCCGTGGGTGAGGACCGCATCCTGATGGTGGCGTCTGATCGCATCAGCGCTTTTGATGTGATCATGGGCGAGCCGATTCCTGGCAAGGGCGAACTGCTCACCCAAATGGCCCTGTTCTGGTTTGACCAGCTCGGCCCCAATGGCCTGAACATCTGCCCGATCCACCTGACCGGCGAAGCCCCCGAGAGCGTGGTCAGTGCCCAGGAGGTGCCGCAGATTCAGGGCCGCTCCATGCTGGTCAAGCGCCTCAAGCCGATACCGGTCGAAGCCGTGGTGCGTGGCTACCTGGCCGGCAGCGGCTGGCAGGAATACCAGGCCTCCCGTTCGGTCTGCGGGGTGCCGCTGCCCGAGGGCCTGAAAAACGCCAGCAAACTGCCCGCGCCCATCTACACCCCCGCCGCCAAGGCCGCGGTCGGTGAGCACGATGAAAACATCACCTTCGAGCGCACGGTGCAGATGATCGGCGCGGACCTGGCCAGCCGCATCCGCGACATCAGCCTGCGCCTGTATGTGGCCGCCAGCGAAATCGCCGCGAAGAAGGGCATCCTCATTGCCGACACCAAATTCGAGTTTGGTCTGGACACGGACGGCACCCTGGTGTTGATGGACGAGGTGCTCACGCCCGATTCCTCGCGCTACTGGCCCGCTGACCAATATGCCGAAGGCAGCAACCCGCCCAGCTTTGACAAGCAGTTTTTGCGCGACTGGCTGGAAACCGCCCAGGTGGCCGGCAAACCCTGGGACAAAACGCCCCCTGCGCCACGCCTGCCGCAGAACGTGATTGAAAAAACCGCGGCCAAATATCGCGAGGCACTGGAGCGGCTGCTCGGCTGAAGCCACTCGTCCTGGCGGAGTTCCAAAGAAGGAGACCTGTATGCAAGTGAGCCTGTTTCGATCTGCCGAAGTCCTCATGGCCCAATACGCCGCTTACCACCGCGACCGGCGCAACATTGCCACGCACCTGGTGGGCATTCCCTTGATCTTTCTCTCGATCGCCTTGTTCCTGGTGCACCCCCTGGCGGGCGATATGACCTGGGCCTGGAGCCTGTGGCTGCTCACCAGCCTCTGGTACCTCACGCGTGGCCACCTGTTGCTGGGCCTGGCCACGGCCACCGTCAATGGTCTTCTGGTGGCGCTGGCGCATGCCTTGGCGCTGCGGGCCGACGCATGGGCGCTCGCGCCATGGCTGTTGGCCCTGGCCCTGTTTGTGCTGGGCTGGGCCTTCCAGTTCGTTGGGCACTACTGGGAAGGCCGCAAACCCGCCTTCGTGGACGACCTGGTGGGCTTGCTGGTGGGCCCGATGTTCGTGGTCGGCGAAGTCCTGATGGCTGCTGGCCTGCTGGGCCGCCTCAAGCTGCAGATTGAGGCCGAGGTCGGGCCAACCCGCTAAGGCCTGCGCCACCGCCGGTCTGGCCGGACCGCTTCGCGGGGTTGACGAATAAATACCTGTCTTCCCGCGCCTTCACGTCATTCCCGCGAAAGCGGGAATCCATAACTTGAGGCTGCGTGGATCCCCGCGTTCGCGAGGATGACGGGGAAGGGGCGAGGATGACGGGTAATCCGTGATGCCCGCCCCCGCTTTCGCGGGGATGACATCGGGCATCCAGGTTCAGTTGAGCGCCATGCTCAGCTTGCGGCGGTAGCTGGACACCAGCGCCGCCTGCGGGTCTTGCTGCAAGGCGGCTTTGCCCATGAGCTCGATGCCTCCGGCGCTCTTGCCCGTCTCGGCGCTTGGCTTTGGGGCGGGCGGGCTGAGCAACTCCAGAATCGCGATGTAGGTCTTGCGCGGGGCTTCGTTGTCCCATTTCTTGTCGCGCATGATGATTTCCAGCAGCTCTTCCATGGCCTCGGTCCACTGGCCGGCCACCATGAGCAAGCGGGCCTTGGCAAAGCGGGTTTCGAAATCGCGTTTGTTTTGTCCGATGCGTTCGTCAAACTGCTCCAGCGTCCATTGCCCTCGCGGGTCGGTGCTGACAAATTCGAGGGCATGGAGCCACTGCTGCAGGGCTTCAAAGCGCAGTGGCACCGGAATGCGCGACAGGGCCGGGGCCAGCAAAGCCGCAGCCTCATCGAGTTCGCCGTCTTGCATCAGCAGCTTGATCAGGTCAAAGCGGGCATCGTCGTTGGCCGGGTCGGTGGCCAGTGCCTGCTCCAGCGCGGCGCGGGCGCTTTGTGCATCACCCGCTTGCAGATGCTGCTGGGCTTCGTCAGCGGCGGCCTGGGCCTGCAGCTCGTCCTCGCCGGGGACATGCTTATCGAGGAACTGGCGCACCTGGCCCTCGGGCAGGGCACCCATGAAGCCGTCTACCGGCTGGCCGCCCATGAGCAGGATGCAGGTCGGGATGCTGCGGATGCCGAATGCAGAGGCCAGTTGCTGCTCGTCGTCGGAGTTGATCTTGACCAGTTTGAAGCGCCCGCCGTACGCGGTTTCGAGCTTTTCGAGCACAGGACCGAGTGATTTGCAGGGGCCGCACCAGGGGGCCCAGAAGTCCACCAGCACGGGGGTGGCCATCGAGGCGGCGATGACTTCGGTTTCGAAATTGGCAAGGGTGACGTCGATCATGGGGACAGCTTGAAAACAGGCGGGGCCGGTGGAAGGGGTGAAACCTTAAAATCGCGGATTGTCCATGGGAAAACCTCCAATGACCCAACCGCTCATCGGCGTGGTGATGGGCTCCAGCTCCGACTGGGACACCATGCAGCACGCAGTCCAGATTCTCCAACAGTTTGACATCCCCCACGAGGCGCGCGTCGTTTCGGCCCACCGCATGCCCGACGACATGTTCGACTATGCACAGACGGCGGCCGGGCGGGGCCTGCAGGCGATCATTGCGGGGGCCGGTGGTGCCGCCCACCTGCCCGGCATGATTGCCGCCAAGACGGTGGTGCCGGTGCTGGGGGTGCCGGTGCAGACCCGAGCGCTGTCGGGGGTGGATTCGCTGCACAGCATCGTGCAGATGCCCAAGGGCGTGCCGGTGGCCACCTTTGCGATTGGCCAGGCCGGTGCCGCCAATGCGGCCCTGTTTGCCGTGGCCATGCTGGCCAGCCACGATGCCAGCCTGCGCAGCAAGCTCGATGCCTTCCGCGCCGAGCAGACCGCCATGGCCCGCGCCATGACGCTGCCGCCCGTGGGGGCCGCATGAGCGTCATTCTGCCCGGGACCCTGGTCAATGGTCAGCCCGCCACGCTGGGCGTGATGGGCGGTGGCCAGCTCGGCCGCATGTTTGTGCATGCCGCGCAGGCCATGGGTTATTACACGGCGGTGCTTGACCCCGATCCGGCCAGTCCGGCCGGGCGCGTCAGCCATCACCACATCCAGACCGACTACCTCGACGAGCAGGGCCTGGCGCAGCTCATGCAGCGTTGCGCCGCCATCACCACCGAGTTTGAAAACGTGCCCGCGCCCGCCCTGTTCACGTTGGGCGCACACCGCTTTGTGGCCCCCGCCTCGGACGCTGTGGCCATTGCGCAGGACCGTGCCGCCGAGAAAGCCCACTTTGTGAAGTGCGGCGTGCCGGTGGCCCCGTATGCGGTGATCGAAACCGAAGCACAACTGGCTGCCGTGCCCGACGATTTGCTGCCGGGCATCCTCAAGACCGCTCGCCTGGGCTACGACGGCAAGGGCCAGATCCGCGTCAAGACCCGTGCCGAGCTGGTGGCCGCCTGGGACGAGCTCAAAGGCGTGCCCTGCGTGCTCGAAAAACTGCTGCCCCTGCAGGCCGAGTGCTCGGTCATCGTGGCGCGCAGCGGCAGCGGCGCGATGGTGAACTTTCCGGTCCAGCGCAACCTGCACCAGGGCGGCATCCTGGCCGTGACCGAGGTGAATCCGGGCGTGATCGATGCCGCATTGGCAACGCAGGCGGTGCAGGCCACGAAGGCGATTGCCGAAGGCCTGCAGTACGTCGGTGTGCTGTGCGTGGAGTTTTTTGTGCTCGAAGGCGGCCAGCACGGGCAGCGCCTGGTGGTCAACGAAATGGCCCCGCGTCCACACAACAGTGGCCACTACACGCTGGACGCCTGCGACCAGTCGCAGTTTGACCTGCAGGTGCGCACGCTGGCCGGTCTGCCGCTGACGCAGCCGCGCCAGCATTCG
>CAYSIY010000069.1:0-9878 GCA_964431215.1 uncultured Limnohabitans sp.
CCAATGCGGTGCTCCATGGTCTGCCCACGAGTTTTTCCACCCCCGAACTGAACGTGGCCTGCGCCGAGGGCGAGCCGCACACCGTCACGCAGGCTTTGCAGGCGCTGGCGGCCACGCAGTTTCGTGCGCCCGCCAGGGTCTCCACCATCGATGGCTTGCGCGTGGACTGGCCCGATGGCTTCGGGCTGATCCGGGCGTCCAACACCACGCCCGTGCTGGTGCTGCGCTTTGAGGGCCATACCGACGCCGCGCTGCATCGCATCGAGGCCGAGATGCTGGCCTTGCTGCGCCGGGTCAAGCCCGATGCGCAGGTGGGTGCCAGCGCTCATTGAGCCTGTCGCTCAAAGCAGGGCCAGCAACTGCCCGATGAGGGGTGCGCTGCGGTCCTCCTGAGGCTCAGACCTGGCCGGGCTGGTCTGCCCGGCTTGCCAGACCTCCCGCACCGCCTGGGCAATTTGCGGTGCGCTCAGGGCTTGCAGGGCAAGCCCCAGGCGGCCCAGTTCTTCGTAGCTTTCACTGAAGTTGGCCACCTGCGGACCATGGACCACGGTGTTGTACAGGGCGGTGGCTTCGTAGGGGTTATGGCCGCCAATGGGCGCCCACGATCCACCGATCATGGCGACCCTGCTCAGCCGGTACCACAGCCCCAGCTCGCCCAGGGTGTCGGCCAGATAGCAGGCCGCTGAGCTGGGCAGCGCCTGGCCCTGACTGCGTCGTGGCGTATCGGGTCCGCACATGACCTGTACCAGACCACCGCGCGCCGGATCACGGGGCGCAATCACCAGCAGGGCGTCCGGGTGCAGCTGGCGCAGCAGGGCATGCGCGGCCAGGGCCAGTTCTTCTTCGCCGGCGTGGCTTGAGGCCAGCACCCACAGCGGGCGGGCACCCAGGGCCTGACGCCAGCGTGCCAGCTCGGCCTCGTCGACCGTCAGCGGCGGCACCATGGCCTTGATCGTGCCGGTGATCTCCACCTGTTCGGCCCGGGCACCCAGTGCCAGCAGGTGCTGCGCTGTCGGCGCGTTTTGCGCCCAGATCGCATCAAAGCCTGCCAGCAGGGGCGCATAGAGCCAGCGGGCGCGGCGACGGCTGGCGGCAGAGCGCTCGCTCAGTCGTGCATTGACCAGCACATGCGGGATGGCGCGCCCGGCGGTGGCCTCGATCAGGGCGGGCCACAGGTCCATTTCGCACCACAGGGCCAGGTCGGGCTGCCAGTGGTCCAGAAAGCGCGCCACATTGGCAGGCGTGTCAATCGGGGCAAAGACGTGCGTCACGGCCGGACCCAGGCGTTGCTGTGCAAGGGCCTGGCCTGAGGCGCGGGCGGTGGTGGTGATCAAAAAGTGCAGGTCCGGCCGTTGTGCGTGCAGTCGCCGCAGCAGACCGGCCAGGGCCAGCGCCTCGCCCACACCCACGGCATGCCCCCACACCAGCGTGCCCGGCGGGCGGGGCGGTGAATGGCGCATCCAGCGCTGATCCAGGCTGGCGGGGGTTTCCTTGCCGCTTTGGAGTCGCCGCTGCATCCACCACCGCCACAGCGGCGTGAGGGCTTCAAACAGCGAGGTGTACAGGCGCAGGGCCAGGGAGCGTTGTGTGTTCATGCGGCGCTGCGCTCCTGCAGCCAAGGCCAGAAGGCGGCCATGTGCCGGGCCACCGAACCGGCGTGGGCGGCGTTGAAGTCGCGGGTTTTCTCGACCAGCGCCGCGCAGGCGGCAGGATCGGCCAGCACGGTGCTGAGCTGGTCGGCCAGGTCTTCGGCGTTTTGCGCATGGTGCAGCACACCGGCCTGCAGCGCCTCGATGGCAGGGTATTCGATGCCGCGCACGCTCGGGCCGGTCCAGACCGGCTTGTGCAGGGCCAGTGGTTCGATGATGTTGTGCACGGCCCTCTCGCCAAAGGACGAGCCCACCACCACGAGCTGGCTCAGCGCCAGATAAAAATACATCTCGCCAATGGAGTCGCCCAGCAGCACATCCACACGGTCCCACGGTGCTGGCGTGTGCCACTGCAGCGCGGCGTCCAGCGCCTGGCTGCGCCGCAAGGTGCGCAGGCCCGCGTCTTGCAGCATTTGCGCGACGGCATCAAAGCGCTGCGGGCTGCGCGGCACATACACAAACAGCGGGGCAGGGCAGCCCAAGCGCGTCAGGCTCTGCTGCATGCGCTGCATCGCGTCGATGAAAATCCCGTCCTCGCCCACAATCGCGCTGGCAAAACACACCACCGGGCGTTGCTGCAACTGGCCCTCGCGCACGGTTCGTGCCGCGGCCTGCAGCTGGGGCTCGGACACCGGCAGCTCAAAGCGCGTCTCGCCTACCACCGCCACACGCGGACAACCCAGTTGCAAAAAGCGCTGGGCCTGCAGTTGCGACTTGCACATTACCAGCTCGTAGGCCTGGAACAGCCTGGCCCTGAAGCCGCCCCAGCGCTGATCGCGCTCAAAGCTGGCCCGAGGGTACTGGGCATTGGCCATGGCCAGTGGCACACCCGCGCGCCGCACGGTGGCCACCAGCACCGGCCAGGTGTCGATCTCGGTCATCACCGCGCACGCCGGCCTGACCCGCCGCAAAAAGCGCCGCACCACCCAGCTCAGCTCCAGCGGGGCATAGGCCAACTGCAATTGACCGGATTGCATGGCCTGGCCAAACAGTCGGTCGGCGGTCTGCCGTCCGGCGGGGGTGAGCGTGGTCAGGAACACCGGCACGCCTTGCGCCAGCAGGCCCCACACCCAGGGGGCGGCACCGCGCATCTCGCCCATCGATGCCGAGTGCACCCACACCGGCCGCTGCAGGGTGCTGTGCACTGCACCGAAACGTTCCCCCCAGAAGCGGCGGTACAGAGGCTCTTTGGCGCCGCGTCGCCACAGCATGAGGCCCACCAGGGGCAGCAGCAGGTGCCACAGCAGCTCGTACACCCGAATCGCCATGCCCAGACCCAGTGAGGGGAAAGCGGGAGACGGGTCGGTCGTGGAGCGGGACATGGGGGGCGGAGCGCAGGCGCGAGTCGGGTTCAGCCCTTGAGTATAGTTACGCCATGCCCGCTACCCCGACCGACTGGACCGCCGTGATTCCCCTGCGTGGGGGCTCCAAAGGCCTGCCCGGCAAGAACACCCGTCTGCTCGCAGGCAAGCCCCTCTACCGCCACGCGGTGGACCTGGCCCTGAGCGCGGGGGCCCGACGCGTGCTGATCAGCACCGACATTCCCGAGGTGCTCTCGGCCACCCTGCCGCCCGCTGTGCACACCCTTGAGCGCCCGGCGGAGCTTTGTGGCGACGAGGTGCCCATGGCCCCGGTGCTGCTGCACGCCCTGCAGTCTGCGCAGGTGCAGGGCACGGTGCTGCTGCTGCAGGCCACCTCGCCGCTGCGGCAGGTCATTGACCTGCAGGCCGCCCTCGAACGTCTGGCCACCGGGGCCTTCGATCTGGTCATGTCGGTCACCGAAGCCGAGCGCGGCGTGCTCAAGTGGGGGCAGGTTCAGCCCGATGGCCGTTTTGTGCCCCTGTCCAGTCCGGCCCACTGCTTTGCCAACCGCCAGAGTCTGCCGCCGGTTTTCAAGCCCAATGGCGCGGTCTATGCCTTGCAGGCCGAGTGGTTTTTGGCGCGCGGCAGCTTTGTCAGCGAGCGCATCGGCAGCGTGTGCATGCCGGCCGAGCGCAGCCACGACATTGATACCCTGTCCGACTTCGCGCGCTGCGAGCAACTGCTTTCCTCATGAATTCTTCTGTGCAAACCGCCGCCCAGTGGCAATGCGTGCTCATTGGCTGGGGCGACAAATACGGCGTTGACATCATCAACCGGCTGGTCGACAGCGTGGCCGAGCGCAGCCCTGCGCCTCCCCGCTTTGTCTTGATCACTGACCGTGACCGCCCCGGCCTGAGGCCGCAGGTGCAGTGTGTGACTTATCCCGAGCGCTGGCTCGATGCCCCCCTGCGGCGCTCGGGTTGCCAGGCCAAGCTGGTCATGTTTGAAGAGGGCATCCTGGCCACCGATCTGCCGGCCATCTACATCGACCTGGACACCATCGTCATGGGCGACATGAGCCGCTTGCTGCGGCTCATGCGGACCCCGCAAACCGTGGCCATGCTCCAAAGCGCCATCGTGCCTTTTGGCGCTCTGGGCCGCTGGCTGCACCGCAAGACCCAGGGGCGCCGCTATGCCCGTGGCAATTCATCGGTGGTGGTGTTCCACCCGGCGCACTGCCACTTCATTGCGCGGGAGTTCATGGCCCTCTACCAGCGCTTTCCGCAATTTCAGTTGCGCCCCATGATCGCCGATGAGCGCTTCATCAGTTGGGTGGCGCAGCCGCACATGCGGGCCATCCCGCCCTCGCTGGTTGTCAAGTTCCCAGGTGAATACATGTTCCCCTGGCCTGCCTGGCTCTACATCAAGGCCCTGCTGCCCTGGGTGCGTCGTCGCCGCAGCGGACAGTTGGCGGTGACGCTCAATGGCCTGATGATCAAACCCGAGCGTCTGCTGGCGCTGTCCGAAGGCGACACCCTCGTCGACGAAAAAGGCCGCCAGCTCGTCTGGAGCCAACGCACCCTCGGCCCCATGCAACAAACCATCCTGCGCTTTTACACACCCTCATGAAAATCGCCCACCGCTCCATTGGCCCCGAACACCCCCCCCTGGTCATCGCCGAAATCGGCATCAACCATGGCGGCAACCTGGAGGTGGCCAAGGCCATGGTCACCGCCGCCCGACACGCCGGCTGCGAGATGGTCAAGCACCAGACCCATTTCGTCGAAGACGAGATGACCGAAGAGGCCAAGAGCATCTTCCCGCCCAATGCCGACAAGTCCATCTGGGACGTGATGCAGGAGTGCGCCTTGTCCAAAGACGATGAGATCGCCCTCAAAAAGCATGCCGAATCATTGGGGTTGATCTACATTTCCACCCCGTTTTCGCGCGCGGCGGCTGATTTTCTGGCCGAAATCGGCGTGGCGGGCTTCAAGATCGGATCGGGCGAATGCAACCATGTGCCGCTGATCCGCCATATCGCCAGCTTTGGTCAGCCCATCATCATGAGCACCGGCATGCAGACCATCGAGAGCCTGCGCCCTTCGGTGGCCGCGCTCGACGCCTCGGGGGTGGATTACGCGCTGCTCGAATGCACCAACCTCTACCCCTCACCGCCCGAAATTGTGAGCCTGCAGGGCATCACCGAACTGCGCCAGGCCTTTCCGAAGGCTGTGATCGGCTTTTCTGACCACAGCATTGGCCCCAGCATGGCGCTTTCGGCGGTGGCGCTGGGCGCCTGCATCCTGGAGCGGCACTTCACCGACAGCCGTTATCGCAAAGGCCCCGACATCAGTTGTTCGATGGACCCCGCCGAGTTGCGCTTCATCGTTGATCGTTCGCGGGAAATCCACACGGCCCTGCGCAACCCCAAGGTGCGCACCGCCCCGGAAGAAGACGTGTACCGCTTCGCGCGGGGCTCCATCGTGGCCGACCGCGATTTGCCCGCCGGCCACCTCATCACCGCGCAGGACATCTGGGCGCGTCGGCCGGGCTCGGGCGAGATCTCGGTGCAGCACTTTGACCGCCTGATCGGTGCACGCACCCGCCAGCCCCTGCGACGCAACCAGCAGATCCGGTGGGCCGATCTGGACGGTGTGGAGCCGCAGGCATGACGACGCTGCCAGACCCGGCCGTCCGTGGCAAACGCCTGCTGTTTGTCACCGGCACCCGGGCCGACTACGGCAAGCTCGAACCCCTGGCCAAAGCGGCGCAGGAAGCGGGTTTTCACATCAGCTTCTTCATCACGGGCATGCACATGATGAAGCGCTACGGTGAAACCCGGCTGGAGGTCCGTCGTTTTGCAGGCGCCGAATGCTTTGAGTTCGTCAACCAGCGCGAAGGTGATGCGCTGGACTTCATCCTGAGCAAAACCATCCTGGGCTTTTCGGACTTTGTACACGAGCACCGGCCCGATCTGGTCGTCATCCACGGCGACCGCGTGGAGGCCCTGGCCGCCAGCATCGTCTGCGCCATGCGCTACATCCGCTCGGCCCACATTGAAGGCGGCGAGGTCTCCGGCACCATCGATGAGAGCATCCGCCACTGCAACACCAAGCTCTGCGCCACCCATTTCGTCAGCAGCGAAGCGGCCCGCGCCCGTGTGCTGGCCCTGGGTGAATCGCCCGACCGAGTGTTCCAGATCGGATCGCCCGAACTCGACACCCATGCCCGCCCGTCGGGGGTCAGCCTCGAACAGGTCAAGGCCCGTTATGCCATTGCCTTTGATGACTTTGGCATTGCCGTCTTTCACCCGGTCACCTCCGAGGCGCAGACCATGGGCGCACAGGCGGCGTCGCTGTTTGGTGCCCTGCAGGCGAGCGGAAAAAACTTTGTGGTCATCGCCCCCAACAACGATCCCGGCACCGAGGACATCTTTGCTGTGCTCGAACAACTGCCGCCCGAGCGCTTTCGCCTGATCCCGTCGATGCGCTTCAACTATTTCAGTGAACTGATGAAGCACGCCGCCGTCATGGTGGGCAACAGCAGCGCCGGTGTGCGCGAAGCGCCCTTTCTGGGCCTGCCCAGCCTGGATGTGGGCACGCGCCAGACCAACCGCGCACAGTCGCCGTCCATCCGCTTTTGCGCGGCCTCGGACACGCCGGCCATTGCCCGCTTTCTGAACGAATGCTGGGGGCGGCGTCTGCCGATGGATGCCGCCTTTGGCGGTGGCGATGCCGCCTTGCGCTTTGTTCGCGTTCTGCAAAGCGCGGCCTTTTGGGCGCAGCCATCGCAAAAAGTGTTCGCCGCATGAGTGCCGCATTGCAGCCGCCGCACTTGATGGTGTTGCTGATCAACCTGCCACGCTCGACCGAGCGCCTGGCCCGCATGCAGGCGCGTCTGCAGGCGCTGGGGTTGGGCTATGAGGTGCTCGAAGCGGTCGATGGCCGCGCCCGCTGGGACGAGCTGCTGCCCACGGTGGATGTGCGCCGTTTTGAGCGTCACGTCGGACGCGACGTGCTGCCCGGCGAGATCGGTTGTTACCACTCGCATTTGCTGGCCTGGCAGCGTTTTCTGGACTCTGACGCGAAGGTCCTGCTGGTGCTCGAAGACGACGTCGTCTTTGTAGACGACTTCCTGCAGGCCCTGTGCGTCGCCCTGGAGGGCGGCGAACACTGGGACATGCTCAAGCTCGCCAAGATCCGGGCCAAGCAGCCCGTTTGCCAGGGCCTGCTGGGGCCTTACCGGCTCAATGCCTACCTGGGGGCGGCCACGGGTTTTGGAGCCTACCTCATTCGACGTGCTACGGCCCAAAAGCTCCTGCCTACACTGCTGCCGATTCGCGCGCCCATCGACCGTGAACTTGAGCAAGTTCACCGCCATGACATCCGGCACTATGGTCTGGAGCCTTTTGCGGCGCAGCCCCATGATGAAGGGCAAAGCACCATCACCGGACAGAACTTCAGTGCCGTCAAGCGCTATCCGCTGAGTCGACGCTGGACCAAATACGCCGAACAGCTACGCAACCTGCTGGGACGGATTTTTTATTTATGGCGTCGTGGCCGACTCTGGCCACGGCACATCCTCCTTGAACGAAAGCCTCGTCCATGAGTTCGCCACGTACCGTGATTTGCATGAAATGGGGCACCTTGTACCCTGCCGAATATGTCAATGTGCTCTACAGGGCCTGTCGCCATCACATCACCGGCGATTTTCGTTTCGTCTGCCTGACCAACGAGCCCGACGACCTCCTGCCCGAGGTGCAAGTCCATCCCATCCCCGACATCGGGCTGGACGAATGGCATTACTACAACGGGGCCTGGCCCAAGATCGGGGTCTTCAGCCACGATCTGTATGGCCTGCAGGGCCGGGCACTGTTCATCGATCTGGACTCGGTGATTTGCGGCCGTCTTGACGACATGTTCGAGGTGCCGGGTGCCCTGGTGGCCATGGACTCCCAACCCTGGAAGGGTCAGCCCGGACCGGCTCGCACCATGAGCTCGGTGTTTTCCTTCGATCTGGGCGCTTTGGGCTGGGTGGTTGATCGCCTCCAGTCGGGCCGGGATGCCTATGTCCGTCAATACGGCATTGAGCAGGACTATCTGCACGGTGAAGTGCCCGGCATGGCTTATTGGCCTCAGGAATGGATCGTGAGCTTCAAATACCATCTTCGGCAACCCCTCATCCTGGACCGGTTCCGCTCACCCCATCCACCGCCACCCACGGCCAAAATCGTGGCCTTTCATGGGCGGCCACGTCCGATCGACCTGATTCGCCCGCCCCGCGGCAACTGGGATCGGTTCCCCCACTACGGTTCAGGCCCGGTGCCCTGGATGCAAAGTTACTGGCTGCGCTACGGCGGCCGGATTTGAGGTTTCCATGCGTCAGTTGCTCATTACCCTCACGGCGATTCCGCCACGTTTCCCGTACCTGCGCGAGACACTGCAGTCACTGCTCGATCAAAAAGCCGACGTGGCCTCGATCCTTCTTTATTTGCCCCGGCGCTACAGGCGCTTTGAGTGGAACCCGGAGGATTTGCCTCAGGTGCCCCCGGGGGTCGAGATCCGGTGGGCTGAGCAGGACTACGGACCCGCCACCAAGGTCTTGCCGGCGGTGCGCGAGTACCGTGGACAGGATGTGTCGATCCTGTTTTGTGACGACGACAAGGTCTACGACCCCGATTGGGCGCAGCGCTTTGTCGATTGCAGCCTGCAGCATCCGACGTGCTGCATCGTCGAAGAAGGCGGAGACGTGTGTCATTACTCCAGCCACACGTACCGGGGTGAACGCCAGCCACGCTCGGAACGCCGCATCAAGGACCTGCGCTATCGCCTCATGCGACTGGCGACGCTCGGGCTCTGGAAACCCCGCAAAAACGTCGGCAGTGGCTACGTGGACATGCTCGAAGGCTGGGGCGGGGTGATGGTGCGCCCCGAGTTCTTCAGCGAGGCGGCTTTCGACATCCCCGACATCCTCTGGACGGTCGACGACATCTGGCTATCGGGCCAACTGGCGCTCCAGCAGGTGCCGATCTGGCTCAATGGCGACGACCCTCGCCGAACCCGTGGCAATTCCAATGAGGTCAAGCAGGCTTCCTTGCGCAAATGGGTCCATGAAGGCCATGGACGTATTGAAGCCAATCAGGCCTGTGTGGATTATTTTCGGGAAAAATATGGCATTTGGGGTGGCTAACGCTACCGTAATCAACAGACGAGTGCTCCCGTGATTCCCAAAATTCTGCATCAAACTTATTCCAGAAAATCGGCCCTGCAGCCTGCTTTGCTCCAGAACATCCAGGTACTTCAAGAACGCAACCCGGACTGGCAGCACGTCTTGTACGATGACAATGATCGTAAAACTTTTATCCGTGATGCCTATGGACAAAAGCATCTGGATTTCTATGAACGAATTGATCCCCGTTATGGGGCGGCTCGGGCAGACTTCTTCCGGTATTTGCTGCTTTACAAAGTGGGTGGCGTTTACCTTGACATCAAGTCAACCGCGATACATCCGCTCTCCAGTGTGATTCCTGCCGATACCAGATACCTGCTTTCACGCTGGGACAATGGCATCGGGGGCCGGGAGGAGGGTTCTGGCAAACACACGCGATTCGGTGTGGACAGCGAATTGCAGCAGTGGTTCATCGTGGCTGAAAAAGAACACCCCTTTCTGGCGGCGGTGATTGAGAAAGTGATGCACAACATCGAAACCTACGATGCCTGGCATGGGCGTGTCGGAACCAGCGGAGTTCTGAAAACGACGGGCCCGATTGCTTACACCCTTGCCATTGAGCCCATCATGGACGCACACCCGCATACTTTGCTGGATATCCATACTTTGGGGTTCCGTTATACCTGCCTTGAAAACGACCCTAACAGGCTGCTGAAATACCGACCCCATCGCAAGGTCCATTTCAGGTCTGCACTTGAG
>CAYSIY010000070.1:0-9733 GCA_964431215.1 uncultured Limnohabitans sp.
GATGGTGGCATCGGATCGAAAAAAGAAAAAGGCCGCCGGCTCGAGCCGGGCGGCCTTGCGGGGAAACAGCCGAATCAGGTCGATTCGCCGTACACCGTCACAGTGATATCGACCAGCACGTCGGTGTGCAGCGAGACACCGACCGTCGTGTCGCCGACAACCTTGATCGGGCCGTTGGGCAGGCGGACCTGCGACTTGGCCACCTTGTAGCCCTGTTTGCCAAGCTCCTCGGCAATATCGAAGTTGGTGACAGAACCGAACAGACGTCCGTCCACACCGGCCTTCTGAGTCAGCTTGATCACCGTGCCGGCCAACTTGTCGCCAAGGGAGCGCGACTCAGCCAGCTTCTCAGCGGCGACGCGCTCGAGTTCGGCCCGCTTGGCCTCGAATTCCTTGATCGCCGAATCGGTGGCGCGGCGCGCCCGCCCGGAGGGAATCAGGAAGTTGCGCGCGTAGCCGTCCTTGACGCGCACAACCTCACCCAGGCCGCCGAGGTTGACGACTTTGTCCAGAAGAATGACTTGCATGTTCGAGATCCTCAGATGCGGTGCTGGTCGCTGTAGGGCAACAGGGCCAGGAAGCGGGCACGCTTGATGGCGGTGTTGAGCTGGCGCTGGTAGATGGCACGGGTGCCGGTCAGACGGGCCGGGATGATCTTGCCGTTCTCGGCGATGAAATCACGCAGGGTATCGACATCTTTGTAGTCGATCTCTTCCACGCCAGCCACGGTGAAGCGGCAGAACTTCTTGCGCTTGAACAGCAGGGACTGCGTGTTGCGCTTGGGGCGCTTGTTTTTGTCGAATTTTTTGAAAGTGGCCATGAGGGCCTCCTGAAGTTAATCTTGCTGGAATTCTTGAATGTGAAGCACAACGCTCCTGCCTTGCCGGGGGGTGGCCAGGAAACCCTGGAACCGCCATTGGCTACCCACCGCCTGCCCGCAGAGCCGTTCGGCCTGGATGCCCAGCGCCAGTGCACGGATCTTCAGGTTCACCTGTCTGGGCTGCCCGGCTTCGGACTGCTGCGAACTGTGCTCAAGCATCAAGTCCAGCGCAGGCAGGCCGGCGGGCGTGTAACGCAAAGCGGACAGCTCGGCGATACAGGCAGACAGGTCGGTGTGGTTCACTCCCCTTGGGTCGTCAGTGAGGGTCAGGCTGCAAATTCGGCTTGCTGGGCTTTGCGGGCCTCTTCGCGCTCGACGGTCTTCATCATGGAAGAAGGCGTGGTTTCGGCCTTCTTCTTCTGAACCGTCAGGTGACGCAGCACGGCATCGTTGAACTTGAAGGCATGCTCCAGCTCGGCCATGACCGCTTGGTCGGCTTCGATATTGATACACAGGTAGTGGGCCTTGGCCAGCTTGTTGATCTGGTACGCCAGCTGACGGCGACCCCAGTCTTCCACACGATGGATCTTGCCGCCGCCGGTGGTGATCATGCCCTTGTAACGCTCCAGCATGGCCGGCACCTGTTCGCTTTGATCCGGATGGATCAGCAAAATGATTTCGTAATGACGCATTGAAACTCCTTGTGGATGATGGAAACCACCCCCGGCGTCGGTACGGGGTGTGGCAAGGTAACCGGCAATTATAGACCAGCAAAGGACATCGGCTACTGCAGCTGCGAGCGTCGCCACAGAGAGCTGGCCAAACAAGTCAGTCCAATGGCAACAAAACCGGCAGGAACACCAAAAATGCCCGCGGACATGGGGTGCACGCCCCACCACAGCGAGCCTTGCGGGTCCAGCCCCCAGAAATGGCGAAAACCGGCCGCGTTGCCCACCATGTAGCCAATGGTGACGCTCAGGCCCGTGAGCATGCCCGCCACCGCCGCACCACGGTTGACGCGCTCACTCAGGAGTCCACAGACCATGGCCGGAAAAAAGGCGGCTGCGGCCAACGAGAAAGAAGCCGAAACCAACGCAAGAATTTCGGCGGGCTTGAGCGCCGCGACAAAAGCCGCCAGCATGGCTACAGCCAGCAATGCAAACTTTGACAGGATCACCCTGCCCTCGGCCGAGCGGGGTGTGTATTGGCGCTGCACACCGAGGTCGTGCACCAGCGCATTGCTGATGGTCAGCAGCAAGCCATCGGCAGTGGACAGGGCGGCAGCCAGACCACCGGCCGCCACCAGTCCGGAGACAACAAAAGGCATCCCCCCCAGTTCCGGCGTGGCCAACATCACCAGGTCAGCCCCCAGTCGAATTTCACCGAGTTGAAGGACTCGATCACCGTTGACATCCGAGACATCAATCAGTCCAGGATCCAGACGAGCCCACTGAGCCATCCAGCCCGGCAGGTCCTCGAGACTACTGCCCACAAGGTTGTGCAGGATTTCGAACTTGACCAGGACGGCCAGTGCCGGTGCACTCAGGTAAATCAAAGCAATGAAAAAAAGCGACCAGGCGACCGAGCTGCGCGCCTCTGCGGGACTAGAAAGGGTATAGAAGCGAGTCAGAAGATGGGGCAAACCGGCCGTGCCAAACATCAGGCAAAACACCAGCGCCAGGAAATTGGTGCGCGAGTGATCCAAATCAAGGGTATTTGCCTCGTCTGAGCGCGTATCTTGAAGGAAAGCCTGGGCATGAGGCGGCATGCCTCCCAAGGGACGAGCACGCTCCCGGTTTTCCCGCATCGCCCGGGTCCATTGCTCCCGCGCGAGCACAGGATCGCTGGGCAAGGCCAGCAAATCCCGTCGCGCCTGGGCAATGGCCGCAAAGTCGGCACCTTGAGCTTTGAGCAAGCGAATCCGCTCTTCCAGCTCGATTCGCAGAGAAGCCAACGAGCCTTCAACATCCTGCAGCCGTAGTTCGTAGAGTCGAGCCCTTCGAGCGAACTCTTCCCGAACTTGCAGTTCGGCTGGGTCGTCGAGCAGCCGCTTCTCCATGGCTTCGATCTTGGCCAGCTGTTGTCCATAAGCCAGCGGCGCAACCGGTGTGCCAAGTTGCTGAGAAGCGAGCCAGGACACCGGGATCAGGAAGGCCAACAGCAAAACGATGTACTGGGCCACCTGCGTCCAGGTGATGGCCCGCATGCCTCCAAGAAAGGAGCACAGCAACACCCCCCCCAAACCAAGCAGGATGCCGATCTCGAACTGCACACCCGTCAGTCGCGAGGCGATCAGACCGATTCCATAAATTTGCGCCACGACATAAGTGAAGGAACACGCCACCGCCGCGAGTGCAGCCAGGATTTGGGGCCAACGGCCGCCATACCGAACACGGAAAAAGTCGGGCAAGGTGTAGATCTGCATCGCCCGCAACTGTGGCGCAATCAACAAAGCCACCAAGCAGAACCCCCCGGTCCAGCCCATCACATAAGCCAGCCCACCCGGCTGGTTGCCTGAGCCAGAAAATCCCTGTAGATAAAGCGCGCCAGCCAAACTGATGAAAGAAGCCGCACTCATCCAGTCGGCCGCAGTGGCCATGCCGTTGTACATGGCCGGCACGCGCCGCCCGGCCACATAGTATTCCTCGGGGTCAGTGGTGCGGCCGTTGATCCCGATCAATGCATAGATCATCACCGTGCTGAACAGAAAGATCGGTCCAATGAGGTTACGCGACAGTCCTGCCTGCTCAGCCCAGGCCATGCCCCCCAGCAAAGCCAGCAGGAGCACAACAAAAAGCAGGACATTGCGGTGCAGTCGCCAGCGGTAGCTGGCGGGTATGTCCCCATTTCGCCGGTGAGCCATGGCCCGAATTTCAGCCCTTGCCTTGACCCAGCGCGGTCCAGGTTTCAACGACAGTATCGGGGTTGAGCGAGATCGAGCTGATGCCCTGATCCATCAGCCAGTGCGCGAAGTCAGGGTGATCACTGGGCCCCTGGCCGCAAATGCCCACATACTTGCCTTGAGCCAGACAAGCCTTGATGGCCTGCGCAATGAGGGCCTGCACCGCTGGATCGCGTTCATCGAAGTCCACTGCCAGCAACTCCATGCCCGAATCGCGGTCCAGGCCCAGCGTCAACTGGGTCAGATCATTTGAGCCAATGGAGAAGCCATCGAAATGCTCGAGAAAACGATCGGCCAGAATCGCGTTACTGGGCACCTCGCACATCATGATGAGCTTGAGGCCGTCTTCTCCACGGCGCAAGCCCTTGGCAGCCAGCAGCTCAGTGACGCGGCGCGCCTGCTCCAGCGTGCGCACAAACGGCACCATGATCTGGACATTGGTTAAACCCATATCGCCGCGTACCCTCTTGAGGGCTTCGCACTCCATGGCAAACGCCTCTCCAAAGTCCTCGCTGATGTAGCGCGCTGCGCCACGGAAACCCAACATCGGATTTTCTTCTTCCGGCTCGTAGCGGCTGCCGCCGATGAGCTTGCGGTACTCGTTGCTCTTGAAGTCCGACAGGCGGACGATCACGGGCTTGGGCCAGAAGGCTGCCGCGATCGAAGCCACGCCTTCGGCCACTTTGTCGACGTAGAAGGCACGGGGCGATGCATGACCACGGGCCACCGATTCCACCGCCTTTTTCAGATCGACATCAATGGCCGGATAGTCGAGAATGGCCTTGGGGTGCACGCCAATATTGTTGTTGATGATGAACTCCAGGCGAGCCAGGCCCACCCCCGCATTGGGCAGCTGAGCAAAGTCAAAGGCGAGCTGGGGGTTGCCTACGTTCATCATGATCTTGGTGGCGATCTCAGGCATGGCACCGCGCTGCACTTCGGTCACTTCCGTCTCGAGCAGGCCGTCATAAATGCGGCCAGTGTCGCCCTCTGCGCAGCTCACCGTGACCAACGTGCCGTCCTGGAGCTGCTCGGTGGCGTGACCACAGCCAACCACGGCAGGGATGCCCAGCTCACGCGCAATGATGGCCGCATGACAAGTGCGTCCGCCTCGGTTGGTCACGATAGCGCTGGCGCGCTTCATCACCGGCTCCCAGTTCGGATCGGTCATGTCGGTCACCAACACATCGCCAGCTTGCACCGTGTCCATCTCGCTGATGCTATGAACCAGGCGCACCGGGCCAGTGCCAATTTTCTGGCCAATGGCACGACCTTCGACAAGTACATGCCCTTTGCCCTTGAGTTTGTACCGCAACTCGGCCTTGTCCTTGGCCTGGCTCTTCACGGTTTCGGGACGGGCCTGCAGGATATAGAGCTGACCGTCCTTGCCGTCCTTACCCCACTCGATGTCCATCGGGCGGCCATAGTGCTTTTCTATCACCAGGGCGTACCGGGCCAGCTGTTCGACATCGGCATCGGTGAGGCTGTAGCGGTTGCGTTGCTCAGTGGGCACATCCACGGTCTTGACCAGCTTGCCTTTCAGCGGACCTTCTGAGGCTTTTTCTTGAGGCGTGGAAAACACCATCTGGATGAGCTTGGAGCCCAGGTTGCGGCGGATGACGGCACGCTTGCCCGCTTGCAACATGGGTTTGTGGACGTAAAACTCGTCCGGATTCACTGCGCCCTGCACCACCGTCTCGCCCAGGCCATAGCTGGAAGTGATGAACACCACATCCTCAAAGCCCGACTCGGTGTCAATGGTGAACATCACACCTGCGGCCCCCAGATCCGACCGCACCATGCGCTGCACCCCGGCCGACAGGGCTACATCGGCGTGGGCAAAGCCCTTGTGCACGCGGTAGCTGATGGCGCGGTCGTTGTAGAGGGAGGCGAACACCTCCTTCATCTTGTGCAACACGTCCTCGATGCCCACCACGTTCAGGAAGGTTTCCTGCTGACCGGCAAAAGAAGCATCGGGTAAATCCTCGGCTGTCGCCGAGGAGCGCACAGCAAAGGAGGCATCCACCTGACCTGCCTGCAATTGCACGAAGGCTTCACGGATGGCTTTTTCGAGATCAACCGGAAAGGGCTGGGCTTCGACCATCGCCCGGATTTCAGCACCGACCGCTGCAAGCGCGCGCACGTCTTCAGTGTCCAGAGCGTCGAGCTTAGCGTTGATGCGCTGGGTCAGTCCGTCATGCTTGAGAAACTCACGGAAAGCATGCGCCGTGGTGGCAAAACCAGTGGGCACTTTGACCCCCGCAGGCAGCTGGGAAATCATCTCGCCCAAGCTGGCATTTTTGCCACCGACCGACTCGACATCGGTCATTCGCAGTTTTTCAAAGGGCACGACCAGCGCGGTCGCCTCGAACAGATCAGACATGGGAAGCTCCAAAGTTAAAAATCGGGCTCCAAGCCTGCGACAATGCTTTTTTTTGGTAATTGGAGGGGGCGAGCGCGGGGCGTTGGATAATGTTTCTGATTGTAGGCGTCAGCATTGCTGTCGCGGTCTTGATTTTTTTTACATTCATGCCACAACGCTCCGTTTTTTTTGTTTCCGACGGCACCGGCATCACGGCTGAAACCTTCGGAAATGCCATCCTGGCCCAATTCGACTTCAAGACACGGCATGTCCGGCTGCCTTTTGTGGACACCGTCGACAAAGCTCACCAGGCAGTGCGGCAGATCAACCACACGGGAGAAGTCGAAGGCATCAAGCCCATCGTGTTCACCACCCTGGTGAACATGCAAGTGCTGCATGTCATCAAGGAGCACTGCCAGGGCATGCTGCTCGACATGTTCGGCATGTTTGTGCACCCCCTGGAACAGGAGCTGGGCGTCAAATCTCACCACCGCGTCGGACGATTCTCGGACGTCAGCAAGAGCAAGGAATACCACGACCGAATCGAGGCCATCAATTTTTCACTGGCCCACGACGATGGACAGTCCCACAAGGATCTCGAAGGTTCCGACGTCATCCTGGTGGGCGTCAGCCGAAGTGGCAAGACGCCCACCAGTCTCTACCTGGCCATGCAGCACGGCCTCAAAGCCGCCAATTACCCACTGATCCCGGAAGATTTCGAACGTCGCCAGTTACCCCCGGCACTGGTTCCCTACCGCAACAAGATCTTTGGCCTGACGATCCACCCGGAGCGCCTGTCGGAAATCCGGTCGGAGCGGCGGCCCCATTCTCGCTACGCCAGCCTGGAAAACTGCCGCATGGAGGTGGCCGAAGCCGAAGCCATGATGCGCCGATCGGGCATACGGTGGTTGTCCACCACCACCAAGTCGATTGAAGAAATTGCCACCACCATCCTGCAGGAAATCCGACCTGAACGCCTGATCTACTAAACAATCAGGAACTCAAGGTCGCTGCAATACGTTCTGCCGTGTTCTGCGCCTGCACGGCATCTTGAGCTTCCACCATGATCCGCACCAGGGGCTCAGTGCCGCTGGCACGGATCAAGACCCGGCCAGATTCGCCCAAGGCCATCTCGGCCTCGCGCGCAGCAGTCTGCAGAGGGATGTGATTTTTCCAGTCAAAATCAGGCTGGAGTCGCACATTGATAAGGGTTTGCGGGAAGAGCTGCACATCGGCAAGCAGTTCGGCCAGAGTCTGGCCGCTGGCCACACAGGCCTGCAGCACCTGCAGGGCACTGACCAGCCCGTCGCCAGTGGTGTGTTTGTCCAACGCTAGCAAATGGCCGGAACCTTCGCCGCCCAGCAGCCAGCCTTTTTCGACCAGCACCTCGAGTACATAACGGTCGCCCACCTTGGCGCGGACGAAATCGACCCCACGTCGCTTGAGAGCCAGTTCAACCGCCATGTTGGTCATCAGCGTTCCGACGGCACCAGGTACAGGCTGTTGGCGCGCCAGACGATCAGCCACCATCAGATACAGGAGTTCATCGCCATTGAACAGGCGGCCTGAAGCATCCACGATCTGCAGTCGGTCAGCATCGCCGTCCAGGGCTATACCCACATCGGCACTGTGACGCTTGACCGCCTCCACCAGCGTCTGCGGGTGGGTAGCCCCCACACCCTGATTGATGTTCAGACCATCGGGAGCGCAGCCGATCGAAAACACGTCGGCCCCCAGCTCGTGCAGGACCTTGGGTGCGATCTGGTAAGCCGCACCGTGGGCTGCATCGACCACGATGCGCATTCCCTTGAGCGAGAGGTGGTTGGGAAAAGTGCTTTTGCAGAATTCGATGTACCGCCCGGCCGCATCGTCCAGACGGCGGGTCTTGCCCAAAGAGGCCGAATCCACCCAGACCGGCGGCTCCTGAAGCGCAGACTCCACCGCCAACTCCCAATCGTCGGGCAACTTGGTACCTTCGGCACTGAAGAACTTGATGCCATTGTCCTCGAAGGGGTTATGACTGGCGCTGATGACCACACCCAGGCTGGCCCGCTGGGCACGTGTGAGGTAAGCCACCGCCGGGGTCGGCACAGGCCCGAGCAACAGGACATCCACCCCTGCAGAGTTGAAGCCGGACTCCAGGGCACTCTCCAGCATATAGCCCGAAATGCGCGTGTCTTTGCCGATCAGGACCAGCGGATGGTCCTCATCTACCCTGAGTACGCGGCCCACCGCGTGAGCCAGGCGCAACACAAAATCAGGAGTGATGGGGCTTTGGCCCACCCGGCCGCGGATGCCGTCGGTACCGAAAAACTGTCGCGCCATGCAATCGTCCTGTTAACTGTGAACGCTGGATTTTATCGGGCCAAGCCCTTCATTGATCTGACCGATCAATCTGCTGAACATGGCGCAGCACACACAAGGCATCGGCTGTTTCGCGTACATCGTGTACCCGCACGATGCGGGCCCCTCTCTGTACCGCCAAAAGCGCGGCGGCCACGCTGGCGGCCTGACGTTGTCCAGGCTCAGTCGTCTGGCCATCACGGGCCAGTACCGATCCCAAGGACGATTTGCGCGACCAACCCGCAAGCAGGGGGTAGCCCAGGGCCAACAAGGCCTGCTGGTGAGCGAGGAGGCTGAAGTTTTGCTCGACCGTCTTGCCAAAACCAACGCCATAGTCGAGCACGATGCGCGAGGGTTGTACGCCCGCGGCGGACAAGGCCTTCACCCGATGATCCAGAAATGCCATGACCACAGGCACCACGTTCCCCTCCATGGGGGCTTTCTGCATGGTTTGCGGGTCGCGGTGCATGTGCATCAGACAGATGCCACTGCGCGGATGAGCAGATACGACTGACTGTGCACCGGGTTGTTGCAGCGCCCAGATGTCGTTGACAATGTCCACCCCCAAATCAAGGGCCTTGCGCATGGTCTCGGCCTTGTAGGTGTCGACCGACAACGGCACCTTCCAGCGCACGGCCTCACGCAGAAAACCCTCAATGCGTCGCCACTCCTCATCGGCAGGCACCACGGATGAGCCAGGCCGCGTCGATTCACCACCAACGTCCAGAATGTCGGCACCGTCGCGCAGTAACTGTTCCGCATGGCGCAAAGCGGCCTGTGTCGAGTCGTGCCGCCCACCATCCGAAAAAGAGTCGGGCGTGAGATTGACGATACCCATGATCCGGGGCACTTCAAGATCGATATCGAAACGACTGGTTTGCCAGATCATGGGATTTCAGTTCCCTAATAGCAACGGGGCCGAAGCCCCGTGTGTTGTGACGGCTGCTCAGGCCGCAGTGGGTGCAGGCTGGGTTGGCACCGCAGCGCCGCCACTGCCGTTACCGCCACCGGATGAGGGGGTGCGCGGGGTCCAGTCCTTGGGAGGACGCGGCTCGCGACCTGCCATGATGTCATCGAGCTGTTCCATTTCGATGGTTTCCCATTCGAGCAGGGCCTTGGCCATGGCGTGCATCTTGTCACTGTGTTCCTCGATCAAGCGTCGTGCCAGACCGTATTGCTCATCGATGATGCGGCGCACTTCGGAGTCGACCTTCTGCATGGTCTGCTCGCTCATGTGGGTGGTCTTGGTTACCGAACGGCCAAGGAAAACTTCTCCTTCGTTTTCGGCATAGACCATCGGACCGAG
>CAYSIY010000071.1:0-9722 GCA_964431215.1 uncultured Limnohabitans sp.
GTCACGGATGCCGGACAGAACGCCAGAAACGAAGGGAATTGCCGGGGCGAACGCGTTTACCCGAGCGAAGGCTCGGGCAAGGGGTTCAGGGCGCGTGGATGGGGCGAAGTCAGGGGGGTGTTCAGGGCAGTCCGCAGCTGCAGCCAGCCTGCAGTGTTCGGGACAAGTTTGCCAGATGCGGGGGCACCGGCTGGCGTGGGCTTGAAAAGCCACGCCAGCCAGGCCAGCACGTTGGTGAACAACACAACCATTTCGCCTTGTTCCTGCGGGCAGCCGATTCGTCACAAGCTGCCCGGTTTGGGGATTCCGTATTCGGTGTTTCTGGGCGTCGGCCCATCCTCCGGGGCGTTTTGCCACTGTGGCCTCGTGGCCTTCAGTCTGCAAATCGAGCCGGGGGTGGCATCGACCATCTGGCAGGGCTTGCAGCAGCGGCTGGAATAAACTCCTGCGATCAGGAATCCATTTCCATTCAAATCAACCACTTACAGCCAAAAGCCAGTGAAAGACATTATAGAGGCCCAAGCGGCCGTTTCCGCGCCGGAGGTGAAATGGCTGGTGGTGGACGAAGAATCCAGTGGGCAGCGCCTGGACAATTTTCTGATGCGGCATCTCAAGGGGGTGCCCAAAACCCATGTGTACAGGATCATCCGCAGCGGCGAGGTGCGCATCAACAAGGGCCGTTGCAGCGCCGACAGCCGGGTTCAGGCCGGCGATGAAGTGCGCGTGCCACCGGTGCGTGTGTCCGACAAGATGGCCGAAAAGGCGGCGCGGCCGGCCCCGGGGCGCGAATTTCCCCTGATTGTGGAAGACGAGCACCTGCTGGCCATCGACAAGCCTGCCGGCGTGGCGGTGCATGGCGGCTCGGGCGTGAGCTTCGGGGTGATCGAACAGTTGCGGCAGGCCCGTCCTCAGGCCAGGCTGCTGGAGCTGGTGCACCGTCTGGACCGTGAAACCAGCGGCATTTTGCTGGTGGCCAAAAAGCGCAGTGCCCTCAAAAACCTGCAGGACCAGTTTCGTGAGCGCGAGACGGGCAAGACCTACCTGGCGCTGGTGCAGGGCGACTGGCCGACACGCCTGAAAGTGATCGACGAGCCGCTGCACAAATACCTGTTGCCCGACGGCGAGCGTCGGGTCAAGGTGACCGGCAAGGACGATCCGGACGGCATGCGCGCCATCACCCTGGTCAAGGTGGCCCAGCGCCTGCAGGGGTGCACCCTGCTGGAGGTGACCATCAAGACCGGGCGCACCCACCAGATCCGGGTGCATCTGGCCAGCCAGGGCCACCCGATTGCCGGGGACGACAAATACGGCGACTTTGAATGGAACAAGCGCTTGCAAAAGCAGGGCTGCAAGCGCATGTTCCTGCACGCCTGGCGTTTACAGTTCAACCATCCGGCCACGGGCGAGCGCGTCGCGCTGCAGGCCGACTTGCCCACCGAACTTCAGCAATGCATTTCACATGTCCAGCTTCCGACCCCGTCAGTTTGACCTGATCGCCTTCGACTGGGACGGCACCCTGTTCGATTCGACTGCCATCATTACCCGTTGTATCCAGCTGGCCGTGCAGGATGTGGGCGGCACCGTGCCCACGCGCGAGCAGGCCTCGTATGTGATCGGCATGGCGCTCATGCCTGCCCTGGCGCATGCCGCCCCCGATTTGCCCAAGGAAAAATACCCCTTGCTAGGCGAACGCTATCGCCACCACTACATCGCCCACCAGCACGACATCAGCCTGTTTGACGGTGTGCTGGAGATGCTGGCCGAGCTCAAATCGCGTCACCACTGGCTCACTGTGGCCACCGGCAAAAGCCGGGCGGGTCTGAACGAGGCCCTTCACGCGGTGGAACTGCGCGATGTGTTCGATGGCTCACGCACGGCCGATGAAACGGCGGGCAAACCCCATCCGCGCATGCTGCACGAGTTGATGCGCGAATTTGGGGCGGAACCCGGGCGGACCCTCATGATTGGCGACACCACGCACGATTTGCAGATGGCGGTCAATGCCGGGTGTGCCAGTGTCGGCGTGAGTTATGGGGCGCACGAACCCGATGCTTTTGATGCTTTGCAGCCCAGGCACATCGCGCACTCGGTGCGTGAGCTGCATGACTGGTTGCTGGCCTACGCCTGACCCGGAGCCGGCCATGGATGCGAAGATCCCTTTGTGCAACAGCGCCGATCTGGTCAATGGGGGGCGGGCCGTGCCTTTCGATGTGGTCTATGCCGGGCAGACCTGCCGCGCCTTTGCGGTGCGTCACCTGGGTCAGGTGCAGGCTTACCTCAACCGCTGCACCCATGTGGCCATGGAAATGGACTTTCAGCCCGACCGGTTCTTTGACGGAACGGGCCGCTGGCTCATGTGCGCCACCCATGGTGCCACCTACGCACCCGACACGGGCGACTGTGTCGGAGGACCTTGCCGGGGCGGGCTGGTCAAGATCGCCCTGAGCGAGCACGACGGCGTGGTCCACTGGCATACTGCCTACAACCTTCAACCTTTTGAATTCCCAGATGTCTGACCTGCAGGAAAAACCGATCGCCCCCTCCGAAGCCCCGCGCAGCAGCTGGGAACGCGAAACCCTTGAAAAACTGGCTTTGGCGATGCTGCAGGAGCAGCGGACGGCACGTCGCTGGAAAAACGGTCTGCGACTGGCCTGGCTGCTTTTTGTGGTGACCGTCTTTGGGTTGGCGTGGTCCTACAACGCGCCCACCACCAATCCGAGCCTGCCGCACACCGCCATGGTGGCCATCAAGGGGGAGATCGCTTCCGAGGGCAGTGCCAGCGCCGAAAACATCATGGCCGCCATGCGTTCTGCCCTCGAAGACAGTGGCTCGCGGGCGCTGGTGCTGCTGATCAACTCTCCTGGTGGCAGCCCGGTGCAGGCCGGTCTGATCAGCGACGAAATCCACCGCCTGAAAAACCTGCACGGCAAACCGGTGTATGCGGTCGTCGAGGAGTCCTGCGCTTCGGCCGCCTATTACATTGCGGCCGCAGCAGACCGGATTTATGTGGACAAGGCCAGCATCGTGGGCAGCATCGGCGTGCTGGTCGATGGCTTTGGCTTCACGGGCCTGATGGACAAGCTGGGCATCGAACGGCGGCTGATGACCGCGGGTGAGAACAAGGGTTTTCTGGACCCCTTCAGTCCTCAGACCGAGGCGCAGCGCAAGCATGCGCAAGCCATGCTCAACCAGATTCACCAACAGTTCATTGGCGTGGTCAAGACCGGGCGTGGCGAGCGTCTGAAGGAAACGCCCGAGATGTTCTCAGGCCTTTTCTGGACGGGCCAGCAGGCCGTGGACATGGGCCTGGCCGACGCACTGGGCAGCCTGGACGCCGTGGCCCGGGACGTGGTCAAGTCTCCTGAGGTGATCGACTACACCCGCTACGAAAATGTGGCAGAACGCCTGGCCAAGCGCTTTGGTGCAGCCATCGCCGAGGCCTCGGTCAAGGCCCTGCGCGAAATCCCTGCGGTTCGCTGAACCGATCACGCGCCGATGGCAAACACCGCCGGTGTGTGTGCATCGGGCCCCGAGCCTGACTTTTTCCAGGTGGCCACGCTGCAGCTTTGGATGCTGGCGCTGGCCAGCGTGAGGCCGCTGGCGATCGCCAGACGGGTGCCCGGCTGCAGGCTTTGCAGCAGGGCGCTGAGCATGGCCGGGTTGCGATAGGGGGTCTCGATCCACATCTGCGTCTGGCCGGTCTTGAGTGCCAGGCTTTCGAGCTGCTTGAGACGGGTGATTCGTTCTGTGGCATCTTGCGGCAGGTAGCCGACAAAAGCGAAGTTCTGGCCGTTGAGGCCGCTGGCGGCGAGCGCCAGCAGCAGCGAAACCGGACCGACCAGGGGCACCACCTGCAAGCCCAGATCGTGCGCAGCGCGCACCACCGAGCTGCCCGGGTCGGCCACAGCCGGCATGCCGGCTTCGCTCACCAGCCCGACATCGTGGCCATTGAGTGCGGCATCGAGCATCGGTCGGGCATCCCATCGGCCCTGGTGATCTCCTTTTTTGTGCACTTCACGGGGCAACTCGGTCAGGGTTTGTTGCTGCAGCGGCAGCGCCAGGGGCTGATGCTCGCCCACCCGCTTGAGGAAGGCCCGGGTCGATTTCGCGTTTTCGGTGATCCAGTGGGTGGTCCGTGCGGCAGCAGTCAGAGTGGCCAATGGCAAAACGTCTTCAATCGGGCGGGTCGTTTCGCATGCAAAGTCCAGCGGCGTGGGGACCAGCAGCAGACGGCCTTTGGGCGTGCTCACAGCAGCTTTACTCCTGCGGCTCGAAGCATGCGGGCGGTACGAATCAGCGGCAGCCCCACCAGCGCGGTCGGGTCGTCGTTGTCGATCGATTCGAGCAGGGCGATGCCCAGTCCCTCGCTCTTGGCACTGCCGGCGCAGTCGTAGGGTTTCTCGATGTGCAGATAGTTGTCGATCTCCGCGTCACTCAGCTGGCGAAATCGCACGCGCACCTCGGCCAGGTCCACCTGTTCAAAACCGGTGGCCAGGCAGACCACCGCCAGCGCCGTCTGGAACACCACCGTCCGCCCCCGCATCTGGCGCAGCTGCAGCACTGCGCGTTCGTGCGTGCCGGGTTTGCCCAGCGGCTGCCCCGCCAGATCGGCCACCTGGTCGGAGCCGATCACCACCGCCTCGGGGTGTCGCACAGCCACGGCACGGGCCTTGGACAGGGCCAGGCGCAGGGCCAGTGCCCGGGGTGCTTCGCCCGGCAGTGGCGACTCGTCCACGTCGGGGGCGACCACCTCGAAGGGCAGGTTCAGACGCGCGAGCAGTTCGCGCCGGTAGCGTGAGGTCGAGCCCAGCACCACGGTGCGGGGCAGGGGGGGGGCGCTAAGGGTCATGAGGGTTGATTCTCTTACACTCAGGCCATGGACAAAACCCACGATCCCCGCCACCTGGACATCAAGGCCTTTGCACAGGCAGGCGCACAGCTGCAGGGTGAGGGGCGGCTGGCCGACTGGCCGCGCCTGCTCCAGGAGCAGTTTGTGGGCGGGGGCGTCGAGAGCGGCCCGGTGCGCTGGCAGCTGCAGGGCCGCCTGCTGCCCGTGGCTGGCGGCGGCACCCAGATCGGCATGGCCCTGCAGGCCCAAGTGGACCTGGTCATGCAGTGCCAACGCTGCCTGACCCCGGTGGTCGAGAAAATGACGGCCGGGCGGGACTTCCTCTTTGTGGCCGACGAGGCGACGGCCGAGGCGCTGGACGATGAGTCGGACGCCGATGTGCTGGTCATCAGCCGGGATTTCGATGCCTTGTCGCTGGTCGAGGACGAATTGATCCTCTCATTGCCCCTGGTGCCGCGACACGAAGTTTGTCCCCGGTCACTGCCCAGCCGGGTGGCCGACGAGAATTTCGAGGAGGCCAGCGAGCGGCCGAACCCGTTTGCCGCACTCGCGGCCCTCAAAAAAGGCGGCTGAGCACGCGCTGGACCCGTCCGGGCGCTTGGTTTATAATTACAGGCTTCGCGCGGGATGAGGGGCATCCTCTTCGCAGCGACCTCCGATCAACCAAAAGCTGCGCCTGTCTTGCAGGATTGTCTTGAAAATAGCGCGGCGCCAGCACTCAAGGAGCCATCATGGCTGTTCAACAAAACAAGAAGTCGCCCTCCAAGCGCGGCATGCACCGTTCGCACAATGCCCTGAACGTGCCGGGTATTGCCGTGGAGCCGACCACGGGCGAAACCCATCTGCGTCACCACATCAGCCCCAACGGTTTCTACCGTGGTCGCAAAGTCCTGAAGACCAAGAACGAGGCCTGATCGGGTCCGTTTTCCGAGCCTGTCCAGGCCACAAGGCCCGAAGCTACTGCATCCGGTAGCATCGGGCTTTTGTTTTTTCGGTCTCGTCTTTCTGTCTGTTCTGGCATGACCCTCCCCACTTCCATCACCTTGTCTGTGGACTGCATGGGCGGTGACCACGGTCCGCGAGTCACCTTGGCGGCCTGCCGTCGTTTTTTGCAGAGGCACCCCGATGCCCGTCTGCTGTTGGTGGGGCGGCCGCAAGCCCTGAGCATCGGACCCGATCCGCGGGTGCGCATCGTCGAAGCCACCGAAGTGGTGGAAATGGACGATCCGGTGGAGGTGGCGTTGCGCAAGAAAAAGAACTCCTCGATGCGCATCGCGATCGAACAGGTCAAGAGCGGCGAGGCCCACGTGGCGGTGTCGGCCGGGAATACGGGCGCGCTGATGGCGGTGGCGCGCTACCTCCTCAAAACACTGGACGGGATTGATCGCCCGGCCATCGCCACGCAGATGCCCAATGCCAAGGGCGGTGGGACCACTGTCCTGGATCTGGGGGCCAATGTGGATTGCACCGCCGAGCACCTGCTGCAGTTTGCCGTGATGGGTTCAGCCCTGGTGTCGGCGCTGGAGGACAAGGATCAACCTTCTGTCGGCCTGCTCAACATTGGTGAAGAGGTCATTAAAGGCAGTGAAGTCATCAAAAAAGCCGCCGAACTTCTGCGATCTGCTGGCAATTCTGGTGATCTGAATTTTTACGGTAACGTTGAGGGCAACGACATCTTCAAGGGAACGACCGACATTGTGGTCTGCGATGGTTTTGTCGGCAATGTGGCCCTCAAAGCCAGTGAAGGGCTGGCCACCATGGTGGGGGGATTCCTCAAAGAGGCATTTTCTCGCAACATCTTCACGAAAATGGTGGCCATCTTGGCGCTTCCGGTGTTATCTGCCTTCAAAAACAAGGTCGATCATCGCCGTTACAACGGCGCGGCCTTGCTGGGCTTGAGGGGGCTGGTCTTCAAGAGCCACGGTTCGGCCGACGAAGTGGCTTTTGAGCAGGCCCTGATCCGGGCTTATGATGCAGCCCGAAACCAATTGCTGGACCGTGTCCGAACCCGGATTGCGCATGCGGCCCCTTTGTTGGCAGGGCCGGACCAAGCATCAGAGGCTGCAGCAGCCACATCAATATGAGCATTTATTCCCGCATTCTGGGCACGGGCAGTTACCTGCCGCCCAGGCGCCTGACCAACGCTGACCTGGCTGCCGAGCTGGCGCAGCAGGGCGTGGAAACCTCGGACGAATGGATCGTGGAGCGCACCGGCATCCGGGCGCGCCATTTTGCCGAGCACGGCGTGGGCAGCAGCGATCTGGCCACGCAAGCCGCCCGACGTGCCCTCGATGCGGCCGCCCTCACAGCCGCTGACCTGGACCTGATCATTGTGGCGACCTCCACCCCCGACATGGTCTTCCCCTCCACCGCCACCATGGTGCAGAACAAACTCGGCACCGCGGGTTGCCCTGCGTTTGATGTGCAGGCGGTTTGCAGTGGTTTCATTTACGCCCTGACCGTTGCCGACGCCATGATCCGGGCCGGTTGCGTCAAAACAGCGCTGGTGATTGGCTCTGAAGTCTTCAGCCGCATTCTGGACTTCAAGGACCGCACCACCTGCGTGCTGTTTGGCGACGGCGCGGGCGCCGTGGTGCTGGGGGCATCGGATCAGCCCGGCGTTCTGGCGACTGACATCCATGCTGACGGCAAGCACCGCGACATCCTTTGCGTGCCGGGCCATGTCTCGGGCGGCAACGTCCTGGGCGATCCGGTTCTCAAAATGGACGGTCAGGCGGTATTCAAGCTGGCTGTGGGCGTGCTCGAAGAAACCGCACGTGCCAGCCTGGCCAAGGCCGGCCTGCAGGACAGCGACATCGACTGGCTGATCCCGCACCAGGCCAACATCCGCATCATGCAAAGCACCGCCAAAAAGCTGAAGATGCCCGCCGAAAAGGTGGTGGTCACCGTTGACCAGCATGGCAACACCTCGGCCGCATCCATCCCGCTGGCGCTGGACGCTGCCGTGCGTGATGGCCGCATCCAGCGTGGTCAGCACCTCATGCTCGAAGGCGTGGGTGGGGGCTTCACCTGGGGCTCGGTCCTCGTCAAATACTGATTTCCTGTTTCCAGTCAGAACAACATGACGACATTTGCTTTCGTATTTCCCGGCCAGGGCTCGCAATCGGTGGGCATGCTGGACGCCTGGGGCGACCACCCCGCCGTGATCGAAACCCTCAAGGAAGCTTCGGATGCCCTGGGCGAGAACGTGACCCGGCTCATCCAGGACGGCCCCAAGGAAGCCCTGGCCTTGACCACCAACACCCAGCCGGTGATGCTGGTAGCCGGTGTGGCCGCCTACCGGGCCTGGCTGGCCGAAGGCGGCGCCAGGCCGGCCGTGGTGGCCGGTCACTCCCTGGGCGAGTACAGCGCGCTGGTGGCTTCGGGCGTGCTCAGTTTGCAGCAGGCGGCTCCGCTGGTGCGTCTGCGCGCAGCGGCCATGCAGGAAGCGGTGCCGGTGGGCGTGGGTGCCATGGCCGCCATTCTGGGGTTGCCCTCGGACAAGGTCATCGAGGGTTGTCAGGCGGCGCAGGCCGGTTTTGGCGCAGGCAGCGCCGAAGTGGTCGAGGCCGTCAACTTCAACGATGCAGCCCAGACCGTGATCGCCGGCACCAAGGCCGGCGTGGACAAGGCTTGCGAAGTGCTCAAGGGTCTGGGTGCCAAGCGGGCGCTGCCGCTGCCGGTCTCTGCTCCTTTTCATTCCAGTCTGATGAAGCCTGCGGCCGAAAAGCTGCGCGAAAAACTGGCCACGCTGGAGCTTGCCGCGCCGCAGATCCCGGTGGTCAACAACATTGATGTGGCCGTCGAAACCGATGCCGATCGCATCCGCGATGCCCTCTACCGCCAGGCTTTTGGCCCGGTGCGCTGGGTGCAGTGCGTTCAGGCCATCAAGGCCCGTGGCGTGTCCACCTTGGTCGAGTGCGGTCCGGGCAAGGTGCTGGCCGGCATGACCAAGCGCATCGATGCCGAGCTCAACGGCCTGGCGCTGTACGACCCGGCCACGCTGGCCGAAGTGAAAGGAATCCTGGCATGAGCGACAAGCAAGTAGCCCTCGTGACCGGTGCCTCCAGGGGCATCGGCGCTTCCATTGCCGAGCAACTGGCCCGCGAGGGTTTCATCGTGATCGGCACGGCCACCTCTGACGACGGCGCCGCCAGAATCAGTCAAGCCCTGTCGGCCTTCCCGGGCTGCCGTGGTGCCAACCTGAACGTGACGGATGCCGTTGCCGCAGAGGCCCTGATCGATGCCATCGTCAAGGCGCACGGGGGCTTGCAGGTACTGGTCAACAATGCCGGCATCACCCGCGATCAACTGGCCATGCGCATGAAGGACGACGACTGGGATGCGGTGGTCGACACCAATCTCAAGGCCGTGTTCCGCATGAGCCGCGCCGTGATCCGCCCCATGATGAAGCAGCGCTATGGACGCATCATCAGCATCACCAGCGTGGTGGGTGCGTCCGGTAACCCCGGGCAGGCCAATTACGCCGCCGCCAAGGCCGGTGTGGCGGGCATGACCCGGGCGCTGGCCCGCGAGCTGGGCAGCCGTGGCATCACCGTCAACTGCGTGGCCCCGGGTTTCATTCAGACCGACATGACCGCAGCCCTGCCTGAAGACCAGCAAAAAGCCCTGTTGGGCCAGATTCCCCTGGGCCATCTGGGCAAGCCCGACGACATTGCCCATGCTGTGGCGTACCTGGCCAGCGCGCGCGCTGGCTATGTCACGGGGCAGGAAATCCATGTCAACGGCGGCATGTTCATGGCCTGAGGCCAGAGCCTCGGAACCCCATGCCCAAACGGGTAAAATCTCAGCTTTTCACAACCCACAGAGGGAACCCATGAGCGATATAGAAGCACGTGTCAAGAAAAAAAAT
>CAYSIY010000072.1:0-9639 GCA_964431215.1 uncultured Limnohabitans sp.
GGCCAACATCAACTACATTCCCCCCAAAAACGGCATGCTCATTGGCGAGCCCACAGCGGAAGCCATCAAGAAAAGCATTGGCTCGGCTTTTCCCGGCAGCGAGGTCCGGGAGATGGAAGTCAAGGGCCGCAACCTCTCCGAGGGCGTGCCGCGCAGCTTCACGATCAGTTCCAATGAAATTCTCGAAGCCCTGACCGACCCGCTCAACCAGATCGTCTCGGCCGTCAAAACCGCACTGGAGCAGACTCCGCCCGAACTCGGGGCCGACATCGCCGAGCGCGGCATGATGCTCACCGGGGGTGGTGCACTGCTGCGCGACCTGGACCGCCTGCTGGCCGAGGAAACCGGCTTGCCGGTGCTGGTGGCCGAAGACCCCCTGACCTGCGTGGCACGGGGTTGTGGCATGGCGCTCGAGCGCATGGATCAGTTGGGCAGCATTTTCACGAGCGAATAAGTCCCGCCGCCTGCAGCCCTGCTGCCTGCCTGGCGGCTCCACCGGCCTTCGCAACCTCGCACACCCATGGCCCTGGACTCCATTGATCGCAGCCCCCCCCCGTTTTTCAGGCAGGGCCTGTCGGCCTTGTCCAAGCTGGTGCTGTTCGGGCTGCTGTCCCTGCTGCTGATGTCGGCTGACCATCGGCTGGGACTCTCGCAACCCCTGCGCTCGGCGATCAGTCTGGTGCTGGCTCCTTTGCAGTGGCTGGTGCTGCTGCCCGAGCGGGCCGGCAGCGCCTTGCAGGACTACTTCACCGGCGTGGACCAGGCCCGCGATGCAGCACGCCAGTACCAGAGCCGGACCATTGCCCAGGCCCAGCGCCTGCAGCAGACCGAACAGTTGTTGCAGGAAAACCGCCAGCTGCGGGAATTGCTGCAATTGCAACTGGACACGCCCGGCCCCTCCAGGGCGGTTCAACTGCTCTATGAGACAGCCGACCCCTACAGCCATGTCATCGTTGTTGACAAGGGCAGTGTCTCAGGGGTTGTGGCCGGTTCCGCCGTGGTCGATGTGGCCGGCGTGGTCGGGCAGGTCACGCGGGTGTACCCTCATTTGAGCGAGGTGACGCTGCTGACCGATCGCAACCAGAACATCCCGGTGCTCAATGCGCGCACCGGTCAGCGCTTTATCGCCGCAGGCGATCCACACACTCTGGGTGGCTCGCTGGAACTGCGCTTTGTCCCGGCCAGCGCCGACCTCAAGGAGGGCGACCTGCTGACCACCAGCGGTATCGATGCGGTGTATCCACCGGGCTTGCATGTCGGTCGCGTGCGCCACATTGACCGACGCATCGATACCGCATTCGCCAAGGCGTATGCCTCGCCAGTGGCTCAGTCCCGAGGGCGGCACATGCTGATCCTGGCCCCGGTGGACAACCTGCCCGAACGTCCGGTCAAGCCGGAACCGTCTGCCCGCTCGCGTGGGCATGGCACCGCCGCTGCGGCGGCTTCAGCAAGCGCGGCCCGGGAGACGACACCATGATCATGCCCGGCGGCCGGCATTTGCTCTTGCCTGTCAACCCTCGCTTTATCGCACTGAGCCTGTTGCTGGCACTGACGCTTCACATGCTTCTGGGTCTCGCCAACCAAAGCTGGATGCCGGACGTGCTGGCCCTGGTGCTCGTCTTCTGGACTGTGTACGAGCCCAGGCGCGTGGGCATGCTGGCAGCTTTTTCGCTGGGACTGGCGGTGGACGTGCACGAGTCCGCACTGCTGGGTCAGAACGCTTTGGCCTACATCTGCATGAGCCACTTGGCCGGCTGGATGGGCCGACGTATTTTGTGGTTTCCCATTCGCGAACAGGCCTTGCAGGTGCTACCGCTGTTTGTGTTGGGGGGCATCGTCGAATGGCTGACCCGGCTGATCACCCACGATGTGTGGCCACAATGGCAGCAGCTGATCGCTCCACTTCTGCAAATTGCGCTGTGGCCGGTGTTTGGGCATCTGTTGCTGGCACCACAACGCCGTCCGGTGGACAGCGATGACATCCGCCCGCTCTGACCATGTCGCTGCACCTGCCTTCTCTAGCCGAGCTGCGCAACATCCAGGCCGAGCTGCACCGATTCAGGCACCGGGTGCTGATCATGCTGGTGCTGGTGCTGGTGTGCTTTGCGCTGCTGCTCTCGCGACTGGCCTATCTGCAGATCGTGGCCCACGAGAGCTTCCTCGAGCAGGCGGAGAACAACCGCACGGCCGTATTGCCCACCGTGCCGCCGCGCGGCACCATCCTCGATCGCAATGGCGTGGTACTGGCGAGCAACTACTCGGCCTACACGCTGGAAATCACCCCCTCCAAAGTACCCGACCTGGAAGCCACCATCCAGGAACTCTCCACCATCGTGGACATCCAGCCCCGGGATCGCCGGCGCTTCAAGCGCTTGCGCGAGGAATCCCGCAGCCTGGACTCCCTGCCCATCCGAACCCGACTGAGCGAGGAGGAAGTGGCCCGTTTTTCAGCACAACATTTCCGCTTCCCGGGGGTCGAGATCAAGGCGCGGCTGTTCAGGCAATACCCCTACGGCGAGCTGGCCAGCCATGTGGTGGGCTATATCGGCCGCATCAATGCCCGCGAGAAAGCGCGTATTGAAGAGGAAGACGAGGAAGGCAATTACCGGGGCACCGAATACATCGGCAAGCTGGGGGTCGAGCAAAGCTATGAACGTGAACTGCACGGCATCACGGGCGTGCAGCAAGTCGAAACCTCGGCGGGTGGCCGGGCGATCCGGCGCCTGTCCAGCCGCCCGGCCATACCGGGCAAAAACGTGGTGCTCTCGATCGACATCAAGCTGCAACAACTGGTGGAAGAGCTGTACGGCCAACGCCGAGGCGCGCTGGTGGCCATGGACCCGAACACGGGCGAGGTGCTGGCCTTCGTCAGCAAGCCCACCTTCGACCCCAATCTGTTTGTGGAGGGCATCGATGCAGAGAGCTGGCAGATGCTCAACGAATCCATCGATAAACCCCTGCTCAATCGTGCGTTGCGTGGCACCTACCCACCGGGCTCAACCTACAAGCCTTTCATGGCGCTGGCGGCACTGTCCACGGGCAAACGCAGTGCCAGCACCATCATCCATGACAGCGGCACATGGAGCTATGGTGGCCACACCTTCCGCAGCCATGGCGACCAAGGCCTCGGCCCGGTTGACATGGTCCGCTCCATCGTGCTGTCGAGCAATGTGTATTACTACTCGCTGGCCAATGAAATGGGCGTGGACACCATCCATGACTTCATGAAGCCCCTGGGATTTGGACAGCTCACGGGCATCGACCTGCCCGGGGAAGTGCGAGGCGTTCTGCCCAGCACCGATTGGAAGCGCAGGACCTACAAGCGCCCGGAACAACAGCGCTGGTACGGCGGTGAGACCATTTCGCTGGGCATTGGACAGGGCTATAACACCTTCACCATGCTGCAACTGGCCACGGCCACTTCGGCACTGGCCAATGGCGGGATTCGCCACACGCCACGCGTGGTGCGCGCCACACAGGACGCCCTGACGCACCAGGCGCAACCAACGGCATCGGCCACACCGGTCAACCTGGGCTACAACCCCGAACACCTGAACGTGATCCGCAATGGTCTGATTGGCGTGACCACAGGCGGTACATCCACTCAGGTCTTCGCGGGTGCGCCTTACACCAGCGCAGGCAAGACCGGAACAGCCCAGGCGGTAACCATTGGCCAGAAAGACAAATACAACGCCGCCAGGCTGGCCGAACACCAGCGCGACCATGCGCTGTACATGGCCTTCGCGCCCGCCGATTCACCGCGCATCGCGGTTGCCGCGATTGTGGAAAACGCAGGCTTTGGTGCCGCCCATGCTGCACCCATCGTGCGCCGGGTGTTCGACTACTGGCTGCTCGACCAGTACCCCAGCCCCGAAGACATCGCGGCCACCCAGCAAGGGCAGAGCAGTCGGCCTATCGGCACTCCCCGTCACAAAAACGATGTTTCCCTGGCGCGCTGAGCCTGCTGCGCTTGCACAGGCCAACGCCACTCACCAGCCAAAGCGTCGCCCCAACTGGACAAAGGCATTGGCAGCACCCTGGCTGCCGCGGGCCAGTCCGAGGTAGAGATCGCCGATCTTGCTGTCGACCGCCATGAACACGGTGCCGCTGTAGCGCGCGGCGTGTGCCTGGCCCTCAAACCAGACATCGCCCACTTCGGCCGTGACACCCATAAAGGTTTTCTGACGCAGCAAGCCTCCGTCTGACCAGCGGTACATGTAGGTGGCGTACGCATGAGTGAGTCGATTGCCCACCAGCTCACCCATGCGGAAGGCCCCCATGTTCTGGAAGCCGCCGAGGTACAGGTGGGCAGGGGCTCGACAGTTCGTGCAACTGCTCGATACGTCGGTTTGTGCCAGGTTGAGACCGAGGTTGAGGATGTGACTGCGCAGGGGATACGCCCAGCGGGCACTGAGCGAGTAGCTGCGCAGGCCTGCTTGCGTGCCGGCATGCTCGGCCACTGCATTGATGTAATGGCCCCGCTGCGGAAAGTTCACCGAGTCCAGCGCATCGACCAGCCACTGCACACGCCATGCACCATAGCGTAAACGCTGCTCGTCCAGGGACAGGCTGTAGACCCCAGCGCCTCGCAGCGGGACACTGACCAGGCCTGCGGTATCGAGCTGGTAGTCCAGTCTGCGCTCGACCCAGCCGAGCCGCAGCACCGCGCTGCGCCCCAGATCCCTGGCCAGATCAAGACCCGCCGAACGACCCGACACCTGTGCATAGGCAAGCCGCCCCGAGGTGCTGACGGGCACATCCACGGGCGCATACACCGGCCTGAGGGTGCTGCGGTAATCGGCATAGGCCTGCAAACCCAGCGCCTCACCCAGCGGCTGGTAGAGCTTGACGCCCAATGCGCTTTGTGTCCCGGCCTGGGCGTCTACGGCCAATTCGAGGCCCGAAGCGGTCAGCCAGGGGCGCCTGTAGCCCAGTCCCACGGCAAACTGATTGACCCCTTCCCGTTCGGTCGAGAAGCCCAGGCTGGTCTTGAAAAAATGGGGGCCGTAGGGCTTTTCATTCACATCGACCAGCAAGGCATAACGACCATCCTGAATTTGTTCGAGGCTGTAGCTCACCCGCTCAAAGTAGCCACTGGTGTAGAGCTGATCGATGGCTGCGGCCACCGCCTGAACCGAAAACGGCCGTCCGCGTTGGGCAGCAAAGGCCGCTGCAACGTAGCGGGCATTGGTGTCCCGTGTGCCCGATACCCGAACCTCATCAATGCGAATTTCGCGTTCGTCAAATCGCTGCCTGGGCATGGCTGCAACCACAGTTTGCGCATGAACTTGCGCCAGCCTGGCAAATTGCGCATCGAGCTGCTGCACCGCCTCTTCGCCCATGGCAACGATTTCCGTGGCGCGGCCAAAGTCGGTAAACCCCACATCCTTGAGTGCAGGTTGCACCAGCAAATCCTGCTGGCGCAGCAGGGCGAGATTGCGCTTTTCGTTTTGCCGGATCAGGATGTCGAGCATCTGATTGGCCACCACCAGCGCGTTGCCCGCCTGCGCATCCGCATTGTCCGCAGACTGTCCCAGATAGGAGGCCACCACCACCGCGGCCCCCTCCTGCAGGGCCACCTCCACGGGCAGATTGGCCACCAGCCCCCCGTCTACATAGGTCTCGCCATGGACCTCGACCGGCGCAAAAACACCGGGTGCGGCCATGCTGGCCCGAATGGCCATGTGCAAGGAGCCTTGTCGAAAGACGGTGGGTTCCCCATCACGGTAGCGCGTGGCCACCGCCCGGAACGGGATCTTCAGTGCATCAAAATCGACCCAGGGTGGCACATGGGCGGTCAGTTGCTGAAGCAGGGCCAGAATGCGCTGCCCGTCGCTCAGGCCGCGCGCAAAACTCAGTTGTCCGGCCTTCAGGCCGAATTCCATTTCAACAGGGTACTGGCGCTGGTATTCACGGGCACGCAAGGGCAATTCCTGGCGTCCAATCTGGTCAAGTGCCACGCGGGCCGGGTCCAGATTGCCCATGATGCGCTCGATTTCCTCGATGCTCAGGCCGCTGGCATAGAGCCCGCCGATCACGGCTCCCATGCTGGTGCCCACGATGCGCGCCACCGGCACCTTGTCTTGCTCGAGGCGGCGCAAGACGGCCAGATGGGCAAAGCCCTTGGCTCCGCCGCCGGCCAGCACCACCACCACGCCGGGCCGGGCGGCCGCTGCAGGCTCGGCCTGCGCCTGGACACTGGTGACCAGCAGCCACAACAGCACCAGCAGCACTGGCCATTCGCGCCGCCTCTTGTGCACCCCGTTCCGCATCCGTATCCGCTCCTGTCTTTGCATCGATTGTCGCAGCGGATACGGGCCGACCCAGACACGGCCGTCCTGCCTGGGCTGACGCCTGGCCTGCAGAGCCTGCAGGGGGTCATCCAGAAACAAAAAAGCCAACCGCTCAGGTTGGCCTTCTTGCGCAGGCTGTCGGCAAAGTCCGACAAAGCCCTGTGGCGCGGCTGGCGGGGATCGAACCCACGACCCTTGGCTTCGGAGGCCAATACTCTATCCACTGAGCTACAGCCGCATTCCCTTGTGCTTCGAATTATCGCACGCCCGCTGCAAGAGGCAGCGAACCGCGAGGTCCATGCAGGACGGCCCGTTATAATTACGGGTTGATTTCGGTCCACACCTGTCCTGTCCACACAGGGCGATTCTTCAGAGGATGCCATGAGCAACAGCCACGATCAGCACGAAGCCCACACGGGTCCCATCAAAACCCCCAAACAGCTGGTCTGGGCCAGCATCGCTTCTTTTGTGCTGCCTGTTTTCATCATCATCGGTCTGGTGTATTTCGTGACCTCCGCCAACAAGGAGGCTCCCGGTGCCAGCGATGCCGACCGCGCTCAGGCGGCACGCATCCAGAAAGTCGGCGTGGTCGAAGTGCGTGATGCCAATCGCCCGCTCAAGGCCGGCGAAGAGGTCTACAAGGCGCAATGCGCGGCCTGCCACAACGCCGGTGCTGCCGGTGCTCCGAAACTGGGGGATGCAGGTGCCTGGGGTGGCCGCATCAAGCAGGGCTTTGACACTTTGGTCAGCTCCGCCCTCAAGGGCAAGGGCGCCATGGGCGCGCAAGGTGGCGGCGACTTCAGCGATACCGAGATCGCCCGCGCAGTGGCATACATGGCGAACAACGCTGGTGCCAAGTTCGAAGAGCCCAAGGCCCCCGCCGCGCCCGAGGCCGACAAGAAATAAGCCGTCCCCGGACCGCTTAACAGCCGACCTTGCGGTCGGCTTTTTTGTTTTCGGGGCTCCGATTTCGCTCGGGGCTTTGCACGTAGCCAAAGCGTTCGGGCAGCGCCTCACAGCGGCATTCATTGAGCGTCCAGCGGCCTTGCTCGATCAGCTCTGCTGCCAGGACGACATCCTGTGTGTGCACCAGCCCGAGCCCGTGCGGCGTGTGCAAATACAGACGGCCCGTCTCGTCCGTCAGGCAATCGAGCACCTCACCGCCTTGTCCGGTATGGGCCGTCACCCTGCCGTCGTGCTCTACACGCCAGATCAGCGGTGTGCTTTCGAGCTCGACGTACACCCGCTGCGGGCCATTCTGAAAGTACCAGCGCCCCTGCGCATCGGCCTCGTAGTTACGCTGGATGAAGTCAATCAGCTTGTCATGGCGCAGCACCGAGCCCTTGGCCCCGGGGATGCCACTCTGGAAGCTGCCCAAGGCTTGTACGCGGTCGTCGCGCATGTGCCACAGGCCCCGGCTGTCCAGTCCCAGCCAACCATAGCAGTCGGGCACATGCGGCCATTTGGCCATGGCCCGGCGAACGAGGTCATCCATGCGCATCTCCCGTTGTACGGGCGGCCGCCTGCAGCAGCCAGCTGCCGACCCGATCGGGCAATTCGCGCACATGGCCCGGCCAGCGCCCCACTGCAAAACCCACGTGTCCGCCGTGGCGGGGTTGCCAAAGGGTCACGCTGGTACTGACCTCGTGCGGGCGCGGCAGGCTGTGTGCTGGCACAAAGGGGTCGTTGATCGGGTTGACCAGCAGGGCGGGCACGCGCACGCGGTGCAGCAGGGGTTTGGCCGACGCACGCCGCCAGTAATCGTGCGTATCCTTGAAACCGTGGACGGGTGCGGTGAACACGTTGTCAAATTCAAACAGATCGCGAGCCGCGCGTAAACGTTGCGCGCTGAACAAGCCCGGATGCTGCTGGAGTTTGGCCAGGGCTTTGGGTTTCATGGTGCGCAGGAACATGCGGGTGTAGACCTGCCGGTTGAAACCGCGCCCGATGGCCTGTCCACTGGCAGCGAGGTCCAGCGGGGAGCAGATGGCGGCCACAGCGTCGACCTGATCCGCTGCCGACTGGCCATGCTCACCCGCCCAGCGCATCAGCGCGTTGCCCCCCAACGATACGCCCACCGCCACACAGGCTTGTCCACCCCAGCTTCGGTGCTCGCGGCGCAGGCGGTGCAGGATCCAGTCAATTTCTTCATGGTCACCCGAATGGTATGCGCGTGGTGCATGGTTGAGCTCGCCGCTGCAACCCCTGAAATGCGGCATGACCCAATGCACGTCGTGCTCAGCCGCCCAGTCTGCACAGGCCTGCGCATAGTGGCTGTCCGAGGAGCCTTCAAGGCCATGAAACATGACCATCAGCGGGCGATGGCCTGCACTGGCGCTTTGTCGGTCCACATCAATGAAATCACCATCGGGCGTCAGCCAGCGTTCACGGCGCAAGGGTCGTGCGTCATCGTGACGCTTGCGTGCGCAGAGCGCCGGCCAAATTGTCTGCAGGTGGCCACCGGGCAGCCACCATGGGGCTTGATACCGCATCAGTGGAACACCAAAGTCTTGCCGGTCCGATCCGGTTTGTCTGGTTCCGCGCCCGGGCTCGCATGGTGGGCCACCATGCGCCAGCCTTGTGGCGTCTTGTGGTAAACGTTGGTGGCTGTGACCCAGGTGATCTGTTCGCCATGCGGGGTCAGCAACTGCAGCCTTTCGGCCAGATGGTGGACCGAGCAGGCCAGCGCATCGATCCTGTGAATGCGCTCAGGCCGGGCGGCCACACGGCCCTGGGCAAACATCGCCTCGAATGCACTGCGGATGGCCCCATGCCCGATCAAGCGCTCACCCCCGGGATGGATGCAGACCACCTCATCTTCTTCGGCCCAGCAGGCCATCAAGGGGTCAATCTCGCCCTGGTTGAGCGCTTCATAGAAAGCCTGCTCCACATCGTCAGGCGTGCCGCCCAGGGTGGCGGCCTGAAGTCCTTGGCGTTTCATGGGCTGTAGTGTGGTCGAAAAGCGCATTTTGCCGTGTGATACGGTCAACAAAAAACCCGGCCACATCACTGTGCCGGGTTTTGCGCCGTGGCGTGAAGCTTCACTTCTTGCCGCGGTACTTGCGCAGTGCGCTGAGCTGAGCGGCCAGCACCGCCAATTCGGCTTGGGCGGTGGCCAGATCCACTTCGCTTTTGGCGTTGCGGACGGCTTCCTGGGCAGCCTGCCTGGCGGCGTTGGCCTTTTCTTCGTCGAGGTCCTTGCCGCGGATGGCGGTATCGGACAGCACGGTCACGCAGTCGGGCTGCACTTCCAGGATGCCACCGGCCACGAAGACGAATTCCTCGCCGCCGTCAGCCGTCTCGATGCGAACAGACCCGGCCTTGATGCGGGTGATCAGCGGTGTGT
>CAYSIY010000073.1:0-9633 GCA_964431215.1 uncultured Limnohabitans sp.
CGTAAGCCAACAGATTTACAGTCTGCCCCCTTTAGCCACTCGGGCACCCCTCCAAAGCGAGCCTCAGATTATGCCATCTTTTCTCGACGCGTCACAAGCCGGGCAGCACTTTTTTCACCACTCCATGGTTTTTTGGCCAGTTTGCGCCAGAAAGGCATTGGCCTGAGCGAAATGGTCGCACCCCAGGAAAGGGTGCGGAGGACGCAAGGCTGACAACGGTGAAGGGTGGTTGGCCAGCAGCAGCAAGTGCCGACCGTCCGGCGCTGCCGCCTGAATCAAATGCTGCTTGGCCTGGGCATGCCCGCCCCAGAGCATGAACACCACTGGTTCGGCACGGGCAGCCACCAGAGCGACCAGTCGATCGGTCAGGACCTGCCAGCCCCAGCGGGCATGGCTGCCAGCCTGGCCGTCTTCGACGGTCAGGCTGGTGTTGAGCATCAGCACCCCCTGACGGGCCCAGCGTACCAAGGAGCCTGTTGCCGGCTCAGGCAGGCCCAGGCTGCGCTGCAGCTCCTTGAAGACATTGCGCAGGCTGGGCGGTGGCTTCACCCCCGGGGCCACCGAGAACGCCAGGCCTTCGGCCTGGCCCGGGCCGTGGTACGGGTCCTGACCAAGGATCACGACACGGACATCGTCCAATGCCGTGATCTCCAGCGCACGAAACGGCTCGGGGGGATAGATGACCACACCTTGCGCCAGGGCCTGTGCGAGTCGCTGCGACAAGGTCTGTCCCGTCGGATCAGACCAGAAATCCCTCACCACATCCTGCCAGCCCGGCTGCAGTCGACTCAACGCTGGCGGCCACTGCCGCAGGCGATGTGCGGATGTGAGGGCATCGGTCCAGCCAAAGTCCTGCTGTGCCATCAGGCAAACAGTTCGGCCAGCGCCATGCCCGGTTCCTTGGCCCGCATGAAGGCCTCTCCCACCAGAAAGGCGTGAACATTCGCATCGCGCATGCGCTGGACGTCCTCGCGCGCCAGAATGCCACTTTCGGTCACCAGCAGTCGGTCGGAGGGCACATCGGGCAACATGTCCAGCGTGGTTTGAAGGCTCACTTCAAACGTGCGCAAGTTGCGGTTGTTGATGCCGACCAAACGGGTTTTGAGTTTGAGCGCACGCTCGAGTTCGGCGCGGTCATGCACCTCCACCAGCACCGCCATGTCGAGGCTGCGGGCCACGTCTTCCAGATCGGCCATTTGGTCATCGTCCAGGCACGCGGCAATGAGCAGGATGCAATCCGCCCCGATGGCCCGCGCCTCGTACACCTGATAGGCGTCGACCATGAAGTCCTTGCGCAGGACCGGCAGGTCGCAGCTGGCGCGAGCCTGCTTGAGGTAGTCGTTACAACCCTGAAAAAACTGCTGATCGGTCAGCACCGACAGGCAGGCTGCACGAATCTTGCCATCGCCCTCGGCATAGCTCTGGGCGATGTCGGCCGGCACAAAGTCCTCGCGCAGCACCCCTTTGGACGGACTGGCTTTCTTGACCTCGGCGATCACCGCGGCCTGACCTGCTGCGACCTTGGCACGCAAGGCACCCTCGAAGTCGCGGGTGAGAACGCGACTTTCGGCATCAGCTCGCATGGCGGCCAGCGATTTTTTCCGGAGACTGGCCGCGACCTCCTCGCGCTTGACGGCCACGATCTTGTTGAGGATGTCACTCATCGCGCACTTCCTTATCTGGCATGGGAGCCCATGGTCTCTGGGTGTCTTGTCTTAAATAGCGCTCTCCATCGGGGTTATTAAAAAAGCGCCACCACAGCCATGCGCCAATAAATGGAGCCAAAACAGCAAGGAGCAACAGAAAAAATCCCAAAGAGTCGGTCATACAGTTTCCGCCTGTGTGAAGGAGATGAACTGCGCCAGCTTGGCTTGGGCCGAACCGCTGTCGAGTGCATGGCGGGCAAGGCCGATGCCATCAGCAATCGAGTCGGTCACGTTTGCGGCATAGAGGGCGGCACCCGCGTTGAGCAGGACAATGTCACGTGCCGCACCCGGCTGCCCCGCAAGAACCCCACGCAGCATCTCCACCGACTCTTCGGGCGTTTCCACGCGCAAGGCCCGGTTGCTGGCCATGGCCATGCCAAAGTCTTCGGGGTGGATGTCGTATTCGCGGATCTCGCCGTTTTTGAGTTCGCCCACCAAGGTGGCCGCACCGAGGCTGACCTCGTCCATGCCGTCGCGTCCATAGACCACCAACGCATGCTCGGCGCCCAGCCGTTGCAGGGCGCGCACCTGGATGCCCACCAGATCGGGGTGGAACACGCCCATCAGGATGTTGGGCGCACCGGCCGGGTTGGTCAGCGGCCCGAGGATGTTGAAGAGAGTACGTACGCCCAGCTCCTTGCGCACCGGAGCGACATTCTTCATGGCCGGGTGATGGTTGGGCGCAAACATGAAGCCCATGCCCGTCTGCGCCACCGAAGCCGCAATGCGCTCGGGTGAGAGGTTGATGTTGGCCCCCAGGGCTTCGAGCACATCGGCACTGCCGGACTTGCTGCTGACGCTGCGACCACCGTGCTTGGCGGTCTTGGCGCCCGCCGCCGCCGCTACGAACATGGAACAAGTCGAGATGTTGAAGGTGTGCGAACCGTCTCCCCCGGTGCCTACGATGTCCACCAGGTGCTGGGTATCGGGCACATGCACCTTGGTCGAGAACTCGCGCATGACCTGGGCGGCGGCGGTGATTTCGCCAATCGTTTCCTTCTTGACGCGCAGGCCGGTGATGATGGCCGCCGTCATCACGGGTGACATTTCGCCCTTCATGATCAGCCGCATCAGGTGCAGCATCTCGTCGTGGAAGATCTCGCGGTGTTCAATGGTGCGCAGCAGGGCTTCTTGGGCGGTGATGGGCATGGCAGCCTCCGGTTCAGCGGACGAGGAAGTTTCTCAGCATGGCGTGGCCGTGCTCGGTCAGGATGGACTCGGGGTGGAACTGCACGCCTTCGATGTCGAGCTCGGTATGGCGTACGCCCATGATCTCGCCGTCATCGGTCCAGGCCGTGACCTTCAGGCAGGACGGGCAGCTCTCGCGTTCGATGGCGAGCGAGTGGTAGCGGTTGACGGTGAACTGCTGGGGCAAACCCGCGAAAACGCCTTCCTGCGTGGTGCTGATCACACTGGTCTTGCCGTGCATCTGCACCTGCGCCCGCACGATCTGGCCGCCAAAAGCCGCACCAATGCTCTGGTGCCCCAGACAAACGCCCAGAATCGGCAGCTTGCCCGCAAAGCGCTGGATGGCCGCGACCGAGATGCCGGCCTCAGCGGGTGAGCAGGGGCCGGGCGAAATCACCAGTCGGTCCGGCGCACGCGCCGCGATGCCTTCGAGAGTGATCTCGTCGTTGCGAAAGACCTCGACCTCGGCACCGAGTTCTCCGAAGTACTGCACGATGTTGAAGGTGAACGAATCGTAGTTGTCCACCATGAGGAGCTTGATCTTGTTCGTCATGGCATTCACTCCAGGCCTTCCTCAACCAGCTCACTGGCGCGCAGCAGGGCGCGGGCCTTGTGCTCGGTTTCGCGCCACTCCATCTCGGGCACCGAGTCGGCGACCACGCCAGCAGCGGCCTGCACGTAGAGAGTCTGGTCCTTGATAACGGCCGTCCGGATGGCAATCGCCACATCCATATCGCCTGCATAGCTGATGTAGCCGCAGGCACCGCCATAGATGCCGCGCTTGACCGGCTCGAACTGGTCGATCAGCTCCATCGCATGCACCTTGGGCGCGCCCGTGAGCGTGCCCGCCGGGAAGGTGGCCTTGAGCACGTCCATATTGCTCATGCCCTCCAGCAAAATGCCCTCGACATTGCTGACAATGTGCATCACATGGCTGTAACGTTCCACCACAAAGGCTTCGGAAACCTTGACTGAGCCAGTTTTGGCGATGCGCCCGATGTCGTTGCGGGCCAGGTCGATCAGCATGACGTGCTCGGCGCGCTCCTTGGGGTCGGCCAGCAATTCGGCCTCGGTGGCTTTGTCTTTCTCGGGTGTGGCGCCGCGCGGGCGGGTCCCGGCCAGGGGGCGGATGGTGACTTTTTGCCCCTCTGGCGTGTGCTCCTGACGCACCAGAATCTCCGGGCTGGCCCCCACCACATGAAATTCACCAAAGTGGTAGTAGTACATATAGGGGCTGGGGTTGAGTGAACGCAGCGCCCTGTAGAGCGACAGCGGGCTTTCGGTATAGCGCTTCTTGATGCGCTGGCCCACCTGGACCTGCATGAAATCACCGGCGGCGATCAGCTCCTTGGCCCGCTCGACCGCCCGCAGGTAATCTTCCTTGGCGAAGTCGCGCTCGGCTGGGTAGGTCTGACTGGCCTTGACCACCGGGGCGCTCACCGAATACTTGAGCAGATCCTTGAGCTCGCGCAGCCGCTTCTTGCCGTTGGCATAGGCCTCGCTCTGCGCCGGATCGGCATAAACAATCAAATAAAGTTTGCCCGAGAGGTTATCGATGACCGCCAGCTCTTCACACTGCAGCAGCAGGATGTCGGGTGTGCCCAGACTATCGGGCGGGCAGCTGGCTTCGAGCTTTTTTTCGATGTAGCGCACCGCGTCGTAGCCGAAGTAGCCGGCCAGCCCGCCGCAAAAGCGTGGCAACCCCGGACGCAGCGCCACCTTGAAGCGTTGCTGGTACTGCTCAATGAAGTCCAGCGGGTTTCCGCTGGCCGTCTCGACCACCTGACCATCGCGAACAACCTCGGTTTTGGCCTGGGCACCAAAGCCGCTGGCGCGCACCACCGTGCGTGCAGGCAAGCCGATGAAACTGTAACGGCCAAAACGCTCTCCGCCCACGACGGACTCGAGGAGGAAGCTGTACTTGCCGCCGTCCTTGGTATGGGCCAGTTTGAGGTAGAGGGAGAGCGGCGTTTCCAAGTCGGCAAAGGCTTCGAGCATCAGCGGGATGCGGTTGTAGCCCTGGCTGGCCAGGCTTTTGAATTCGAGTTCGGTGATCATGGGTGAGCTTTCATTGGCTCGGCACCCTGTAGAGCTTGCATGGAGGGTGCGCGGGTTCATCCAGTTGCCCGGCAGGTGCCGGGCGCGGTTGGCGGACAAGGCCGCCGGCAGGAAATCAATCAGGCCGGCTGACGCCAGGGCCAGGCTCCCCGGTCTCCACGATGGGTGAAGACCTGCGCAAGGGCTGCGCTTGTGGGATGGTGGATGAAAAACATGATGAGCCTAGTGTAGCAAAGGCCGATGACCGCTGAAACGGACTCAGTTCGCCGCCAAAACGTCCGGTATGTCCGTGATGGCATCGACCCAGGCCAGCGCCGGGGTCTGCCGGATGGGCTGACCGTGGTTGTAGCCATAGGTCACCAACACCACAGCACATCCGGCGGCATGTCCGGCCTGGGCATCATTACTCGAATCGCCCACCATGAGTGTCTCGTGCACAGTGGTGCCCAGTGCTTCGCAGGTCTTGAGCAAAGGCAAGGGGTCCGGCTTCTTGCGCTCGAAGCTGTCTCCCCCGAACACTTGGCTGAAATGCCCGGCCAGACCTTTGGAGATCAGCAGATCGCGGGCAAAAGCCAGCGGCTTGTTGGTCAGGCAGGCCAAGGTCAAGCCCTCATCGCGCAGGGCCTGCAGGCCCTGCTCCACCCCCGGATAAACCGCCGAGTGCGCGCCATTGATCTGGCGGTAATGCTGCTGGTAGCGCTGCCAGGCCGCTTCGTAGAGATTGTCGACCGTACGCCCGGGCCGCAGATTGACCAGGCCGCTGCCCACGGGCAAGGCAAGCTGGTGTGTCAGCACTGAACGTATCAGGTGCTCCGAACCCTTGCCGACGGTGCGCTCGACCAGCGCACGAGTGACCGGCGGCAGCTCCAGATCGCTCAGGGTGAGGTTGAGCGCGACCTCGAAGTCCCCCAAGGTGTCGATCATGGTGCCGTCCAGATCGACAATGGCAGCGCGAAAACGGTTCAAGCCCATCAGAGCAGGGCCGCGCGCATCTGTTCGATCACTGCCTTGTAGTCGGGCTTGCCGAAAATGGCGCTGCCCGCGACAAAAGTGTCGGCACCCGCATCGGCCACGCGGCGGATGTTGTCGGCCTTGATGCCGCCGTCCACCTCCAGCCGGATATCCCGTCCGCTGCGCTCGATCCACTGACGAGTCTGCTCAACCTTGCGCAGCGCAGAGTCGATAAAGCTCTGTCCGCCAAAGCCGGGGTTGACGCTCATGATCATGATCAGATCGATCTCATCGATCGTCCACTCCAGCACATCCAGCGGCTCGGCCGGGTTGAACACCAGACCCGCCTTGACGCCCTTGCTCTTGATGGCCTGAAGGCTGCGGTGCACATGAGCGCTGGCATCCGGATGAAAGCTGATCAGATCAGCGCCGGCTTCGGCAAACGAGGCAGCCAGCGCATCCACCGGCGAGACCATCAGATGGACATCGATCGGTACCGGCTGGCCTGAGGCAGTCCTGGCATGGGGCTTGAGGGCCTGGCAAATCATCGGGCCAAATGTGAGGTTGGGCACGTAGTGGTTGTCCATTACGTCAAAGTGGATCCAGTCGGCGCCGGCAGCGATGACACTCTTGACTTCTTCACCCAAACGGGCGAAATCAGCCGACAGGATGGAAGGGGCAATGCGGTAGGTGGAGCTCATGCCGTGATTGTCGCAGTTACCATCCAGCCATGCCCAATCCAGACCACGACAAAGACTACGCTTTCAGCATCGACACCGAGCCACGGTTTCTGCCCGAGCAGAGTGATCCTGCAGCCGGGCAGTTTGCCTTCGCCTACACGATCACCATCACCAACACTGGACGGATACCTGCACAACTGATCTCGCGCCACTGGACGATCGAAGACGCCAGCGGCCACACCGAAGAAGTCAAAGGCTTGGGCGTAGTAGGCGAGCAACCTCTGCTCCAGCCTGGCCAAGCCTTTCGCTATACCAGCGGCTGCCACTTGCGAACCTCACACGGGATCATGCACGGCAGTTACTTTTTTGTGGCCGTGGATGGTCATCGCTTTGACGTGCCGATCGCGGCGTTCATCTTGCAGTCGGACAACAGCGGCACAGCGGGGCGCACTTTGCACTGAGCGCCTGCAGCGCCAGCGGTTATTCTTGACCCATGGGTGAATTCGAGCTGATTGAGCGCTTTTTCAAGCGCCCTGCGCACCGCGCCGACCTCGGCATCGGCGACGACTGCGCGCTCCTGTCCCCCCGACCCGGTCACCAGCTGGCTCTCTCCACAGACATGCTGGTCGAGGGTCGACACTTCCTGAGCACGCTGGACCCCGTCCGACTCGGCCACAAATGCCTGGCGGTCAACCTTAGCGACATGGCCGCCTGTGGCGCCGAGCCACGTGCATTTTTGCTCTCCCTTTCGATGCCCCGTGCCGACGCAGCCTGGCTGCAAGGTTTCTCGCAAGGTCTGTTCGCGTTGGCCGACGCACACGGCTGCGAGCTCATCGGTGGCGACACCACTCAGGGACCGCTCAACATTTCCATCACCGTCATCGGTGATGTGCCCCAGGGTCGTGCCTTGTTGCGCAGCGGTGCCCGGGTGGGGGACGACATTTATGTCAGCGGATCTTTGGGGGATGCGCGACTGGCACTGGAAGCGTTCAGAGGCAAACTGAGTTTGCCAGAAGCGGTCTTTCAGGCCTGCCGTGCCCGCATGGAAACACCTATCCCTCGCGTGGCCCTGGGCACGGCGTTGCGTGGCTTGGCCAGCGCGGCCGCCGACATCAGCGACGGCCTTCTGGGTGATCTGGGGCACATCCTGGGCCAAAGCGGTGTGGGTGCGGTACTGGAAGTGGGTGTTTGCGAACAGCTGCTGTCCTGCCGCGAAGACCTGCATCTGTCGCCCGAGTGGGTACGCACCTGCGTGCTGTCAGGCGGTGACGATTACGAACTGGTTTTCACCGCCCCAGCCTCCCGGCGCGAAGCCGTCATGCACGCCGCGCAAAACAGTTTGACGCCGGTCACCTGCATCGGCCGCGTGACATCAGGCCCCGGCCTGGAATTGCATGACGCTAATGGGCATGTGGTCAGCAACCGTTTTGCCTCATTCGACCATTTCTCGCAGGATTGAGCATGCCTCAGCGCCCCAGCCCTTCGTTCATGCTCTCGCACCCCGCCCATCTGGTGGCGCTTGGTTTTGGCTCAGGCCTTTCCCCCAAGGCACCGGGCACCATCGGCAGCCTCTGGGGCTGGCTGTCCTGGCTGGTGCTGGCGCCGATCTTCACTCCTGCGGCTCAAGGCCTTTTGATCGCTCTGGCCCTGCTGGTAGGTTGGTGGGCTTGTAAACGCACCGTGGATCAACTGGACATCGCCGATCCCGGCTTCATCGTGTGGGACGAGATCGTGGCCATGTGGCTGATCCTGTGGCTGGTCATGCCCACGGGCTTCTGGGGGCAGCTGGCCGCGTTTGCGCTGTTCCGCTTCTTTGATGCCGTCAAGCCTGGCCCGATGGCCTGGGCAGACGCCATCTTCAAGGGTTGGGGCTGGCGAGGTGCATGGGGCATTCTCTTTGACGATCTGGTCGCGGCTTTCTGCACCCTGCTGGTCATTTCTGTGTGGCGATTCATCTGATGGACACAGCAACACTTTGCGAGTCACTGGCAGAACGCCTGCGGTGCAGGGGGTGGATGCTGGTGACTGCAGAAAGCTGCACAGGCGGCATGATCGCCGCCCGCTGCACCGACCTGCCCGGCTCCAGCCACTGGTTCGAGCGCGGTTTCGTGACTTATTCGAACAGCGCGAAATCCGAGCTGCTGGGGGTGCCCGATGCCCTGATTGAAGAGCATGGGGCCGTGAGCGAGCCGGTTGCACGCGCCATGGCCAAGGGTGCTTTGCAGAATGCACACGCCCAGGTGAGCCTGGCGGTCACGGGTATTGCAGGACCCGGTGGCGGCAGCAAGGACAAACCGGTCGGCACTGTCTGGTTCGCCTGGCTCGTGGCGCAACACATCAGTAGTGAGCAATGCGTGTTCGAAGGTGATCGGTTGGCTGTGCGGGAAGCCACGGTAAGACACGCCCTGCTTGGGCTGCTGGATCGGCTGGACTGACCCTCTCTGCAGGCAAAAAAAGACCCGCTGATGCGGGTCTTTTTTTACGGACAGCTTGCGCTGAAATTTGGTTGCGGGGGCCGGATTTGAACCAACGACCTTTGGGTTATGAGCCCAACGAGCTACCAGACTGCTCCACCCCGCGGCAAGCTTTGAATTATACCTTATTCTGCAGCAGGCGCTTGAGAAACTTCGGGACGATCCACCAGTTCGACGAGCGCCATGGGTGCGTTGTCGCCCACACGGAAACCCATCTTGAGGATGCGAGTGTAGCCACCAGGACGCTTGGCAAAGCGCGGGCCCAGATCGGCGAACAGCTTGGTCACGCTGTCGCGGCTGCGCAGGCGGTTGAAGGCCAGACGCTTGTTCGCGACCGTGTCTTCCTTGGCCAGGGTAATCATGGGTTCGATCACGCGGCGCAGTTCCTTGGCCTTGGGGACCGTGGTCTTGATGACTTCATGCTCAATGAGCGAGTTCATCATGTTGCGCAGCATTGCGAGGCGGTGCTCGCTGGTGCGGTTGAGTTTGCGAAGGCCGTGACCGTGACGCATGGTGCTTTCCTTTCTTTATTAAACAGGCAGCCGTATCAGGTACTGCCCGTGCACACCCCGGAGA